>CAYXWB010000293.1:0-6784 GCA_964468515.1 uncultured Bradymonadales bacterium | reverse complement strand
CCCCCCCCCCCCCCCCCCCCCCCCGCCCCCCCCCCCCCCCCCCCCCCCCCCCGCCACCGCACAGGGGCCTCAGAACGGATACTTCTCGCGCTCCACCACCAGCTGCGCCACCTGACGACGCAGCCCGATCGTGTCCACGCGCGGCGCCACATGCAAGCGGCCCAGGCCATCAAGCAGCGCGTCCAGCTTCGCGCCGCTTGCGATGTGGCTGAGCACCGACTCGGCCGTCTCACGCACCCGGCTCGACGCCTGCGCCACATACAGCCGCGTCGCCGCGCGCTGCGCCGCCGTCGCCTCCTCGCCGCGCGCCTTCAGCAGCTGCAGCGTGCGCGCCACCGTCGAGTCCATCGTGTAGACGTCGATGATCAGGTCTGCCAGCGCGATCAAGACCTCCTGCTGGTCGCGAAGGCCCATCATATACTTCTGGATCGCCTGGTTTGACGCGTGCACCGCGATCTTCTTGGCCTGCTCCACCAGGAAGCGATCAAACGCAAGCTCCGGCGCGTCATGCGCGGGCGCCTTGGCGGGCTCCGGCGCGCTCAGCGCCGCCTCCACCTCCTGGATCTTCTCAAACAGGTTCAGCTCGCCCTTCATCGTGCGCTTGAGGATCATGCCTGGGATCAACATCCGGTTGATCTCATTGGTCCCCTCAAAGATCATGTTGATGCGCATGTCGCGGTAGCCACGCTCGACCTCATACTCCGCCGAGTAGCCCATGCCGCCGTGGATCTGCACCGCCTCGCTGGCGACGTACATCCCGACCTCGGAGCCGAGCACCTTCATGATCGAGTCCTCGATCGCGAACTCCTCGATCGCCGCCATCGTGCGCGCGGCATAGTCGGCCGCGCTCGGGTCGATCGTGTCGAGGTTGCGATCCATGTAGCCCGCCACGCGATAACACGCCGACTCCAGCGCATACAGGCGCGACGCCATCTCACCGAGCTTGAGCTGAATCGCCCCGAACTGCGCGATCGGCTGCCCAAACGCCACGCGCTCGTTCGCGTACTTGGCCGCGACCTCCAGCAGCCGCTTGCTGCCGCCGAGCACGCCCACGCCGAGCTTAAAGCGACCGATGTTCAAGATGTTAAACGCGATCTTGTGCCCCTGGCCGACCTCCCCCAAGAGGTTCGCCTTGGGCACCTTCACGTCCTCCAAGATCAGCAGGCGCGTGGAGGAGCCCTTGAGCCCCATCTTCTTCTCCTCTGCGCCTGTGGACACCCCCTCGCGGTCGGCCTCCACCAAGAAGGCGGTGAACTTGTCGCCGTCCACCTGACAGAACACCGTGAACAGGTCCGCGAACCCCGCGTTGGTGATCCACATCTTGGTGCCGTTGAGGATGTAGTGCTCACCATCCTCCGTCAGCACCGCCTTGGTCTTGGCCGCCAGGGCGTCTGATCCCGAGCCCGGCTCCGTCAATGCATACGCCGCCAACACCTCGCCAGTGGCGAGCTTGGGCAGCCAGTGCGCCTTCTGCTCCGCATCGCCGAAGTACAGCAGCGGCAACGTCCCGATGCCCACATGCGCGCCGTACGTCACCGAGAAGCTCGCATACAGCGACATCTGCTCCGTGACCAACATGCTCGTCGTCTTGTCCACCCCCAGCCCGCCATAGACCTCCGGGATGTCGATCATCAGCAGCCCCTGATCCCCCGCCTTGCGCAGGAGCTTGGCCATCAGCTCATGATCGCCATGCTCCATCGCGTCGGCGTGCGGCACCACCTCGCGCACCATGAACTCGCGCGCGGACGCCGCGAACATGCGCTGATCCTCGGTGAACCCCTCTGGCGTCAGGATCTCCTCGGCGCCCACCTCGCGCAGCAAGAACGCGCAACCGCGAGGGGCCTCTTTATCTTCTGTCATAGCTCTGTCTCTCTGGGGGTGGGGCGCCGTGTCGTCATGCGGGGCACCACAAGGCGCGCGGCGAGTGATGCGCTGTGAATGAACGGTCATTCACTCGATGAGATGATACTAAGCATCACCTAGGTGCGCGTCAACGCGCGCGCCTTCAATCTCTCCCGGAACATGCGCCGCTCAGCCCCCCAGCGTCGGCGCGCTCAGCGCCTCCTCTTGGTATACCAGCGCCTCCAAGTGCTGACGCAGCGCCACATGCTCCTGCCCCTCGCGCCACGTCGCGCTGACCTGATACAGCACCTGCTCTTTCTTGCGCGACGCGTCGCGACGCTCCTGCACCGCGCCCCAGTCCGTGAACAACCTCAGCGCGTTGGTGAAGGTCGGCTTGGACAGGCTCTCATAGAACAAGATCCGCCCCCTCATGAAGTCACCGCGCCCTTGCGTCATCGCCGCGCTCAGCAGCGCCCCGCGCTCACGCTCCGTGTCCACGCAATCCTCCAGCTGCGCCGCCATGATGGCGTACGCCTCCAGAAACGGCAGCACCATCCGCCGCAAGAACGCCAGCGCCCCTCGCCCCGCGCTCGTGATCGTGATCGTCGGCTCTGCCCCATCCCCCGCCAGTTGCACCCAGCCCGCGCGCTCAAACCCCGCTAATGTGCGCCGAAACACCGTCTCAAAGCGCGCCCGCTCCTCGTAGATCCACTCATACTTGAACAGCCGACTCAAGAAGCGGGTCTCCTCGCGCAGCGCGTCATGCGCCAGCTGCGTCGTTTGCAGCTTCAGCGCAGCAGCTGCCAAGAGCGCCTCCGGCACGAACAGATGCACCAGCGTGTTACGATAGATCGACAGCTCCATACGCGCCTCATCCGGCACACGCCACAGCCGATCCTCGCCATCCTTACGCCAAGCCACCTGCTGCGCCCCCTCGAACAGCCCCAGCGCCTCCTCTAGCGCGGGCCACGCCGCCTCCCCTAGCTCCAGCTCGGCCGCCTGCTCGCTCAACCCCTCCAGCGCCACCGCCAGCGTGCGCGACAGCCGCGCGCTCGCTGAGGGCCGCCGCAAGAACCTCAACAAGAAGCCCGCCTCCTGACACAGCCGCTGCCTGTCCACATGACGCGCCGTGTTGTTCAACAACACCGTCGCCGCCAGCGCCGTCGGCGTCACCGCGCTCACGCGATTAATATCATAGATGATCCGATGCCCCAGCCGCGCGATCAGCGCGTCCATCTGCGGCGTGTCCAGCCGCGCGCGATCGATCGCGTACTGATCCAGATAATCATCCACCGAGATCGGCTCCGCGAACTGCACATAGAGACGCCCATAACGACTCGTCAGCACGCGCGGCGCCTTCAACAGCTCCGCCAAACCCTCGCGCCGCTTCTCCTCTCCCAAGAGCTCCCGCGAGTACGCGCGCTCCTCAATGATCCGCTCATATCCCACCGAGATCGGCACCACGCTCACCGCGTCCACACGCCCCGCCGCCCGCGCGCGCACGATCATCTCCAACATCCCCGTGCGCGGCTTGATCAGCTTGCCCGTGCGGCTGCGCGTCCCCTCAATGAAGAACTCGATCGGGTAGCTCTGGCGCATCAGATGGATCAGATACTCACGGAACACCAGCGGGTAGAGCGTCTCCCCTTTGAAGCTGCGCCGAATAAAGAACGCCCCCGCGCGCCGAAACAGCGCCCCCAACGGGAAGAACGACAGGTTCACACCAGCCGCGATGTGCGGCGGCATCAGCCCGTATTGATAGAACAGATAGCTCAAGATCAGATAGTCGATGTGGCTCTTGTGGCTCGGCATCAAGATCAAGCAGCTCGTCTTGCCCGCCTCCCTCACCCGCGCTAGGCCCGCCTCATCCACCTCGAAGCCGTCGTAGATGCGATAGAACACCAGCCCCAACACCAGCGAGAACAGCTTCAGCACGAACAAGCTCTGCGCCGCCGCGATCTCATCGAAGTACGCCCGCACCTTGCGCCGCAGCTTCGCCTCCGACTCCCCTGTCTCACTGGCCAGCGCTTGCACCGCCTGCGCGATCTCAGGCCGCTGCGCGAGCTCGCGGAACACCTCCTCAGGCGGCTCCCCCGTCGGCCCCAGCAGCACATGCTGCTCTCGCTCGAACTCCTCCAACAGCCGCGCGCTCGCCAGCTCGCACAGATCCGCCGCCCCCGCGTCCGGATACTCCCGCATCAGCTCCCGCAACGACAGCGGCCCTGACACCTGCGCCATCGGCTGACCCAGGTTGAAGAAGCTCTGCCACGTCGTCTGGAAGACCTCCACCACCTTGCGAAAGAACCCTGGCCGCTGCGGTGTCCCGAACACGTCATGCAAGAACGACACATGCCTGGGATCAGGCCTGCGCGCCCAGAACAGCGACAGCGGCACCAGATAGATCGCCTCGCCAGGCTGGCGCTGCTGCAACCGCATCAGCCGATACATGTAGCGCTGGCTCAGCTCCAGCTCCTCATCGCTGTCTTGCCCCGGCGACTCCAAGAACAGCAGCGCGGGCTGCCCGCTCGCCACCAGCGCCTCGACCTGCTCCTCCACAGGCGCCTGCGGGCCGCGCCGCCAGAGCGCCTTGAGCCAAGCCCACGGCGCGCTGAACCATAACATCGCTGGCCCGTTGCTCTGGCGCGCAAGCGGCAGCCCGTGCGTCACAAAGGCAGCGTTGTAATAGAGGTAGTCCAAGCGGCTGCGCTGGCGCATCACATACACCACGCGCCCGCGCCGCGCCGTGTCCTCGATCATGTCCACGCAGCGGCGCTCAAACAACACGCGCGCGAACAACAAGCGCGTCAGCCATCTTAACAGCAGCCCTGGCTTGGCCACCATCGCCGTCGGCGCGGGGCTCGCGCTCAGACGGGTCGCCAGCGCCGTGTGACGCGCTCGCAGCAGCTCGACGTCCTCCTGCTCGCTCGGCTCATCGCCCAGCTCACGCGGCAGCGGGACATCCTCCAGCGAGCTCCCTGGGTGCGCCTGCGCGCTCTTGTCTTGCTGGTCCTGTGTCAAGCTGGCTCCATCCGATCAGCGCGGCTCGCCACGCTACCTCAGCCGCGCGCGCTTGTCTCGCGCGAGTCGCGCCTGCGCTGGTCCAAAGGTTGCGCCCTCTCTATCACTGTGCTACACCCAGAGGCCGTAACGCTCGCGCGTCAGCCTCGCGCTCGGTGAGCTGACCCTAGCTTGTTTAACCACCTTATGTGTTGGTGAGAGGTCCTATGCGCACGCGGTCGCTCCTCATCGCGCTGCTGTGGCTCGCGCCGCTCAGCCTCATCGTCGCGCCCGCGCGCGCCCTCGCTCAAGATGATGACATGGCCTTTGATGAGGACGAGAGCATGTCCTTTGATGAGGAGGATGCTGTTGAGGCCACTGACCCCAACGCCCCTGCTCCCACCAAGGGGCGCCTCCTCTCGGTCATCGTCGTCGCCGGTGAGGGTGTCAGCACCTCGCAGCGCGTCGACCTTCAAGACAAACTCCTCGTCGAGCTTGAGGCTGTCCGCAAGCGCTACACCATCGATCGTGGTGACGCCGTCATGCCCCTCATCGAGGAGCGCGGCACAGACACCTGCGTCCGTGAGCCCATCTGCTTAGGCAGCGTCGGCTCCGAGGCTCAGACCGACTACCTGCTCATCGCGCGCGCCTCGCAGCAAGGCTCCGGCTATCGCTTCGTCTTTGACCTGTTCGACGTTCAAGATCGCCTCTTCGTCAAGACCAAGTCCTATGACGACCTCGGCAGCTTTGGCGCCGTGCTTGACACCGTCCCGCCCGCTGTGCGCTACGCCTTCGATCTGCGCACCCCCACAGACACCACCGCCATCGGTGATGGCGCTGGCTCAAGCACCATCCAGACCGTCTTCGCCTACACCACTGCGGGGCTCGCAGCGCTCTGTATCGGCGGCGGCGTCTACTTCGGCCTCGACGCCTCCAGCCAAGAAGACGAGCTCAAGAACAGCCCCCGCATGGGCGACCGCTACGCCGACCTCACCCAGCGTCAAGCGCGTCAGCGCGTCCAAGAAATTCAGAGCACCGCCACCACTGCCAACGTCTTCTATGGCCTCGGCCTCGCCCTCGGCGTCACCAGCGCGGTCCTCTTCTTGGTCGACTTCGGCAGCGATGTCGATGAAGAAGACTATGCTCATCGCCTCCAACTCTCCCCCATCTTGTCCCCCGAAGTTGTCGGTGTCGGCGCCTCCATGCGCTTCTGATCCTCCTCTCTATGCGCGCGCTGCGCCCAGGAGCATGACCCCATGCGCCACCTCTCACGCTCACTCGCCCCCCTCGCCCTCGCTGGCCTCCTCGTCAGCGCCCCGAGCTGTCTCGTTGATGATGAGTTCCTCCTCAAAGAGGACCTCTTCTATTGCGCCTCAGACAACGACTGCTCGGAGTTCAACTACGTCTGCAATATGGCCAACAACACCTGTCATGTGCGCCCCCCCGTCATGGAGGAGATGTGCATCGATATGGACGGTGATGGCTGGGGCACTGGCACCCCAGAGCAGATCGCGCGCTGCCCTAACTCCAGCGCCCCTGACCCAGATGACACCGATGCTACCATCTTCCCGGACGCGCCCGAGCTGTGCGACGGCAAGGATAACAATGGGAACGACATGATCGATGAGCCCTCGCCATGCGAGCGCGTCAGCGACTGTCCTCTCATCCGCCCCACAGGCACCCGCTTTGAGTGCCGCGCGAACCAATGCACCTTGGTCCCGCTGCTCGCTGGTGCAGATCCGATCTGCGTCGACCTCGTGGTCCGCTGCGTCGAAGGCGCCTATGAGGAGCTGCCCGAAGAGTGCGCCCCTTAAAGCACGTTGACGCTCTCCTGCCGATGAAGGGCGTGAGGGTGAGGCTTAACAAGCCTCACCCTCACGCCCGTCAGTTTATCAGCGCAGCGCATCGCGCAGCCGCACAAGCCCCGCGCAGATCAGCGCGTCGC
>CAYXWB010000292.1:0-6821 GCA_964468515.1 uncultured Bradymonadales bacterium | reverse complement strand
AACTCATCTCAAATCATATGGCTTGCCATAAATCAGAGACAGCTCAACGGGATAGGGTCGGCACTATTTTCGACGCTTTATCTGAGGTGCTCCTTGTGACGGTCGCCTATCCAGCGCCTTCACGAGTCACACCTACACGTCAACCCGACCTGCCCATTGATCAGCGTCTGCATTTGTGATGCGCAGACGCCTTGTCTCTTCCAGGCTCCTATTCACTTTTCAAAGAGGCGCGCCGCTGGTGAGCGAGGCGCCGGTGCGGCGAACTTCCGCTCGCTGCGAGGTTGTGACTTATGAACCTCTCGGCTCGCCATGTCAACCTCTTTTTTTTCACCGTGTCGTCATTCTTTTCGAATGACCTCGTGGCGACCGCCGAAGCGGAGGCGCACTATGCGCCTGAGCCAGGGGCGCGTCAATCACTTTCTTTGAAAAAATAGCAACGCAGCTCGTGCGACGCAGCGACAGGGCTAAACAGCGGCCTCTGAGCGCCGCGCTAGCATCTGAGCGTCGCTCCTTATAAGGTGCAGCTATGGTCTGACAGACACACCGGCGAGGACGTCGCGCGCGCGCACAGGCGCGACACCAGCGCCGCCGATGCATGGCAAAGGCACGATGAGGGCATCTGCAGATATTCATATCGGTCAGCTCGCGCTCGCGCGCGGGCTCGTCTCCTTGAGCGAGCTGCTGCGATGTGCGCAGCGCGAGGCGCTGCCCTTAGATGAGGCGCTGCGTGAGGCTGGTCATCTGAGCGAGGCGCAGCTGGAGGCGCTCAGGCGCGAGGTCCAAGGCGCGGGTGAGCTGGAGCTCGCGCGCGTGATGGAGCAAGGGCACACCGCCATCTTGACCATGCTCCATCACACGCCGAGCACGCGCGACACGCTCGCCATTGTCCCCGCGCAAGCGCCCCCGCAGACCCCTGTGCCGAGCGAGCTGGAGGGGCTACCTGAGCCGCTCATGCCCGCCCCTGAGCGGCCGCGCTATGAGCTGCTCCAGAAGCTCGGCCAAGGAGGCATGGGGCAAGTATGGCTGGCCCATGATCAGCTCATGCAGCGTGAGGTGGCCCTCAAGTCGCTCGCCCCCGCCTTGCTCGGCGATCAAGACAGCGCGCGCAGGCTCGTCATGGAGGCCAAGGTCACGGGCGCGCTGGAACACCCGAGCATCATCCCCATCTACGATCTGGGGCAGCGTGAGCCTGAGGGGCATTATTATACGATGCGCATCGCGCGTGAGCGCAGCTTGGAGGACATCCTCAGCGAGTGTAAGGCCGCGCGCGGTGAGTCGGAGTATTCGCAGGGGCGGCTCGTGGCGATCTTGCGCATGGCGCTGATGGCGCTCCAGTATGCGCATGATCAGGGCGTCATTCATCGCGATCTGAAGCCAGAGAACCTGCTGATCGGCTCCTATGGTGAGGTGTTCGTCATCGACTGGGGGGTGGCGAAGATCCTGCCCGGTTATAGCCTCAGCGCGTTGAACACGCAGCCCACGGGGCGAGGGAGCAACACCTTGGTGGGGACGCCTCACTATATGGCGCCCGAGCAAGCGCTCGGGGAGCAAGACGAGGTGGGGCCCACGACCGATATCTACGCCATGGGCGCGATCCTCTACGAGGTGTTGACGTTGGAGCGGGTCTTTCACGCAGACCATGTGCTGTCGCTGCTGTTTAAGGTGACCCAAGAGGTGCCTGTCCCCCCCTCACAGCGTGCCCCGCATCGCATGATCCCTGCCGCGCTTGAGGAGATCTGCTTGCGCGCGCTGGCCAAGGATCCTGCGCAGCGTTATGAGAGCGCCCAAGCTATGGTGCATGAGCTGGATCTGTACTTGGAGGGGATCAAGGAGCGCGAGCGGCGCGAGGCGCTGGCGCTGAGCTGCGTGAGCCAAGGGGATGAGGCGGCGCGACGCTATGAGGCGCTGCTGCAGCAGCAGGTGGAGCAGCTGGCGCAGCTTGACGCGCTCAAGGAGATGACGCCTAGCTGGGCGCCTTTGTCTCAGAAGGCGCCGCTGTGGGAGCGTGAGCAGGGGATTGACGGGCTGCGGATGGGCGCAGAGCGCAGCTTCGGTGAGGCGATCCGCGCTTACGGCCAAGCCCTCGATCACCAGCCCGACCTGAGCGACGCACGCCAAGCGCTGGCTGCGCTGTATTGGCGCCGCTTCGAGCTCGCTGAGCGCGCCGGTGATGAGATCAGCGCGGCCTACTTTGAGGGCTTGGTGCGACAGCATGACGAGGGTGAGTATGCGCAGCAGCTCCAAGGGTTGGCGTCGCTCACGCTAGAGGTGATCTCTGGCGAGGCGAGCGTGAGCGTCTATCGCTATGAACGCCAGCTGCTTCGCTTGCAGCCTGTGCTGCAGCAGGTGAGGCGCGCGCCGCTGCGTGAGCTGTCCTTGCCTCATGGCAGCTACTTGCTGGTGATCGAGGCGCGTGATCGCATGACGCTGCGCATCCCCGTGCTGCTAGGCCGCCTAGAGGCCAAGGTCATGAGCGTAGCGCTGCTGCCTGCGGGCGCTCTGCCAGCGGAGCTGGTCGTGATCCCCGCGGGCGAGTTCTTGAGCGGGCGCATCCAGCCGCTGTCATTGCAGCAGCATCGGATGACGCTGCCGGAATATGCGATCATGCGCCATCCGGTGACGTGCGCTCAGTATCTTGACTTCCTCAACGACTTGGCGACACGCGATATGGCGCGAGCGATGACGCATGCGCCACGCGTGGGTGAGGGCGCTCCTTACTTCGAGGTGAGGCAGGGTCGCTTCTGGCTGCCTGAGGAGGACGCTGAGGGCGATCGCTGGGAGCTAGACTGGCCGATCTTCATGATCAACGCGCAGGACGCGGAGGCGTATGCGCGATGGCGCTCCAAGCGTGATGGCCTGCGCTACCGGTTACCCACAGCGCAAGAATGGGAGAAGGCCGCGCGCGGCGTCGATGGGCGCATCTATCCGTGGGGCGATCGCTTCGACGCGGCCTTCTGCAACGTGCGCGACAGCCAGCGCCAGCGGCCCATGATCGCGCCCGTGGGCAGCTCACCGTTTGACTGCTCCCCCTATGGGTTGACGGACCTCGCGGGGAACGTGTTGCAGTGGACCTCAAGCTGGATCTCGCGTGAGCAAGACGCGCGCGTGTTGCAGGGCAACTCATTTAACTCGACCTCGCTGCTGTCGCGGCTGGACTGGTCGATCTCAGCGCCACCGCACTATCGCTTCGTCAGCTATGGATTTCGTCTCGTAGCCGAGCTGCCCGAGACGCTCACCGCCCGAGGAGCTCAATGAACAGCCGCCTCCTGCTCAGCCTGCTCGGCCTGATGTTCCTTATCAGCGCGTGTGGCAGTGAGGGTGACAACGCCCTGCCCCGAGAGGGGGAGCATGACATAGACGCGAGCCCCGACTTAGGGGGCGATGCGCCGTCCGATGAAGATGAGACGCCCTCGGTGAGCCCTCCTGGGAGTGACAGCGTCAATCAGGCGGAGTTCGTCATCTGCGATGAGCAGGGGCAGTGCGCGCGCGCGCGTGATGAGTCGCTGACACCTGGGGGGGGCGGCTCACCGCTGGGCGCGCGCCTAGGGGCGGGGCTCGTCACTTGCCAAGATCCGCAGCTGACGATGCGCCTGACGCGCGATAACCAAGCGCTCGATAAGCCCGCCCGCTATGGTGACATGCGCGTGCTCTATGCGCAGCCTCAGGCGGCAGGCGACGGCAGCTCTCCCGAGCGCGCGATGGGCTTGGAGCAGCTGAGCCAGGTGCGCGATGAGCGCTATATGGTGGTGCTGCTGCCAGGAGATTATCAGCTCAACGCGTCGCTGGTGTTGGCTGGCGAGCACGTCGCGCTGGTGTCGCCCTGCCCTAACGGCGTGACGCTCAATGTGGCTGAGCACAGCGTGGTGATGCGCGGGCGCATCGTGACCGTGTCAGGGGTGACCGTGCGCGGCTCGGCCGCCCGCGGCGCGCGAGCGCTGTTGGAGGTGCGCGACGCGCAGAGCGTCATGGTGTCGAACGTGGCGCTGAGCTTTGATGCGCCCTCTCAATCGCGCGCAGGGTTGCTCATCGAGGCGCACGAGGCGGGCGCGGCGGCTATCTTGACGAGGCTGCATGTGGAGCTCGCCGCGCGCGGGATCGTGCTGGCAGGCCAGACGCGCGCCGCGCTGTATGGCTCGACGCTGATCGGCATCACCCAGCAAGGCGTGGACGTGAGCGCGCGTGGGGCTGAGCAGCAGACGTTTGGCGCGGGGCTGTTCATGCAGCGCACAGTGATCGATCTGGACGGCGCCCTGCGCCCTGCGGCGCTGAGCGCGTCGAGTCGGGCGGCGGTGCGCGCGCGCGGCGCGCTCGTGACGGGCGCGCGCTCGATCATCCAGCGTGTGCGCCCGACGACTGGCATGGGCGCAGGCATTGAGGCGCAAGAGTCGCTCGTCATCATGCGTGGCGATGTCTCCTTCGCAGACATTGAGGGGCCTGCGGTCTTAGGCCACGCGTCGCGGCTCTGGTTAAACCGCGCTGACATCACGCGCAGCACCTTCGGCGTGGTCAACAAGCCGCTGGACGCGCAGGAGCGCTTCTTCGCAGCG
Source organism: uncultured Bradymonadales bacterium (assembly GCA_964468515.1). Lineage (GTDB taxonomy): Bacteria > Myxococcota_A > Bradymonadia > Bradymonadales > Bradymonadaceae > CAYXWB01. The sequence goes on along the minus strand of CAYXWB010000292.1, from coordinate 2,274 downwards.
CAGGCGCTCGCGCCCAATGGGCCCAACGCGGTGACGCTCTATTCGGGTGAGACGTTCATCCCTGGCGACATGATCATCCCTGGCGACATGATCATCCCTGGCGACATGATCCTGCCCTTGCAACGGGCCGTGCTCGTGGCGCTCCTCGCGAGCCCCGCGCGCGCAGAGCTGCTGCATGAGGGGGAGCGCTGGTTCGCGTCAACGGACCTGATCCCCGGCGACATGATCATCCCCGGTGACATGATCATCCCTGGTGACATGATCGTCCCAGCGGCCACGCGCTGGAGCTTGACGGGGCTGTCTCAGGTGACGATCCAGGGGACGCGAGAGGCGAGCGTGGTGTCGGATCGGATCGCGCTTGGGATGTTTAATACGACGGTGCAGCAGGCGGGCTTCCCGTCGGGATTGAACCTAGCGTTGACGGCAGATGTAGAGCGCTGTCAGGCGACGCCAGGGGTGTTCACACGCCAAGCGCCTGCGGTGATCTTAGAGGGGACGCGCGTGCAGGGCGGCTGCGGCGCTGGGGTTGTGATTCAAGACGCGGCCTGGGAGCAGCCTCTGGCGGGGCGCAGGCTGGAGCTGCGGCGCAGTCAGCTGGTGCAGAACCAGCTCGGCGGCGTGCTGGCGCTGGGGCCGCGCGGCCCGATGGAGGCGACGATCACGATCGACGACACGCTGCTGTTGGACAATGGCGTGGCGGGGATGGCGGCGAGCCGGTTCAACGTGACCGCGCGCGACTCGCAGTTCTTGCTCAATCGGCAGGTGATGGTAGAGGGCGAGCCGCGCTTGGGCGATGGGCTGCTGCTGGATGAGATGGGCGAGGTGCGGGTAGAGGGCTCGTTGATGCTGGGCAATGAGCGGTTTGGCTGTCTGGCCACGCAGACCGAGCGCGTGTTTGACGTGAGCAACACGTGGGACAATGAGGCAGGGCAGCTGGAGCTAGACAGCGGCCAAGTGTGCGATGGGACGGGCAGCTGTAACACGCCGCTGTCAGCGGTGGCGGGCGACGCGCAGCGGCTGGATGTGGTGTTACCTGACGCGCGAGCGATTGGGCCTAGGCTATGATCGCGGTCGGTGTGTGTGAATGGCATAGCGCGGGCGACGTCTAAGCGCGCGCGAGGGGCGATGCGCTGAGACAGATGAGAAGTCAGTATGCCAACTTCTCATTGACGAGCCAGTCATGATACACCAAGACAGGAGCGCTCAAGCCTGGGCAAGCCTGGGCGAAGATAGCCCTCAAAACCGGCGTCGCTTCAAGGGGATCGGGCGCGCGTCGGCGCCTGAGGCCGCTTGCAAGGGGCGAACAGCGGACAGCGTCTCGTCGTCAGGTCGTGAGCAGCTCACTGACCAAAGACGAGGCCGACGCCCCAGGTCGGAGCGTGCGCGAAGTCATCCTCTCTACCATCCTCCCGAGCTTCCCGCTGCCGCGCGAAGCGGCGCTCGTGTGCTTCGACCACGAGGGCGCGCTGTGTTATGCCAGCCCCGAGGCGCAGGCGCTGTGGGGCTTTGATCAGGCGGCGCTGCCTAATCATTGGAGCGCTTATACCAGCGGGAGCGTGGGGCTCGCGCAGCTGATCCAACAGCGCACGCATCAAGAACTGCGCGCGGCGACGACGCGCTCGCCATGGGCGTTGCAGATCGCGTGGCGGTTGATGCCGCTTGAGGGACATCCGCCGCTGATCTTAGGGCACGCGCATCGGGTGTTCTCCCCTGCGGGGCTTGACAGTCAGGCGATGCTCGCGCTGGTCGAGGCGCTGCCGATCGGGCTGGTGCTGTTTCATAGCGGGGGCGACATCACCCTTGCGAACGCGACGGCGCGCGCGCTGCTGCATCGTGACGCGACGTGGCGCTCCGTGTTCGAGGCGCCCGCGCATTACACGCTGCATAGCGACGATGAGGCGCAGGAGGTCTTGTGCCCGCTCCAGCAGGCGGTGACGCACGCGCGCATGAGTGAGCGGCTGGCGCTGTGTGTGGACGCGGGCCAAGGCGCGCGCAAGCGGGTGAGCTTCACGGTGGCGCCCTTCCCGCCCTCCCCCACCGATGATAACCCGCGCCATTTCTTAGCGGTGCTTGAGGATCTGACGGAGCAGCACACGCGCGAGCGCTTTAAGGATGAGCTGCTGACGATCGCAAGCCACGAGCTGCGCAACCCGCTGACACCCCTCAAGGGCCTGCTCCAGCTCGCCTCACAGCAGCACGCGCGCGGTCAACCGCTCGATGCGTCGCTGCTGCACAAGGCGGAGGCGCAGGTGTCGCGGCTGGTGCGGCTGGCCA
>CAYXWB010000291.1:0-6831 GCA_964468515.1 uncultured Bradymonadales bacterium | reverse complement strand
ACCACTGCGCGCCCGTGTCACGCACGCCGCCCTGGATCACCTCCACGGGGCCTTGGTCCACGCGCTCATACAACAGCTCGCGCGTCTCCTCATTCATGTAGGCCAGGTGCATCACGCCCGCGGCGTCGATCTCGGCCGCCGCGTACGGGCCGCTGGGGGTGCCCGCGTAGCGGGGCATCGTCCACGCGTCTGCCGCGTAGCGCGCCCAGCCTACGCTGCGCTGAAGCGCATCATAGAACACCAGCAGCAGCCCATCGTCCGTGGACGACAGCGTCATGAACAGGCCCGTCGTCTGCGGCACGCCCTTGGGCTGGGGGCTTGGCGGATCAGCGGGTCCCTCAAAGATCACCTGCGCCTCCACCTGGGCCAGCTCGGCGAGCGGGGCGCTGGGGTCAAGCTGGAGGTGGCGCACCTCGGTGGTCGCGCCACCGCCTGCGGCCTGCGCCTGATAGATCACATGCAGCGTGCCATCTTTGAGCATCGCCCGCGTCCAGCGCCCGGGGTCACCGCTTGTGTCAAGCGTGGCCAGCTCAAACGTCCAGCCCTCACCTTGGCTTGTGCCGCGCGCCACCTTGAGCGCCTTCTGGGTGGCGTCCTGATAGAAGACATGCAGCGTGCCTGCGTCATCCATCACCGCGGCGGTGTGCCTGCCCACATCCTCCCCCACCGCGCGGCGTCCACCGCGAGGACCATCCAGCGCGCCTTGCACGGGGCCCGTGGTCGGCACGCCGTCCACGAAGCGCCACGTCGGCCTCAGGTTGCTGTCCAGCGAGGCCACCATCAGATCACCATAGGTCACGTTGTAGGCGCTCAGCGCGGTCTTGCCAGCGCCCGAGGCCAGCGACGCGTAGCGACCCACGTGGCCAAGCGCGAGCGGCTCAAGCTTGGCGCAGGCGCACTGGCCGCCCTCCAACATGCAGGTCGCTGTGTTGGCTTGACCCGCCGACATCACCCTCGGTCCAAACCCCTCCTCACACACCTGACCCATGCAGGGGTTGGGCAGCTCACGACAGCTGTTGCTCTGCTCACAGCAGAACTCGCCATCGTCGCACCCCTCGGCGCAGAGCGTCTCACACGCGCAGCGCCCGCTTGCGCACACCGCGCGCTTGTCGCTAGGGCAGGTGATCTCACACTCAGCGGCGCTTGTGCACTGGGGCGCGACGCACTGGTTGTTGATGCACAAGCGGCCCGCCTCACACTGCTCGTCCGTCGCGCACTGCGCAGGCGGCATGACGCACTGACGATCTTGGCACACCAGCCCATCGCCGCAGGCTGGCGAGCAGCCTTGCTGACCCGAGGGGGTGTCATCTGAGCAGCCCGCCATGCCAAGCGCCACGCCGAGCACGCTGGCCATCGCCAGCCTGCGGCGACGCCCTGCGGCCAGCCAGCCCATGCCCACCAGCGCCAGCCACCACGGCGCGCCGGATGAGCCGTTTGGCGAGGCGGCCGCGCTGCAACCCAGCGCGCTGGTGGTGTTCGCCGCGCTAGACGACGCCACAGGCGTCGCCATCACGAGCGGCGTCACCGTGACATCCTCGCGCGTCACATGCCCCGCGCGATCTTGGACCTGCACTTCAACGCGCGCGCGCGCCTTGACGCCGATGCTCGCCAGGCTCACCTCACGCGTCGCGCTCCAGTCGCTCCACTGCCCCACCGCGCCCTGGCTGTGGACGCGGTAGCGGTAGCGCAGCGTGGTGTCTGCGTCGACCCCATCTTGGCCCACAAAGCGCAGCCGATCCTCGACCTGCTCCACCTGGAGGGTGGGGCCATAGGGATCGATCATCACGCGCATCGACGACGCCTCGCGCTGCGCCGTATGGGGCTTGCCACGATAGCGCGCGCGCACCTCGATCAGGTGCTCGCCAGGCAGCGCGAACATCGGATCACGCAAGGTCAGCGCCGAGGCGGGCTGATACAGCCCCCAGAAGCCGCCGTTCACGCGCACGCTGTACTCCACCTCACCGAGCGCCTCGCTCACCAGAGACAGCGGCGCCACGTCAAGCTTGACCTCGGGGCGCACCACGGCCTCTGGCGTCGCGGGCGCAGGGTAGCTCACCTGCGCGCCCAACAGCGCGATGCGCGGCGCCAGCACCTGCGGCTGCGTCGCCGCCTCCAGGTTCGCGAACAAGGCGATGAACGTGTTGTTGTCCACGCTCGTGATGTCGCCCTGACCCAGCGCGATGCGCAGCCCGAAGAACTCCGGCAGCTCGAACGTCTGCTCCAAGGAGCCCGCCAGCGACGGCAGCGCGAAGCCAATCAGCGTCGGCAGCACGCTCGCGATGCGCTCCGGCGTCTCGCGCAAGATCCCGCTGTTGAGCACGCGCGGGTTCTGCAGCGCGTTGTCCAAGGCGCCCGGCACGATCTTCAGCTGCCCCATCCCATCGGGCACGATCGCGACTGGCAACAGCAGGTCCGCGCGCACCGTGAACAGCAGCGTGTAGCGATCCTGCACGTAGCCATAAATGTTGAGATCCAGATCCTTCCAGTCGATCGTCAGCAAGCCCTCGCGCACGGTCAGCGCGCCGGCTTGATCTTCTGTGATGGTGTTCGCCCCAAGCACCACGCGTGGCGGCTGCTGCGGCACGATCTTGATCTCCACCGCGCGCTTCTCGTTGTCCGCCAGATCGCCCAAGCTGCGCAGGATGAAGGTCAGCGTCGAGGTCGACAGCAGGTCCGAGGCCGCGCTGTCAATGCCCAAGCAGGTCGCCCCGCTGGCCCACACGCCCCACAACAGCTGCTCAATCGCGTTCTTGTGCATCCCAAAGCCGATCATGAACGGCTGGTTGCTCACGGGCTTGGTGTTGCTGTTGATCGTCGCCGAGACAGGCAGCGGCGCGAATGAGGGGCGCGTCGTCGGATCGACGGGCGCGCATGGCGAGGTGGCCGTCGGCTGGAAGCCCGCCCGCATCGACAGCGACACGCCTGTGTCCACCACCGCGCGATCGGCCAGACGCAGCGTCAGATCAGACGCCGCCTCCTGCTCCTCGGTGTAATCCGCCAGCAGCTCACCCAACCCCAAGCGCCCCTCAATCCCAAGCAGCGCTGGCACACACTCGCCGCCCACATTGTACTCACACAGCGCATCGCTGTTGCACGTCGCGTTGTCAGGGCACGCGACCCCACCCTCGCACGAGCGACACAGGCTCTCATCCAGCAGCGGCCCCACCTGCTTCTTCAGCTCGTTGCCGATGAGGTTTTTGATCAGGTCAGGCAGGAAGTTCGCGACTCCGCTCGCGATGGTGCACCGCCAATCACCAGAGAGGCGAAACGCGACATCATCCAGATTCAGCTCAAGCTCACCAGGCTCAATGCGCACATCTTTAAGCGCGCTCGCCTGATCAACAGAGAAGCTGAGGGGCAGCAGCGCGGCGATCGTGCCGGGGGTCGTGTTAGACTGACCATTCTTGTAGATCGTCACATCACAGTTCAGCTCGCCCACAGGCGTGTCTGCCTTAAAGGGTACGGTCGGGTTAATGCCTCCGAGCGTGACCTCAACCGCGAGCTTGTTCGGTGGCAGACGCGTGATCTGGGTGCGCTCCACCGTAAAGTTGAGCTGACATCCATCCTCGCCATTATCACAGACCGGTTGGGTCCCTCTTGGTGCAGCCACATTGCTCAAGTAAGGGAAGCACTGGCCGCTGTTGTTCGTCTCTTCTTTAGCGATACAGAAGCTCAGCCCATCAGGCAGCGCGCCCGCCAAGAGCGGCTCAATGTTCTGCTCAATGAAGCTGACGCCGGTCGGCGTCAGGCGGATCTGCGCGCTGTGCGGCACCGTCTTGTCGTAGTGCTCGACCGGGAAGTCACGCGTCTCAAAGCCATCGCAGCCGCCGCAGTCGCCGGAGCACGCCGAGAGCGCGAACAAGGTGATCAAGATCGAGGCGCGAGGCATCGCATGCCGCACGCGGTGGAGCCGGGCGTTCATCATCGAGGTGTCTCCAGCGGGGGCGCTTGTGCCGACGCGGCGCAAGGCTCAGGCAGTTGTCGGCGGATGAGCCTTCAAGTAGCTGATATAATACTCGGTATCTTGTCCATTCTCCAGCACACCTTCAAGCACAAGCTCCTCCAAGCGCGACTTCGCCTCCCCTACCGCTGGCGAGGGGGAGAGCTTGAGCGCCTCCATGATCGCGCGGCCGATGCCGCCGGGCAGGTTCGGGCGCAGCTCGCCCGCAGCCGTCATCGCCTCCAAGCGCGCCGACAGCTCGTCCAAGCGCGCCAGCGCCTCCTCGCGCTTGTGCGCCTGCCCTGTGGTCAGATCGGCGCGCGCGAAGCTCAGCAGCGACGCCACATAAGGATCAAGCTCACGCACCAAGCGCCTGACGGCCGCGTCGCTCCAGTCCGACTGATACTGGCTCACGCGCCCGTGATAGCGCGCGATGTGCTCCACCTCGCGCGCCAGCGCGCTGTCAAACTTGAAGCGCTGCGCGATCCCCTCACACAGCAGCGCGCTGAGCTGCTCATGGCGCCAGAACGTCACCTCGCCAGCCACCACGCGCCGCGTCCCCACCTTGCCCACGTCATGCAAAAGCGCCGCCCAACGCTGCGCGTCGCTCGGCTCAGCTTGGCTCAACACCTGGAGCGTGTGCGCCCAGTTGTCCTTGTGACGCGCCTCGCTCGTCTCATGCTGGCCCACCAGCGCGGCCACCTCCGGCAAGATGATCCCCAGCACCCGCACATCGTAGAGGAACTGCAACCCAGCGGGCGCGTGCGGCCCCTTGAGCAGCTTGGTCATCTCCTGCAGCCAGCGCTCGCGGCTGATGTCCAAGATGTGCTCCGCCCGCTCCATCGCCGCCTCGCGCAGTGACGCGCTCGGCGCAAACCCCAGCTTGCTGATGAAGCGCCCCACCCGCAAGATGCGCAGCGGATCCTCGGCCAGCGTCTCCAGCGGATCGGACACCACGCGCAGCACCCCGCGCTTGAGATCGCCCAGACCGTCATAAGGATCGATGTACTGGCCATCACGATCCATCGCGATGGAGTTGATGCTGAAGTCACGTCGCTTCAGATCCTGCATCAGCGTGTCGCCGTAGCGCACCTCGGGGTGACGGCTGCCGCGCCGGTAGAACTCCTCGGAGCGATAGGTCGTGATCTGACAGTCCTTGGGATAACCTGGCGTCCCAGCCTGATACAGCACGCAGCCTACGGTCCCAAAGGCCGCGCCCACATCATAGATGGTCAGCCCCGCGCGCTTGAGGATCGCGATCGTCTCTTGGGGGCGAGCGTTGGAGCAGAAGTCCAAGTCGTCGATCGCCTCCATGGGCACCCCGCGCGCGAGCTCTCGCACCGCGCCGCCCACCAAGAACAGCTCCTTGCCCGCACGCTCAAACGCGTCAAATAACCGCTGCATCGCTCGCTCTCTTGTAAGGGACGCGCCGGCCAGGCGCGTCCAGCGGCGCGCATTGTCACAAAACGCCGCGCTTTTGGCCAGCGCCCGCGCGCGCCGGGAGCATTGACACCAGCGCGCGTCTTCAACGATGGTTCTACCCTCGCGCACACGCGCGCGGCGCCCGCGCATCTGCGCTCCTGAGCCTCGCGCGCGATCGCGCGAGCGACCTCATCATCACCTCGCGCGCCGTCGCGCGTCTTCGATGTCACCCGGACCTCACCTCCCCCTGACAGGAGCACGACGCCCATGATCGGATTCTCACTCGACGAGCAACAAGCAGAGTTCCAAAAGGCCGCCCGCGACTTCGCCCGCGACGTCATCCGCCCCGTCGCCGAGCACCATGACCTCACCGGCGAGTATGCTTGGGATGTGCTCAAGCAGGCGTTTGAGCTTGGGCTGCTCAACACGATGGTGCCTGAGGAGTTCGGCGGCATCGGCCTGGGCTGCGTCGAGGCCTGCATCATCGCCGAAGAGATCGCCTGGGGCTGCACCGGCATCGGCACCGCCATGGAGGCCAACCAGCTCGCCACCGCGCCGCTGATCCTCTACGGCACCACCGAGCAGAAGCAAGAGTACCTGGGGCTGCTCACTGGCGGCCTGCGCGACGATGGCAACCCCCACATGGCTGCCTACTGCGTCACCGAGCCCGGCGCGGGCAGCGACGTGCAGAGCGTCAAGACCCGCGCGGTCAGAGACGGCGAACACTACGTGATCAACGGCACCAAGATGTGGATCACCAACGGCGCCAAGGCCAGCTGGTACTTCGTCCTGGCCTACACCAACCCTGACGCGGGCTACAAGGGCCTCACTGGCTTCATCGTCCCCGCTGACGCCCCCGGCATCCAGGTCGGTCGCAAGGAGGACAACCTCGGCCAGCGCGCCAGCGACACCCGCTCCATCACCTTCGAAGACGTCCGCGTCCACAAGGACAACATCCTCGGCGGTGCCGAGGGCACGGGCTGGTTCCAAGCCATGGGCGCCTTCGACAAGTCGCGCCCCATCGTCGCCTGCGCCTCCGTCGGCCTCGCCCGCGCCGCCTACGAGCACGCGCGCGCTTACTCCACCGAGCGCAAGACCTTCGGCAAGCCGATCGCCGCGCACCAGGCCGTGAGCTTCATGATCGCCGACATGGCCATGAACATCCAGGCCGCGCGTCACCTCGTCTTGGAGTCCGCGTGGCGCCACGACCAAGGCCTGCGCAACACCAAGGAGGCCGCCTTCGCCAAGGCGTTCGCCGCCGACATGGCCAACAAGGTCGCCACCGACGCCGTGCAGGTCTTCGGCGGCTACGGCTACTCCAAGGAGTACCCCGTCGAGAAGCTGTTCCGCGACGCCAAGATCTTCCAGATCTATGAGGGCACCAGCCAGATCCAGCGCATCATCATGGCGCGCGAGATCTACAAAGAGATGTGATCGTTTGCCCTAGGGGCGCCGCTCACAGCGGCGTC
>CAYXWB010000290.1:5384-6861 GCA_964468515.1 uncultured Bradymonadales bacterium | reverse complement strand
GCCGACGCGCTGGCCGCGCGCGCGCAGCGCGCGCAGCCGCGCTTGGCGCTGCTGTCGGCCGCGCTCTTGAGCGCGGGGGCGGAGCTGGAGGCGGCGGCCAAGACGGTGCGCGCGGGCAAGGTCAGCGGCACGGACTGGGCCACGCTCACGGTGGTGCCGCTGCGCTTGGACATCCCGCAGCAGCCTGCGGTGCGCAAGGTGCTGGACCGTTATAAGGGGTTGGACACGAAGTCCTTTGAGTCAAAGAAGGGCAAGCAGCGCTGAGGCGCAGCGCTTCGAGAGCGCAGACAAGAGAGGGCCCCGCGCGCAGGTCTGCGTGCGGGGCCCTCTCTTGTCTTGTGGGCGCGCTTAAAGCGCGCCTGCCTCACAGGCTCACTTGGCGTCTTTGACGCGCTGCCAGGTCTGCGTGCGATAGAACAGCGCGACGTAGCCGCGCACCTTGAGCTTGTCGCCCTCAAGCCAGAGCTTGCAGTCGTAGGTCTTACCCTTGGAGGGGTCAAGGATGGTGCCATCCTCCCACTCATCGCCATCCTTCTTGAGGCCTTCGATGATGACGAGGCCCTCAATGGGCTTGCCCTTCTTAGCGCCGCTGCACTTCTTGCAGGTGGGGTTGGGCTCGCTGGGGTTGAGCAGCTTGGTGATCTTGCCGTAGAGCTTGCCGTTCTGCTCGTAGATCTCAACGTGGGACTTGGGCTTGCCGGTCTCATCGTCGATGGTGCGCCAGGTGCCGACGGGCGACTGCGCGAAGGCTGTGGGCATGAGCAGGAGCAGCGTCGCGGCGAGCGCGACCAAGGAGAGGGTGATGCGCTTGATCATGAGGCTTATCCTTGGGGGGCGTTGTGATGGAGGCGAGCTGGTGGAGCCGGGCGCCCTCGTGGAGGTGAGGCTTGCCGCGTGTGAATGCGCATAGCGAGCCTACCTCTTATAAACGACAGGCCACCATGATTATTCATGGTGGCCTGTGGCGTCAATGGCGAACCTGTGCGCGCGCGGCGCCGCTGAAGCGATGAGGATCAGGCCTCAGGCGCGTCGGGCAGGCTCTGGGTCTGGGGCAGGGCCTCACCGGCCTCGCCCTCGCCCTCGTTGAGCAGCTCAGGCGGCAGGCCGCCGATCTCCTCGATGCGCTCCAGGACCTCGGCGTAGCTGTCATTGACCTCAGCGCGGGGCAGGTTGCCGGCCTCAAGGCGCTTGTCAGACTGCTTGCGGCAGTGCTCGTAGAAGTCCTTGCCGCGCTTGAGCAGGCGCGGGTCGTTGCCGACGAGCTCGATGGCCTTCCAGAAGGAGTCTTCTGCTTCAGCGAAGCGGCCGAGCTGCTCATTGTAGGACAGCAGGTTGATCTGGCTGACGATATAGATGGGCAGGACCTCCTCGCCGATGGCCTCGAAGGCCTCCTCGCTGAAGGTCTCCGCGTGCTTGCCCCAAGTGAAGGCGGCCTCATGCTGCCCCTTGTGGAACAGGATGACGCTGGCTTGCTGCA
>CAYXWB010000290.1:0-5284 GCA_964468515.1 uncultured Bradymonadales bacterium | reverse complement strand
AGCTCACCGACGGCCAAGCAGATGCTGGCGAAGTTGAGGTGCGTGGCGGCGTTGTTGCCTTGGAAGTCAGCGCGGCCCTCGTCGACGAGCTGCTTGCACAAGAGCGCCGACTGGCTGTGGAAGTTGAACGCGCCTTGGGCGTCGCCGCGTCGCTGATGGATGACGCCCAGCTCATTGAACGCCTGCGCCCGCAAGCCCTGCACCTCGCCGCTCACCTGGGGGGCCATGTCGAGGACGATGGCGGCCTCAGTGAGGGCGGCTTGGGCCAGATCGATGTTGTTCTGCTGGAGCGCCTGGCGCCCCTGCTGGATCATGTTGCGGGAGGCCTCAAGCTGGCGGGCCGCCCAGTCCACGCTGGTCATCGCATCACTCCTTCACGTCAGATCATGTTCGCCATCTTAGACGATGGCGTACAGGGATACTTCAGCGAGGCGGCGCGCGCAAGCGCGCGCTTGCGGCGCGCGCAGGTTGTGAGCGCGTCGGCGCTTCAGTGAGGTTCAATCAGAGGGCCTGTTCGCGTGGGGGAGGTCTCACTTGAGCGATGAGGCGGCCCTTACCGCAGCGGCTCGCTCACACAACCTCCTCAGCGGTGCGTCGCAGGCTTAGATTTCATGCGGGGATCGTCCAAGCGAGCGGGTCACTTGCACCGGGCGAGCGCGTGAGCGCGGCGAGGGCGCCGACAGGCGCCCTCAAGCCAAGGCGCCAAAGCGCGCTTGGTTCAGGGGTTAAAGGTCATGCTGAAGGTGGTGATAGCGCCAACATCGCGGGCGTAGACGTCGTGGAACTCGATGACCCACTGGCCCGCTACTGAGGCGCCGTTGAAGGTGTTGACGCGGTAGCTGCGCTGCAGGCTGTTGTTCTGACCGGGCTGCTCAAGCAGCACGCGGCGGCCGTCGGGGTGCTGGATGACGACGCCCAGATCGGAGGGGTAGGGGTGATTGATGGTGAAGGCGACGTCGAGGCTGCTGAGCGCGAAGCTGTCTTGCAGGGTGGCGGTGCGGGTGGTGAAGGAGGCGTCTGGCACGGCGATGGGCTGGCTGGTGGCCACGCGCACGGGGCTGGCGGTGCTCGGCGGCGGGTTCGTGGGCGGCGGCGTGGTGGGAGGCGCGGGGGTGTCCTGCATCACGCCGGGGATGTACTGCTCAAGCCATGAGCCAAAGGAGGAGACGCGGGTGTAGATGCCTGGCGCGTTGGGCCGCGCGCAGCCATCGCCGAAGCTGACCACACCCGCGAGCAGCGGCCCGCTGTCGCTCTGGACGATGAGGGGGCCGCCGCTGTCACCTTGGCACGAGTCGCGGCCGCCTTGAGCGATGAGGCCAGCGGCGATGACCGAGGCCGGCAGCGTGGTCCGCATGAGCTGCGCGGCCTGGGAGGTGGGCACCACAGGCACGCTGACGGCGCGCAAGGTGTTGGAGCCCCAGCCGTCCTCGCGGGTGGCGCCCCAGCCGGAGACGGTGGCGACGGTGCCCGGGGCGGTGGCGCCGCCGCTCTCATCAGCCGCGTTAACGGGCGGGATGGTGGCGACGCTCGCGTTAAGCGACAGGGGGCTGCTCAAGCGCAAGAGCGCGATGTCAGAGCCACGCTCAATGAAGCGGTCATTGTAAGAGGGGTGGATGATCGCCTGTGAGACGCTGCGGCGCTGGCCGCTGCCATTGAGCGCGGTGGTCCCAGCCAGCACGCTCAACCGATGGGTCGGCTCACCGATGATGCAGTGCGCGGCGGTCAAGATCCACTGCGAGGTCAGGATAGACGCGCCGCAGATGTGCGAGTTCGACAGCTGCAAGGACACCTGCCAGGGGAAGTCTTGGATGTTGACATTGCTGCCGCCTACGATGGGCTGTATCACAGCGCCCTGCGCGCTCTCCTCAAAGGTGGCAGGCGCGCCGCCCAGCTCCTCCAGCTCGCCAGCACAGGCCAGCAGGGTCAGCGGCAGCAGCGCGATGAGGCAGGTGATGCTCAGGGGCTTGATGCACATACGAACTCCTCGTGAGGTTCATTGAGGCGATGGCTTGACGCGTCAACACGCGCAGCTGGCTTTGCACCATGCGTGCCATGGGAGGGCGCGCGCCCACAGAAGTGTCCGGTTTCTTGACGCTTATCTGATGCGCGCGCGCCACAAGCGCGCGCGATTGTGGCGCCGATGCCTCGCCATCAGGGCGCCGATGTGGTCTGCGTGTCTCAATGATGAGGGGTGAATGTCTCGATTGTGGGCCGATAAGACGCACACAGCGAGGGCGACCTCAAGCGGCTAGCCGCTTGAGGTCGCCCTCGCTGTGAAGCTGCCTAGGTGGAGAGCGCGCAGGCGTCAGCTGGCGCTGTCGCAAGGAGGCAGCGCGCTCAAGCCCAGCTCAGCTGGCGAGAAGGGCGCGCTCGTCATGCTCACCTCCTCGGCGCCAGCCACGCGCACGGTGAAGGTGTAAGAGTCGCCGGGCTGCACGCTCAGGCGTCGCCCCTGTGGCGAGATGCGCCCGCACGCGATGTCCCACACGAACAGGCGGGACACAGGGCCGCCGAAGGGATCGGTGGGGATGAACGCGACGCCATCGGAGCCCGCGCCTTGAATGGGCGAGCCGCAGGCTTGTCCGCTGGCCTCGCACACTTCAAAGGACAGGGCGATGTCATCGCCCTCGGCGTCGCGCACCACGTAGGGCAGCCCGAGCTGAGCGCGCGCGCTGAGCGCGCTGGTGGGCTCCAAGCGTGCAGGCCCAACCTGCTCGAGCTGGGCTGGGGTGTCAGGCACCACGATCTGCTCGCCACAGGCGAGCAGCGTCGTGGCCAGCAGCGCGGCGCAGAGGGTGGCCCAGGAGGTGACGCAGCGGGTGGCGAGTCGGTGTGGCGCGGCGAAGGATCGATGCATCAGAGGAGACTCGCTCAGAGCCGCTGCAGGTGTGTTAGCAGGGCCTCGTGGATGTGACCATTGGTGGCCACGACGCTGCGCGCGGCCACGACAAAGGGCGCGTGGTGCAGATCCGTGACCTGACCGCCGGCCTCGCGCACCATCAGATAACCTGCGGCCGTGTCCCAAGGGTTGAGGTTGAACTCCCAGAACCCATCGACGCGGCCCGCGGCGACATAGGCCAAGTCGAGCGCGGCGGCGCCAAAGCGCCGGATGCCGCGCGAGCCGCTGGCGACGCAGGTGAGGCGCCTGACGATGGCGTCAAAGTCATCGCCCTCGCGCAGCGGCGGGAAGCCGGTGACGAGCAGCGCTTGGCGCAAGTGAGGTTCTTGGCTGACCTGCATGGGCGCGCCGTTGAGGCGCGCGCCTTGGCCAATGGCCGCGCTGAACAGCTCATCGCGCGTCGGATCGTAGACCACGCCCACCACTGAGCGCCCGTGCACTTGGAGGGCGATGGAGACGCAGAAGATGGGCACGCCTCGGGTGAAGTTGGTGGTGCCATCAATGGGATCGATCAGCCAGCGGCGCGGGCTGAGCTTGTCGCCCTCGCCATACTCCTCGCCGTGCTGCGCGTCGTCGGGGAAGGAAGCGCTGAGCGCCTCGCGGATGAACCGCTCGGCGTCGCGATCGACGTCCGTGACGAGATCGTTGGTGCCCTTATAATCAACGCGAAAGCCCGCGTCACGGGCGCGCAAGATGCGCTTGCCAGCCTCGCGTGCGATGGCCTGCGCGCAGCGCAGGGCGAGCTGGGCGTCTTGCGTTGAGATGTCTTGACTGCTGCTGCTCATGTGCCCTCATCATCGCGCGGCCTGATGCGGCGCGAGCCAGAACGTAGTGGCGAGCGCCCCAGGCGTCAAGCGCGCGATGGGGCGGGGGCGATCGCCTCATGAAACGCGATCCGCATCGCGAGGATGTGCGGGTTGTCCCGCGTAGGGTGGACGCGGTTGGTCAGCAGCACGGCCACGCGCTGTGTGGCGCGGTCGATCCACAGCGAGGTGCCTGTGAAGCCGAGATGACCGACGGTCGCCTCAGGCGTCAGGTGACGCCCCGCGCTGGAGCGCGGGCCGCTGGGCGTGTCCCATCCGCCCAAGTGATGGCCGTCTGCGCCGCGCGCGTCTTCGGACCAGCACCAGCGCAGGATCTCGCGCGACACGATCCCCGGGCCTTGGCCTTGATCAATGCCGAGCATGTGCACCCCAAAGCGCAGCAGATCGGGCGCGTCACAGAAGGCGCCCGCGTGGCCTGAGACGCCGCCCATCAGCGCGGAGTTCTCATCATGTACGCGGCCCACGACCACGCCACCGCGGCGCGCGCAGCGCTCAGTCGCCACGGCGTCGAGGATGCGCTCCCCCTGGGCCTCACGCACAAACCGGGCGCTGGTCATGCCGAGCGGCCCGAAGATCTGATCTTGCGCCAGCCCATCAAGCGGCGCGCCCCACAGCCGCTCCAGCACATGACACAGCGCGATGTAGCCCAGGTCTGAGTAGGCGTACACCTGACCTGGCGCGCCTAAGCGCGGCATCGCGGCGATGCGGGAGAGGATCGCGTCGCGGCGCGCGGCGCGGGTGGGGACGTCGCCCTCGATCGGGTACTCCTCATAGAACTTGTGCCACGCGGGCAGGCCAGAGCTGTGATTGAGCAGGTGCGCGAACGTGGCACCGTTATCACCGACGGCCTCATCCCAGGCGGGCCACAGGGCGGCCAGGGGGGTATGGGGCGCGGCCAATCCTGCGTCAACGGCGCGCATCCAGAGCGTGGCCGTGACGAGCGCCTTGGTGACGCTCGCCAGGTCAAACACTGCGCGCGCGGGCAGCGGGCGGGGGGCAGGATCAAGCTGGGCGAAGCCCAGCGCGACATCGGCGCTGAGCTGGCCTTGATGCCAGGCCATGCCATGGGCGGCACACGCGGCGTGGGTGCGCCCTAGCGCGGCGAGGTCATCGCTGAGGTGAGCTTGGATGGCGCGCGTGGCGGCGTCTTGGGCGAGCATGGGCGTCTCGGCGTGTGAGGGGGAGCGGGCTCAGGGCTTGCGCGGCGAGCGCGTTTGAAGCAGGTGCTGATGGGTGAGCTTCGTCAGCGCCTCGCGCAGCTGGGCTGTGGTGAAGGGCTTCTGGAGGAAGCGCACCTGGGAAGAGGCTGCCTCGGGCAGCGCGCTTGGGGGCATGCCGGACATGAGCACGATCAGCAGAGCGTGGCGTTGATTGAGCGCCCGCGCAGCGGTCTCTACGCCGCCGAGCACGGGCATGTCCACGTCCAAGAGCATGATGTCGGCCTCCACATGAGCGAGCAGCTCTAGGGCCTGCTCGCCATTGATCGCGGCGTGGGCGTGATGGCCGAGCTGCTCCACCGCCCGCGTGATGGTGCGCAGCACGATGGGCTGATCATCGGCGA
>CAYXWB010000289.1:0-6965 GCA_964468515.1 uncultured Bradymonadales bacterium | reverse complement strand
AAACGCCTCGCGTGCACTTCAAGCACGCGAGGCGTTCATCGTCAACCCTCGCCCCGCGTGAGGGGCGAGCGGCTCACATCACATCGGGGGGTTGAGCGGCTCAAGCGTCGCGTTGTGGCAAGAGGCCTTCTCGGCATCGCGCGTTGACACAGTGCACGTCGCGTACTGCGTACCCATCGCGGTGCGACACGCCATCATGTCGGTCGCCACACAGGTCTCCTCACAGACGCGCGTGTTACCGCACAGGCGCTCCACGGCCATGCCGTTGACCATCACCGCGGGACAATCATCGTCCGTCGCACACGCGGGCTCACAGAAGCCGACGCGGAGCGTCGAATTCCCGGACGTCACGAGCGAGCCCAGCGCACAAGCGAAGCCACTGTCGGCGTCGCCAGTGACACCAAAGCGACAATCTGCGTTGGTCTGGCAAGCCTCCTCGCAACCGCTGGCCAGCTGCTGACCTTGCGCCTGAACTAAGCAGTAGGTGTTCTCACCACAGCCCGCATCATCCCCTGGCGCGATCAGGCCAGACATCTGCGAGATGATCTGCTGGCGCTGCATGTCGGGGATCAACGTCTGGCAAGCCCCCAGACCGCAGAACCCTTGGCCGTCCACCATCTGACAGCTGCCGCTGATCAGGCCCGTATTACAGTCAGCGTCCGTCGCACAGGACTTGTTGATGTCAGGATCAGGCTTAGCGCCACACTCCTCAGGGAAGCCACCACCCCTAGCGCCCTCAGCCGTGAGCATGAACTGGCTAAATGACTGGCGCAGCTTCACTGAGCTGGAGTCACAGCCCAGCGCGGCGGCCTCACGCGCGATCGTGTTCTCCAGCTGAGCGATCTCAGTCGTCCCCGCGAGGCGCTCGACACACGGCAGCCCCAGGGGCGCTTGGAACTGAGGGTTGCCGTTAAGACAGGTCTCCTCGTTGAAGGCGCGCGTGTCCTTCTGCGCAGCGGTCAGGCCAGGGCAGTTGGCGTCAAGACAGGTGTCACCATAGATGGTGGCACAATAGGCAGAGCAGATCTGCTCAAGCTCGCTGGCCATCACGCAGATGTTGTTGACGCCGCCAGTGTCGGGGTTGCAGCGCAGCGCGGCGTCGCCACAGTCAGCCGTCGTCTCGCAGGTCTTGTAGCACTGGCGCGTGCCGCCCTGATAGGTCGTCTCGACCTCGCCATCCGCGCAGGTGGGCATCGTGACCATCGGCGTCGCGCAGACGCGGGCGCCCGCATCGGCGTCAACGCACTGCTCATCGCCCGTGCACAGCGCAGCGTCACTGGAGCAGTCCACGCGGCACTGCGTGCTGCCCTGGTAGGTCGAGTTGATCTCGCCCGTGGGGCAAGCTGTCATCCCGCCGTCGCGACACAGCGCCCTACCACCGGTCACGCGACAAGACTGCCCCATGCTACAGTCACCGTCGCCATTGGGGCAGAGCGTGTAGCACTTCGCCTCGGGATCGCTAGAGAGCTGGAGGAGCTCCTCCCCATCGGCGCATGGCCTCTCCTCAGGCTCAGAATCGCCACATGCGGTGACAGTGCCAGCGAGCAGGAGCGCGCATGCGGCGACGCTGAGCTTGTTCAGCAGTTCGTTCTTCATCATAGTCCAAGATCCTCCAACCATCGCGCGACCACCTCAAGGGTGAGCGCGCCTGATAAATCGGCCTCATCAGTGAGGCGTCATGGCGCTTGAACTTAGCCCCGCTCATGTCCCAGACACACACACGTCCGACATGAGCGCGGCCCAAGCGCCTCTTCTAATGATGGTGACAGCGCGGTGTGTGACGGCTTGACGTCGACGACGGCGAGGCGACCTGTATCGCAACGCGCTGAGCCCGCTGAACTGTACCGATAACCTGCTGTGTGTCAAGCAACTGTTCCCTACACCGCCCCCCATGCCACCTAGGCCATGGGCGGCTGAGGAGACACACGGTCGTCACAGGCGCCCTTAACGCGTCGGATCATTGACACGCATCAATCAACACAAGGGCAGATGGGTGTGATGATGGGCGCGCTGCGCATAGTGCGGATCATCGGCGCGTGTCGTCGCCCCCGTGCTCGTCAACAGCAAGAATGCCCCTTGCAAGCAGCGCCTCAAGAACTGCGCGACCGGCGCGCCGCGCCCAGGCAGCGCGGTCGCTTGCGCGCTCTGCTGCGCGCGCGTCCACGCCGCTGTGACCAGCGCCTCATCCGCGCTGTCGCCGCCTAGCTCCATCGCCAGCGCCCCTGTCAGCGCCAGCTCCAGCGCCCGGATCATCTGCGGCGCGGACTCAAAGCGTGTCTGCGGCGCCTTCTGTAAGGTGCGCAAGATCACCGACTCAAACGCCAGTGAGAGCGCCGGGTTGTGCGCGCTCGGGCGCTCCGGCGCCTGCTCCACGTGCGCCTGCATCAGCTCCTGCACGGGCATCCCCTCAAACGGGCGACGCCCACACGCCGCCTCGTAGAGCATCACCCCTAAGCTGTACAGATCGCTCGACGCGCACACCTGATCAGGATCGATCACCTCCTCAGGGGAGATGTAGGCGGCGGTGCCGACCACGCGCGCGCGCTCATCCTCATCGAGCGGCGTGTGCGCCCAGCGCGCCACCCCAAAGTCAATGATCTTCGCGACATAGCGTTCATCCTGCCAGGCGATCAGCACGTTCGCGGGCTTCAGATCGCGGTGCACCACGCCGTGCCGGTGCGCGTGGCCCAGGCCGCGCAGGATGTCTACGAACACGCACGACAGCGACCCCTCATCCAGCTCCTGCGCGTAGCGCTCGCGCCACGCGCTCAGCGGCTCACCCTCAATGTACTCCATCACAAACGCCATCTGCTCGTCATGGCAGATGACCTCATGAAAGCGCACCACGTTGGGATGCTCAAGCCGCATCATCACCTGCGCCTCACGCTCAAACCGACGCCGCTTGACGGGATCGGCCAGCTGCTCCGCGTGGATGAGCTTGATGGCCACTGGCTCGAAGCTGTCCACAGGGCGCGCGCGATACACGTAGCTCGTGGCGCCCGTGCCCGCGAAGCCTGTGATGATATAATCACCCAGGCGATCGCCGTGGCGCAGCGTCGGGCGTGGGGGGCTTGTGGTGCGGGGCTTGCGAGAGATGCTGGTCGCGTCCATGCTTCGGCCTGCTGGGGGTAGAGCTTTGGCGCGCGTCCTTGCGTGCCAACTTCAGTGTCATCGCGCCCTCCCCTGAGGTCAAAAAACAAGCGGGTCAAAAAACAAGCGGGTCAAAAAACAAGCGGGTCAAAAAACAAGCGGGTCAAAAAACAGAGGTCTTCGATGTCCCAGATCACCGTGCTGTATTTCGCAGGCGTGCGCGAGGCGCTCGGCGTCTCAAGCGAGCCTGTCGCGCTCGACGCGCTGCGCGCGCCCACGCTCGACGCGCTGTGGGAGCACCTGTGCGCGCGTCATCCCAAGCTCGCGCCTTGGCGCCCTCACCTGCGACTGGCGGTCGATGAGAGCTTCGTCAGTGACGGCGCGCACCCGCTCTTGGCGGGCCAAAACATCGCGCTCATCCCACCTGTCAGCGGCGGCAGCGATCCTGACGGCGAGGCGCGCGCCCGCGGCGCGCGCCTCGCCGTCACCGCCGCGACGCTCGACGCGGCCGCCGTGGAGGCCAGCGTCATGCACCACGGCGCGGGCGCCGTGGTCACCTTCACCGGGCGAGTGCGCGATCACACGGGCGATCGCCAGGTTGAGCGACTCATCTATGAGGCCTATGTCCCCATGGCGCTGCGCAAGCTCGGTGAGGTCGCAGACCTCGCAGAGTCACGCTGGGTCGGCACCCAGGTCGCGATCCACCATCGCCACGGGGCGATGGCGCTTGGCGAGGCGGCGGTCGTGGTGAGCGTGTCGAGCGCGCATCGGGCGCAGGCGTTTGAGGCGTGTCAGTTCGTCATCGACACGCTCAAGCAGGAGGTCCCTGTCTGGAAAAAAGAGATCAGCCCCGACGGCGCCCAGTGGGTGGGCAAAGGGCCATGAGCCGCGCCAGAAAGGGCGCGGCCACACGCTTTGCGTGTGGCCGCGTCCAGGTCGGGCCGCGCTTTAAGCGCGGCTCAATCGTAGAAGTGGCGCAGCAGGTCAGCGCGCTGCGGCTGACGCAGCTTCTGGATGGCCTTGGCCTCGATCTGGCGGATGCGCTCGCGGGTGAGGTTGAAGTCTTGGCCGACCTCTTCGAGCGTGTGATCGGTCTTCTCACCGATGCCAAAGCGCATACGCAGGATCCGCTCCTCACGCGGGGTGAGGCTCGCGAGCAGCTCCTTGGTCTGCTGGCAGAGGTTCTGATGCACAGCCTCATCAATGGGGCTGAGCGCGTTATCATCCTCGATGAAGTCGCCCAGCTGGCTGTCGTCCTCGCCCACGGGCGTCTCTAGGCTGAGCGGCTGGCGCGAGATCTTGAGCGCGCGGCGCACGGCCTCCTCGGGGATGTCGAGCTTCTTGGCGATCTCATCGGGTGAGGGCTCACGGCCAAGCTCTTGTTCGAGCTGACGGCCGGTGCGCAGGATGCGGTTGATCGTCTCAATGAGGTGAACGGGGATGCGGATGGTGCGCGCCTGATCCGCGATGGCGCGGGTGATGGCTTGGCGAATCCACCAGGTCGCATAGGTCGAGAACTTGTGACCGCGCTGATACTCGAACTTCTCCACGGCGCGCATCAGGCCGATGTTGCCCTCTTGGATGAGATCCAAGAACGACATGCCACGGTTGGTGTACTTCTTAGCGATGGAGACGACCAAGCGCAGGTTCGCGCGGATCATCTCGCTCTTGCCGCGCTCGGCGCGGGCCTCGCCAGCAGAGATGGAGGTCACAAGCTCGCGCAGCGCGTCGGGCGTCAGGCGCAGCTCTTGCTCCATGGAGCGCATGATGGCCAAGTGCGCGCGGCGCGCCTTCTCATACTCATAGAGCAGCGTCTCATCGACGGTCAGCGCGTCGCGCTCAAGCTCGCCCGTGCGCCAGCGCTCCACGAGCTCGGCCATGGCCTCAGGCTCCAAGCGCGCGCAGCGCGCGAGGTGCGAGAAGCGCAGCTGGCAGCGATCGTAGTTGGTCAGCGCGTCCTTAAAGGTCTGGACCATCTCCGAGATGAAGCGCTGAGACAGCGAGCAGTCGCGCACTGCCTCGATGAGCTTGCTCAAGGTGCGGGCGCGGGCGGCCTCTAGCTTCTCAAGCTCCGCTTTGCGAGGGCGCTTGCGCGCGCGCTCAGCGGCCAGCTCCTCATCGTGCGTCTGCAAGGCCTTGTGGTAGCGACGCAGGCGATCAAAGCGCTTGAAGACCTCATCGGAGACGGGCTGCTCGCTGTCCTCCTCGCCGGGCTCGTACTCGTCAAAGATCTCACGCGCGCGCGCGGTGCCTGCCTTGAGGCGCTCGGGTATGGCGAGGATCAGCTCGATGCCCGAGGGGCAGGTGACGAGGTGGCCGAAGATGAGCTCTCGGCCGGCCTCGATCTCTTTGGCGATGGCGACCTCGCCATCACGGCTGAGCAGCGACACCTGACCGATACGACGCAGGTACATCTTGACCGGATCAATCTCATCGCGCGCGTGAGACTCGTCAGAGAGCGCCTCACGGCGATGCCGCTCGCGCGAGGCGATGAGGTCTTCGTTAGGGGCTTGCGCTGATTTGGTCTTGGCCACGGCGTCTCCCTCGCGTCCGGGTCATCTCGTGAGCGGCGCTAGCCTGAGGCCCGATCGCCGCTCACCTTCACAACGCGCCACGACGCTGAGAAATTTGCAAAGTGTTGAGAGAGTCGTTATCTCTTAACGCTTTGCTCCAGTCCAACGCGCACCGCAGCCCCCCATGGCAGCAATAACCGCGCCAGCGATCTCACCCGCGCTCATTTAGCGCCAGATCGTAGCGTAGCATCAGGGTTTGCGTCGCCGCGCTGCGATCTTGGGCGCCAGCGTGGGCTGACGCGTCCTGACAAAAATGTCAGGACGCGCCATAGAGATCCGCCACAAGCGCCGAGGGCGCATCCCTACTTTTTGCATGAGGACGCGCGGGTGGGGTGTGAAGACCCCACCTCACGGTGCGCTCACGCCGCCCCCCAGGCGACCTCTTCGAGCTGACCAAGCTCACGACGCAGCGACGCGACCAACGCGAGCTGGCGCGCGCGCGCTTGACCCGCGCCCGCATGATGCGCGCGCTCCAGCTCAAGCGCCATCGCCTCAAGGCGCGCCTCCAGGCGCGCGACGTGCTGCGCGCTGGCGTCGAGCTCGGCCTCCAGCGCCAAGACATCTTCGCCTGCTTGCGCATGCAAGCGCTCCCACTGGGCGTCAAGGTCGGTGCGCGTCGCGTCGGCTTGCGCGCGGGCGGCGTGCAGCGCTTGAGACTGCGTCGCGAGCTGCGCACGCGCAGCGTCAAGCTCGCCAGCCAGTGAGGTCTGGCCATCGCGCGCCTGCTGAACCTCGCTGAGCAGCTCCTCCTCACGCGCCTGCCATGCGGCCAGGGCAGCCTCGGCGCTGGCGCATGCGGCTTGCGCCTCGTCGCGCTGCGCTGCAGCGCTTGCCAGCTGTGAGCTGGCCGCATCGCGCGCGGCCTGCGCCTCGCTCAGCGCGCGCTCAAGCTCGCCCACACGATCGGCCAGCGCGCTCACCGCCTCGGGATCGCCAGGCAGCGCCTCCTCACCCGCCGGGTCTAGCTCCAGCTGACGGCGCGCCCCTGCGATGGTGTACTGCTCCTCATAGAGCAGGTAGCGGATGCGCCCGAGCAGCTCAATATCAACGCGCGTGTAGAGGCGCTGACCGCTGGAGGTCTTGCGCGGCTGGAGCTGTATAAACTCGCTCTCCCAGTAGCGCAGCACATAAGGCTCCACCTCCAACAGCTTCGCCACCTCGCCGATCTTGAAGCTGTCCTTGTCTTCGGGGAGCTCAATCCAAGTCACCACAGTGCCTCCTTGGCGTGGATGGTCAGGGATCTTTTAGGGCCGAGATCGACGCGAGCCGGGGCGGATGCCCCGGCTCGCGTCGCGTCGGACG
>CAYXWB010000288.1:0-7099 GCA_964468515.1 uncultured Bradymonadales bacterium | reverse complement strand
GCTAAGCTGCGGTGATTGTGGTGATAATGAGCAGTGCGAGGGCAACCAGTGCGTCTGCGAGTCGCTTGATGACGCGACGCTCTGCGCCGAGCGCGCGCTCAGCTGTGGGAGCTATCCGATCGTGGATCGGTGCGACAGCGAGCGCATGATCGCGTGCGGTGAGTGTCTGCCCGATGCGTCTTGCGAGGCGGGCAGCTGTCAGTGCCCCGCGCTGATGTGCCCGCCGCAAGCGCGCTGCGGTGAGCTGAGCAATGGCTGTGGCGCGTCGGCGAGCTGCGGGGCGTGTGCGGGGGGAGACACCTGCGTCGCGTTTGACTGTAGCGTGCCCGTGATCGCGGCGACGCCTGGCGATGGGATGCGCGACGGCGCGCTCGCGCTGTCGGGCGACACCTTGTTCGTGGGCGTGCCTGGGGAGGCGGTCGGGGCCAATGCGTCAGCAGGTGTGGTGCTGGTGTATGAGCGCGATGCGCAGGTGGGGTGGCGCCAAGTGCAGCAGCTTGAGGCGCCGACTGTGCGCGCCGACGCGCGCTTTGGCAGCGCGCTGGCGATCACTGGCGAGGTCCTGTTCGTGGGCGCGCCCGGCGATGGCGCCGGGCGCGTCTACACCGCGCGCTGGGATGACGCTGCGCAGCGCTGGCAACCTGCAGGCGCGCTCGCGCCGTTGAGCCGGCTGGGCGACGGGGCCGCTTATGGCGCGTCGCTCGCGACGTGGGAGGAGGACATCGTGGTGGGGGCGCCTGGGGAGGCAGCTGACACAGGCGAGGTGCACCTGTTTCAGTGTCCCGATCTTGAGCTCGCGCGCTGTCAGTCTGTCGCCTTCACGCCGCCCCAAGCGCAAGCGTTGAGGCGCTTTGGCTACCGTGTCGCGGTGAGCGAGCGGCACGTGGCGGTGGCAGATCTCACTCAGACGCGCTTGCTCGGGGAGGGGCGCGTGACGCTCTTGCGTCGTGCCAACGCGAGGAGCGCGTGGGGAGCGCTCACGACGCTCGTGCCCCCTGAGACGAGCCCGTTTCAACCTGCGATAGGCCCGCTCGGCGAGGGGCTCGCCATGGTCGAGGGGTGGCTGTTTGTGGGCGCGCCAGGGGTGACAGGGCAGCTGTTAGCGCAGCGTCGGCCGGTGACCTATGCGATCCCGATGGGCCAACCCGCCCTCCAGAGCATGTCAAGCGCGCTGGCGCTTGAGACGCCCGATGTGGTGTCCCAGGTCATCGCTAACCCCGCAGCAGATCAGTCTTATTTTGGTGCGTCTGTGGTGGTGCAGGGGGGCGTCGCGGCGATCGGGATGCCGCGCAGGCCTCAGCAGCGCGAGGCCGGCTCGGTGGCGGTGTATAAGCTCAACAGCGCGCAAGATGCGTGGGCTCGGGTGCTTGAGCTGATCCCTGAGCCAGGCGCGCGTGGCCGCTTCGGCGCGGCGCTCGCCATGGAGGATGAGACGCTGATCGTGGCCTCACCCCGCTTGAGCGCGGGCGGGGGCTTCAGCAGCTACCAGCTGCCTGACTGAGGAGGTGTCCGCGCGCTGTGCGCGCGCGGGCACCTTCGGCTCAGTCGAGCTGCACGATCTGGCCGCGCATGCCCGCGTGGCTTGCGATGCTGCAGCGGTAGCCCGTGAGGTTGGTGTCACCTAAGGGGAGGAGCGCGGGGGTCAGCGGCCCTGCGAGCGTGAAGCGCATGGCGTTACCATCCTCCACCCACTTCACCGCAGCGTTGCTCTCGGCGGCGGGGTTGGTGTTGGCCGCCTGCGACAACATCACGGTGTCTTGGGCGCGCTGGCCGCCCAGATCGACGAGGTCCATGGGGTGACCTGCGGCGTTGGTGTTGACGATCTCATAGCGCCAGCCGCGTCGCAGCGTGATGGTGGGGTTGTTGTTGGTGGTGTTGCTGATGGCCCCTTCATATTCAACGGGCTCAGCGCTGTTCCAGCGATAGGCGGAGGTGCCGACGTGGGAGACGCTGAAGCGTACGGCGGGGGCGGGGTCGTCCTCATCGGCGTGGGCTGCTTGGAAGACCTCGCTGACCTCCATGCCAAAGCTTGAGACGTAGGGGAGATCTAGCGCGGGCTCATAGACGCCGACAGCGCCAAGATCTTGATGCAGCTTGACGCGCAGGGCTTCGCCAGCGTCCTCCACGGGGCGCGAGAGCACGACGCGCACGTTGTTAGCGTTGCCTAACGGGGCGGCGGTGTGACCCAAGGCGTTGTCGGCGTTGTCATAGACGACGACAAACGAGGGGGCGAAGGTGGTGGTTGAGCCGATGGTCACGACCGTGGCAAGATCGAGCAGCTGCATGGTGGCGAGCAGGTTGGGCTCGGGCACGATCACGCCAAACTCAGGCGCGAGCTGAGCGCCGCTCGCATCAAGCACAGGCAGGTCTTCGTTGTTGGCGCCATCGTAGGTGAACTGCCCATCGCTGGGGTCTTCAGCGTGCAGGCGGGCGATGAGGCGCTCATCGTTCGTGAGCTCGCGCGTGAGCGTCACCACGACATCCAAGTTATCGCCACGCACCACGGCGCTCTGTCCCAGCAGCGCGCCCGGCGCGCCTTGATCCGCCTCATAGATGGCGATCCAGCCATCCTCAGGGGCGACGACGCGCGCGACGGCGACCTGATTGAGCGTTGAGACCGTGTAAGAGGTGAACACCTCGACGACGGGCAGGATGAGCGCGCTGAAGATGATCTCAAAGCTTGAGCCGATAGGGGCATCGTCTGCGTGGCGCAGCGGCAGGTCGAGGCCATTGGCGCCGTCAAACTCAAAGGTGCCCGAGGCGCCCGTGTCCTCGTGGAGCCACGCATAGAGCGTCTCACCGTCCACCGGATCGCGCTCCAGCGTCACCCGCGCGTCCAGCCGCTCGCCTTGCAAGGCCTGCGCGTGGCCGATGACCGCGCCGGGCGCGCCGTCATCATCCTCGTAGATCACGATCCAGCTGTCTTGGGGGGCGATGACGCGGGCGATGGTGAGGGTGCGGTTGTTCAAGGTCTGATCCGCGACCTCAAGCAGCCCCTCCTCGCTGGAGGCGCCCTCCAAGGTCACCGTGAAGCCAGGGGCGATGCGGGCGTTGTCGGCGTCGAGCACGGGCACGTCCTCGTCGTTTTGGCCATCATAGGTGAACTGGCCATCGACAGGATCTTCATGATGCAAGGCAGCGTACAAGCGCTCGCCGCTGGCGGCGGAGCGGCTCAAGGCGACGGTGACGTCTTGGGACGTGCCAGCCTCCAGCGCGGTCTGGCCGAGGGGTTGAGCTGAGGGGCCATCCGCATCATCCGCATAGATCACGAGCCAGCCGGCCTCGGGGGAGACGACGCGGGCGACGGTGACCTGATCAGGCGCGGCGAGGAGCTGATCTTGGACCTGGACGAGCGGGGTGAGGGCGCCGCCCTCTAGGCTGACGGTGAAGGAGGCGATGGCGATCTCGCCATTGGCGGCGAGTGCGGGCTGATCGCCGCCATCCGGGGTGCCAAAGGTGAGCTCGCCATCAGCGGGGGAGTCTTCGTGGAGCACCGCATAGAGGCGCTCGCCATGGGTCGCGGGGCGATCGAGGGTGATGGCCACGCTGGTCTGCTCGCCAGCCATGATGAGCTGCTCGCCGATGGGGGGCCCTGCGACGCTGAGCTCATCCTCATAGATCACGATCCAGGACGCGGCGCTGACGCGCACGCGCGAGATGGTGACGCTGGAGGGATCGCTCAAGGTCTGATCTTGGGCCTCCAGGAGGTTGGTGTGGGTGGGGTTGTTGGTGTCACCGGGGAGGGTGGTGGGCGGGGGGCGATTGGGCTCGTCATCGCCGCACGCTGCGGCGGTGAGGCCGATCGGGAGCAGCAGCAAGGGCAAGAGGGTTCGGCGGAGCATGCGCTCTCCTAGACGTAGGGCGTCGCGTCGAAAGCTTCATCGCGCGCGAGCGGCCATGAGGTGACGTGAGCGTGGGGGGCGACTTGTGTCGTCCTCTCTTTATTAATAGAGCGCGCTGCGGAAAGCAAATCAGGCCTCCTCGCGCGGCGCACAAGCGGCCTGCAGAGGCAAGCTAGCAATTCCTGTACCAGTTCGCCCAGTCTGGCTTGATATAGGTGAGGTGCTGCCTTATAGTGGAGCGATTGAGGCAGCGTGCCGCGCTCCTGGCGCGTGACAGGGGTGAGCGCGTGGTAGATGAGCGGGCGCGTGACTCAGGAGTGAGGGCCGATGCGTGGGCGACGATGGCGAGTGAGGCGGTGGGCGGCGCTCGGGGTGCTGCTGGCGTGGAGCGTCAGCGCGCAGGCGCAAGACGCCTCGCTTGGTCAGTGGCGCGCGCCTGTGTTGGAGCAAGGGCGCGCGCGTTGGGAGCATCCAGGCGGCTGGGTGATCGAGGCCGATCGTTGGCAGCGCACAAGCGCTGGGATCGCGCTGTCAGGTGATGTGCGGCTGATCGGGCCGCTGCCCGCTGTGGTGTTCGGCCCCGCGGCGACGCTGAGCGCGACGCAGGTGCAGGTCGTGGGTAGCGCCACGCAGCCGGCGCGCTGGGTGGCGGGGCGCTGGCAGCTTGACGCGCCGCGCGTCGCGGTGACGCTGACGCCCGCGTCGGCGACGATCGCGCCGTGATGGCGCGTGATGTGATGAGAAAGGAGCGATGACTGTATGGCCATGAGACAAGCGCTCATCCCAAAAATGGCGCAGCAGCTGCGCATGACGCCTCAACTTCAGCAGGCGATCAAGCTGCTCCAGCTGTCGCGCATGGAGCTGATCGACGTCGTGCGTCAGGAGATGGCGGAGAACCCGCTGCTTGAAGACGCGCAAGACGTGGCCACGGTCGGCAGCGCCTCAGCGCTGGAGGCGGTCAACCAACACGAGGCGCGCGAGCAGAGCGATCGCGTCTCGGAGGTGAAGGTTGATGGGCGCGACGCGGCAGTCGATCAGTTCGACTGGGAGAGCTTCGCCGATAACTTCAGCGCCCCGCTGCCCGCGAACTCTTACAAGGGCTTGGGTGGCGATGAGATGCCCGGCGTGGAGCAGACGCTGTCGACCTCGGAGTCGCTGGTCGAGCACCTGCTGGAGCAGCTGCGCCTGTCGAACATGGGCGAGCAGCAGCAGATGCTGACGCTGCTGATGATCGGCAACTTGGATGAGCGCGGCTACTTGACGGGCATGACCTTGGAGGAGATCGCTGAGGAGGCGGGGACCCCCTTGGATGACGCCGACTATGTGCTGGAGCGCTTGCAGTGGGAGTTTGATCCTGTGGGCATCGGCGCGCGCGATCTGCGCGAGTGCTTGCTCATTCAGCTGGAGCGGCTGCACCCCGAGGAGGAGCTCGCGCGCCAGCTGGTGGAGCAGCACATCCCAAGCCTTGAGCGCAAGAGCTACGGCAAGCTCGCGCGTCAGCTCGGCGTGGAGGTGGAGGACATCCTCGACGCCGCGCGCCTGATCTCAAACCTGGAGCCGCATCCGGGGCGCGAATACGAGGTCAATGAGACGCGCTATGTGACGCCTGACATCTACATCCGCAAGGACGGGACCCGCTATGTGGCCATGCTCAACGAAGATGGCCTGCCCAAGCTGCGCATCTCGCGCTATTACCGCCAAGAGTTGCAGCGCAAGCGCGTCAATGGCGAGCGTGATGAGGCCAAAGAGTACATCCAAGACAAGCTGCGCGGGGCGGTGTGGCTGATCCGAAGCATTCACAACCGTCAGAGCACGATCGTGAAGGTCACCGAGAGCATCATCAAGTTCCAGCATGACTTCTTTGAGCGTGGCGTGGAGCACTTGCGCCCCCTGGTGTTGCGCGATGTGGCCCAAGACATCGACATGCACGAGTCGACCGTCAGCCGGGTCACGACGAACAAGTATGTGCACACGCCACGCGGGATCTTTGAGCTGAAGTTCTTCTTCAACTCCTCCATCACCAAGCATGACGGCGATGACCTGGCCAGCCAGGCGGTCAAAGCCAAGATTCGGGAGATCGTGGGCGACGAAGATCCTCGCCGGCCGCTGTCTGACGCGAAGATCGTAGAGATCTTGTCTAAAGATCAGATCGAGATCGCGCGCCGCACCGTCGCCAAGTATCGAGAGATGATGGGGATCCTGTCCAGCTCGCAGCGCAAGCAGATGTTCTGAGCGAGGCCGCGCCTGACGTTGAGCCGCTTTGGGGCTCGATTTGCCCGCCAGGGCGCGCACCTTCAAGTCGTGGGCGTCGCGCGCCCGTCAGCAAGACCGTCGGGCGCAGCGCTGAGAATAATCGTTGCAACAGCCCCACGCCCACGTATGCTGAAGGTACCTCCTCCAGGTGACGTCGCACCTCGCGCTCGCTAGACGCCGTCACGATCAGGGGAGCGCGCCCTCTGGAGGGAGGATGGCCGCGTGAGGGATCTCACGCGCGTCATAGCGCCCTGACCCTCACCCACGCGCTCAACGTGAGGGTCTCCCTCACCCCAAGGAGTCTTCGATGAATGCTAACGTCTCCTTCCGCCACATGGACTCGTCGCCGGCCCTGCGTGATTACGCCGTGGGCAAGCTCGAGCGCGTCGTCAACAAGTACGTGCATGGCACCATTGACGCCTCGATCGTGATGAGCGTGGAGAAGATTCGTCATATCGCGAACTTCACTGTTCAGATCAAGAACCTGACTGTTAAGGGTGAGTCCGACAGCGAGGACATGTACAGCTCCATCGACATCGCGCTTGATAAGATCGAGCGTCAGCTGCGCCGCCACAAAGATCGCCTGCGCGATCACAAGCCCGTCGCGAACAAGAATGGCAAGTCCTTCAGCATGAGCGTCATCGCCCCCTTGGAGGCTGACGCGGAGAGCGACGCTGAGGTGGATGGCGAGATCAGCGCCGCGCAGCAAGAAGTCGCCGCGGTGGCCCCCGAAGTCGCAGCCCCCGTGGCTGCCTCGCATGATGACGCCGTGGGCACCTTCGCGACCTCGTCCGGCGCTGACGTCCAAGTGACACGTCGTCGTGACTATGAGGCGCGCGCCATGAGCATTGATGAGGCGGTGATTCAGCTCGACCTGATGGATGAGCGCCAGTTCTTCATCTTCACCAACGTCGACAGTGAGAAGATCAACATCATCTACCGTCGCGCCGAGGGCACGTTCGGTCTGATCGAGACCTGATCCTCCAGACGCGCGCGGCGCTCTC
>CAYXWB010000287.1:0-7105 GCA_964468515.1 uncultured Bradymonadales bacterium | reverse complement strand
CAGCCCATCACCGTGATCCCTGTGGAGGTGCGTCGTGGAGTTTGAGTACCTTTACAAGAAGAGCTCTAGCGTCAACGCCAGCGCCACCGAAGCGTCGATGTCCTTCTCCCCGGACACGCGCCGCGACCCCACCTACTTCGTCGGCAAGCTGCGCCAAGGCATCGCCTTTCGTGAGGCCATCAGCGCCCTGCATGATGTGGTCATCTCCGATCTGCGCTTTGTCCCCAAAGATCGCGAGGCCTACAAGGCATGGCGCGCGCAGCAAGTTGAGCTTGATGCCACGGAGCTCGCCGCCTTCAACCACAACACCGCCGAACAGATCAGAGCCGCGCGCGCCGAGCTGAACACGCTCTGGGAGGAGGCGCGTCAGGTGAGGGCCCCCTTTGAGCAAGCCCAGCAGAGCTACTTCAACCACCTCTACACGCGCGACTATGCAGCGTGGCTCGTGCTGGATCCCGTGATCACGGTCCACCCCGATGAGGTCTTCTTCGAGTGCTTCAGCAAGGATGAGTCGAGCTACGGCCGCCTCGGGGCGAGCTACGAGGTGTTCGAGCACATCAGCGAGCTGGCCTGCGGCACCACCAACATCGACTACTCCGAGGCCCTCTACACCGAGCTTCAGAAGATCCGCTCCTACAAGGCGACCTCGCTCACCATCGATCCCAGCGGCTTTGAGGTGAAGACCTCCCACGAGGATGACTTCAAGGAGGTCAAGATTGACCTGCCTGACTCCTGGGTGCGCGGCTTCCTTCAGGTCAACTCAGCCATGACCTTGCCGTCGGTGCGCTTTGATCTGCACCCCATGGACCTGCACAACCTGTGCTTCGTGATGCGTCGCAAGCGCGAGAAGCGCGGCCCACGCGCGCTGCGCTACATCCTCACGCCCGGCCAGCCCGTGCGCGCCGTGTTTGAGCCTTGGGAGCACGAGGTCGTCTGCCCGCGCTCCATCTACAAGGGCGACACACCGCAAGAAATCCGCGTCTGGGGGCGCCGACGCCTGCACATGCTGGAGCGGCTCATCCCTATCGCGCGCAAGTTCACCGTCCACCTGCTCGGAGCGGGCCTGCCCTCGTTCTATATCGCCGACTTGGGGCCGATGTCTTTTACGCTGGGCTTGAGCGGCTGGACCGCCAATGACTGGGCGCAGGCGGGCAACTTTGACCTCATGGCCCCGCGCGCCTCGGTCGACGCCGTCACGCAGCGCGTCGTGTTCAACGCCCTCAAGCAGGGCTGGCTCGACACGCCTGAGGCGCTGGCGCAAAAGCTCGGCCTCGATCGCGCCACCGTGCTCGGCGCGCTCAGCGCTTGGGCGCAGGCGGGCAGAGTGATGTTCGATTTACACAAAAATGTTTATCGCACGCGCGAGCTGACCCGCGATCCGCTCCCGTTGGGCAAGCTGCGCTTCGCCAATGCGCGCGAGGCGGCAGCCGAACGCTTCGTCGCTCAGCGCCAGGTCAAGGTCACACACGCGCAGCGCGACAGCGATGGCCTGTTACAGCTCACCGGGCGCGTCAGCCGCGACGGTTATCACTGGGAGCCCGCGCTGGTTATTGATCGTGATGAGCGTATTCAGAGCGCAAATTGCACTTGCTCTTTCTTCATCCAAAACCGACTCTATCAGGGTCCCTGTGAGCACATGCTGGCGACGCGCATGCAGCACCAACAACGCACACAGTGATCCTGAGCGCCTACAAGGAGGCGCGCAGCACGCTTGAGACATCCTAGACGCTGGCGAGGCGTTGAGCCCTCACGGGCTTGCTAGCAGCAGCGGCGGATCGCCGCTCACGCCGACAGACCTCGCACGCATCACTGGCCCGCTCTTGACCGGGCCGGGAGGCGCCCTGTGGGGTCTCCCGGTACAGCGACCTTGTCGCGGAGGGACCCCACAGGGTGCCCCCCGGCTGGAGTTGAGCGAGGCCAGTCCCCACGCGGGCTCGAAGCCTCTCACTCGAGCGGTTCAACGCCTCGCCAGCGTCTAGGATGATCACACACGCTGCGCTCTCGCTCAGGGCGCGCCCACACCCCACGTGAGCGCACACCATGTCCACTCGTCAGGAGCTCTACGAGCGCATCCGCGCCTCCTCCAAGCAAGAGGTCATCCACGAAGAGATGATGCGCTTGGGGTTCTGGCCGCGCGCCACCCCGCCGCCATCTCTACCCCCTGAGCGCCAGCGCCGCAGCGACGAGCTGACCCGTCAGCTCCAACAGCTCCAAACCCAATACGCCCAGCGCCACAACCTCGCCGCGCTGCGCCGCCAAGCCCTCAAGCAGCGCCTTGAAGCCTCGCGCGCGCGTCGCCAAGAAACCAAGGCGAACCGCGAGCGTGAGCGCCTTGAGCGCGCGCTCGCTTGGCAGCGCTTCAAAGCACAAGACATCGTCTACCTCGGCCCTGGCGTCTCCGCTGGCCTCGAAGATCGCGGCTGCGACGCCGCCAAGCTCGCCCGCTTTGGCCTACCCTGGCTTCACAAAGCCCAGGCCATCGCCATCGCCATGGACATCTCCGTGGCCGAGCTGCGCTTCTTGAGCTTCGCGCGCGACGTGTCGCACACCTCCCATTATGTCCGCTTTGCCATCCCCAAGAAGCGCGGCGGCGTGCGCCTCATCGCCGCTCCCATGCCGCGCCTCAAGCGCGCCCAGCGCTGGATCCTCGACAACCTCCTCGTCAAGATCCCCCTGCACGACGCCGCCCACGGCTTCGTCCCCCAGCGCTCCATCGTCTCCAACGCGCGCCCCCACGTCGGCGCCGACCTCGTCATCAACCTCGACCTCAAAGACTTCTTCCCCTCCATCACCTTCCCCCGCGTCAAGGGCGCGTTCCAGTGGATGGGCTACGGCGAGGCCCCCGCCACCATCCTCGCCCTGCTGTGCACCAGCGCCCCCACCACCACGATCGAGGCCGACGGCCAGCGCTACGAGGTCGCCACGGGCCCACGCCACCTGCCCCAAGGCGCCCCCTCAAGCCCCGCCCTCACCAACATCATCTGCTACCACCTCGATCGCCGCTTGGCGGGCTTGGCCGCATCCCTCGGCTTCACCTACACACGCTACGCCGACGACCTCACCTTCTCGGCCCGTGGTGAGGCCGCGCGCGGCAACGTCCAAGCGATCCTCGCCAGCGCCCGCAGGATCATCACCGACGAGGGCCTCGTCGTGCACCCCGACAAGACCCGCGTCTTGCGTCGCGGACGCCAGCAAGAGGTCACAGGCGTCATCGTCAACGAGAAGCTCAACGTCGATCGTGCCACTTTGCGCCGCTTCCGCGCCACGCTACGCCAAGTCGAGCTAGACGGCCCTGCGGGCAAGACCTGGGGCGACCACCCCGACCTGCTCGCCGCCATGGCCGGCTACGCGAGCTTCGTCTTCATGGTCAACCCCGAGCGCGGCGCCCCCCTGCTCACCCGCGTCCACGCCCTCCAAAACCGCCACCCCGCACCCGCACGCCCTGCTGCTAGCCCAGACGCGCCCGGCGCCGAGGCGCCCAGCGCGCCCCAAAGCGGCAAAGACGCCAAGAAGTGGTGGAAGCTCTGGTGAGCCGCGCGTCGTTGTAGGCGACGCGTTACGCGGGATGGGGAAGATCATAGGGCGAGGGCGCCTGAGGGGCTTATGCTACGATAGACTCGCAATGCCCGCCTGGGTGAGGCGTTGGTGCGCTGCGCGCTGACCTATCCATGAGCTTGATCACATGAACAACATCAACGCCTCAATCATCGATCAGCGCCTCGCGGGCCTACAAGACGAGCTGCGTGAGCTGGCGCAAGATGAGCTGAACGTGCGTGATGCGGGGCGGCTCAAGTCGCTCGCGTTCGTGTATCTGTGCGTCAAGACCGTGCTCGATCTTGATCCTGATGAGGCGTTTGACGCGCTCACCGAAGGGGGCGGCGACTTTGGCGTCGACGCGATGCATCTCACTGAGGCGGTCGATGGCGAGTTTGGGGTGACGCTCTTTCAGGCCAAGTACAAGGCGCGGCTTGACGCGACCTCGACCTTTGAGGCCAACGGGGTGGAGGCGCTGATCAACGCGATCCGCCACATCTTCGACCCCTCCGCCCAGCTCGGCGCCATCAACCCCAGGCTCGCCGCCAAGGTCGAGGAGGCCCGCTCCTTGATCCGCGATGGCCTGCTGCCGCGCGTTCGGGCCATCGCTTGCAACAACGGTCAGCGCTGGAACCAAGCCGCACAGGCGGCCATCGATCGCGCGGGCTTTGGCGAGCAGGTGAGCTGGGAGCACGTCAACCACGACGCGCTCGTGCGCATCTTGCAGCGCCCACGCCACGTTGACGCGACCTTGCGCCTCACCGGCAGGGCGATCATCGAGGACATGAACTTCAGCCGCGTCTGCATCGGGCGCGTGCCCGTCTCGGAGATCGCTCAGCTCATCCGCGACCACGGCGATCGGCTCTTGGAGCGCAACATTCGGCGCTATTTGGGGCTTCATGGCAACCGCGTCAATGAGGGCATCCGCGCCACCCTCACCTCAGCCACCCCCTCGAACTTTTACTTCTTTAACAACGGCCTCACGCTCGTCTGCCGCGACTTCGCCCATAACGCGCTCCAGAGCAGCGACTACCAGGTCAAGGTTGAGCAGCTCCAGATCGTCAACGGCGGTCAGACCTGCATGACCATCTTCAGGACCGCTGAGGCGCTGGCGGCGCAGGGGCGCGCGCTGCCCGATGACGCCTCCGTCTTGGTGCGCATCTACAAGCTGCCCAAAGATGATGAGGACATCGTCCTCCAGATCACGCATGCGACCAACAGCCAGAACCCCGTCGATCTGAAGGCTCTGCGCTCCAACGATGAGCTGCAACGTCAGCTCGAGATGAGCCTCGCTGACCTCGGCTATACCTATCGACGCAAGCGCATGGACACGAGCGCCCGCGCGAGCGACATCACCTCCGGCGTCGCCGCCGAGGCGATCCTCGCCGTGTGGCGCCACGCGCCGCATCAGGCGCGCTTCCTCACGAGCGAACACTTTGGCAAGCTGTACACGACCATCTTCACACCTGACTTAAACGGCGCACAAGCGGTCGCGGCGGTCTTGCTCTATCGCATCGCGGAGAACCATCGCCGCCGCCCCGCGCCCCAGGATCCGGACTTTGTGCGCTACGCGTCATGCTTCATCGCGATGCAGATGGGGCGCCGCCTGCTGCGCGATCTGGGCGACATCCCGCTCGCCAGGTTCGATCATCGATGCTTTGAGCAGGCCCGCGCGCTCATTGAGACGCGCGGCGAGGGCTACTTCAACGCGGCGGTGCAGGACGTGCAGGGCGCGCTCACGGACCTCTATGGGGCGCGCGAGATCTCCTTGCAGCAGCTCTCCGCGACGTTTCGACGCGGTGACCTGATCGACAGGTTGCTGACCACCAGCGTTGCCCATGTGGCGAGTGATGGGCCGTGAGCCCCATCGTGCCGAGGCGCTGACAAGCGAGCGGCCCGTGCGATTTGCTTTTAAAAGCAGATCGCACGGGCCGCTCGCGCCTCCTCAACGCGCCTGAGAGGCGCGCTCAGGCTTGGGCTGCGCGCTTATCAGCGAGGACCTTGCGGACCTTGAAGTCCAGCTCTTCGAAGTCGAAGGGCTTGTCCATGTAGTCATCGGCGCCGAACAGGGGGGAGGTGAGGGCGTTGTTCACCTCACCGATGGCGGTGAGCATGATGACGCCGGTGTGGGCGTAGTCCTCGTCACGCTCCTTGATGTACTTGCAGATCTCCCAGCCGGAGAGTTCAGGCATCATGACATCAAGCACGACGAGGTCAGGCTTATGGATGATGACGGCCTCCAGCGTCTCCTCGCCGTCGGCGGTCTCCAGCAGGTGACACTCCATGGCGCTGAAGTGCAGGCGCAGGAGGGTGCGCAGCTCGGGGTCATCATCAGCGATGAGCACGACGGGGCGGTCACGCTCACCGGGTGGGGCGAAGGTCTGTTCTTCCATACTTAGGCACCTCCTCAAGCGCCGCGAAGGGGCGTGGGGTCAGTCGGGCTGCTCATCATGATCATCATCATGGTCATCATCGTCATCTTCATTTGGCTCACTCTGCGTCGCCGCTGCGCCCGTGGGCGCGTTGAAGGCGTCGGCGATGAGCTGGCGCAGCGCCTCGTTGGTCTCGATCAGCTCATCGAAGTGAACGCGCGCGATCTCGCGACGATCGATGCCCTCGGGCACGACCTTGACGTCGAGCAAGGCGAGGTTGATGTCAAAGTCGTAGTGATCGAGCGCGCGCTGATCGAGGCCGAAGCGGCGCAGCGCGTCGTGCATCTCGTCGACGCTGACGCGGAAGCGGCGCGCCACGTCGCGAGCGTTGGGGCGACGGTAGGTGTTCTCCTCGGTGATCCCGAGGTGGTAGGTGCAGAACAGCTCAAACGGGGTCAGCTCCAGGGTGCCACGCGAGCCCATGTCGGCGTCAATGACGCGAGGCTCACGACCGCCGAACTTCTCGCGCGGGGTCTTGATCTGGTAGCGCGGCTCGCTCTGCTGCTTGGGCTGATGATGCTGCTGCGACTGCTGACGCGGCTTCTTGCTCGACGAGGGCTGCTGGGGGGCGGCCTGCTGAGGCTGAGGTGAGGAGGATGAGCCGCTCTGGCGAGACTTGCCACGACGCCTTGCGGGCGCGCGCGTGTCTGGGGCCTGGGGCCGAGGGTCGGGGGTCGAGGTGGTGTCCATGTCCTGGCTCGTCGGCGTGTGTGTGTCGCCCTCAGGGGTCTCCGATTTGCGCCGGCGGCGGCTTCGGCGACGGCGGGCTCCCGAGGTCGATTGATCCTGTGCGCTCTGCTGCTCCTCACCCATGAGCGTCCTCAAGTCGTGATGCGTCGATCCGTGATGGCGCCAAGCCGACGAGACCTTCAGACCTCAGGCTGGCGCGAGCGCCCGACGCGCCTGATGGCGGTCGCGCGCACGTCGTGGTGTCACTGCTGCTGCGGCGCGCGGTTGAGGCGCCGCCTGATGATCGGCCTGTCATTCGTCCTGCCACGCGCTCATGGCGCGCGGTCACCCTGACCCGCTCCTGGTGGGGAGCGCTCAGCTCGCTTCAAAGCGCGAGGGCTGGTCGCAGGGGGCGAGCTTATTGTCGCGTGGTGTTTGGCTGTGAGGTGGCTTGATCTTGTCTTCAGATC
>CAYXWB010000286.1:0-7128 GCA_964468515.1 uncultured Bradymonadales bacterium | reverse complement strand
GGCGCTGCCCCGGGCGCCGAAGGCGCGCTCGCGCAGCTTAAACACAGCGACGAGGCGAACATCACAGCGCACATCTCAACAGCTCGCGGCGCGCGCATGAGGGCTCCTGGCGGCGGTGGGTGGCGAGGGCGCCAGCGCCTAAGAGAGACGCCGGCGCCAGGAGGATGTTTCAGCCTCGGGAGGTCGTCTCCTGGCCCCCGCTCAGGCGCTGGCACCATGCGCCGCGATACTGCGGTGAGCGCGCGGTCGCGATGAGGATCACGGCAGTCAGCGGCAGCGGCGTCAGCAGCACAGGCCACACCGAGGTCGTCACCTGCACCCACAGCGCCGCGCTCAACACGAACACCGCTGCCCACACCAGCTCGTCGCGTCGTCGCACCCGAAACACATTGCAGAACAAGAAGAAGTGGCCCAGCGCATAAGGCGCGATGAGCGCCCACGCGCCAAGCCATCGCCAGCTCCACCACGTCAGCGCCGCGCACAGCAGCGCGGCCACCGGATCCCAGCGCATCATCCGGAAGCCTCGCGGCGGGTTGTCCCAGACAGAGCGTGACATGAGCGACCTCAGCACGGGGTGAGCGGGGGCTTCGTGTCATGATAACAAGATCTTGTTCAGGAGGCCACCGCGTCGTGATCAAAGCGCAAGCTGCCCGCGCCCGCGTCGAGCGTGGCCCACACGCCAAGCGGCAGCGGCACGTTGCGCGCGCCGTGCCCAAGCGGCGCGCCGCTGACGATGGGGCAGGGCAGCGCCTCGTGGGCGAGCTGCGCGACGAGCGCGTCGATGGCCTCTTGGGGGGCATAGACGCCGCCGCAGTCGGTGAAGTCGCCCAAGACCAAGCCCGCGAGCTGACGCCCCTGGGCCGACAACGCCACGCTATAGAGCAGCCGATCGATGCGATAGTCCGACTCGCCGATATCCTCAATGGCGAGGATCGCGCCGCGCAGGTCGGGGCAGTGGGAGCTCGCCAGCAGGCTCGCGATGAGGGTGAGGTTGCCGCCGTACACAGGCCCGCGCGCGACGCCCGCGCGCACGCAGCGCAGCCCCGTGAGCGTGGGCGCTTGGCGTGCGCCGAACAGGGCGTCATGCAACGCGGGCAAGGTCTGCGCCGGATCCTCGTCCAGGTGCAGGCGCAGGCTCTTGATGACGGGGCCGTGCAAGGTGCACAGGCCGCGCTGGTTGAGGTGCAAGTGCAGCGCGGTGACATCGCTGAAGCCGATGAGCAGCTTGGGCGTCAGGGGCAGGGCGCTCAACCCCTCCAGCAGGCGCATGGCGCCGTAGCCTCCGCGCGCGCACCAGACGGCGCTCACCTCAGGAGCGCTGAGCGCCCAGGCCAGATCAGCCGCGCGCAGAGCGTCCGCGCCAGCCAAGTAGCCGGGCTGATGGCGCGCGAGGACGCTGTGGCCCAGGCGCGGGCGCAGGCCCCAGCGCTCAAGCAGCGCGAGGCCTGGCGTCAGGTGCTCCTCTAAGATGGGGCCCGAGGGGCTGATGATGGCGACGGCGTCGCCGGGGCGAAGGGGGGCAGGGCGCAGCGAGGCGGTGTGCATCAGGGGGTCTTGGGCTTGGCGGGTGAGGCGGTGTGCATCAGGGGGTCTTGGGCTTGGCGGGTGAGGCGGTCTGCTTGATGGGGCGCGTGACCGCCGCGCGCTCTTCAAGGCGCTTGTAGCGCACCAGCACGGCCTCACCGCTGCCCAGGCGCGACTCCATCTGGATCTTGACAGGCAAGCGGCGCGGGTCCTTGCCCAGCCAGAGCGAGCCGCTCATAGGCGTCTCCTTGCCCTCGGTGATCTCAGGCGACTGGAGCTTCTTGTCGACCACGCGCGTGGAGGCGAACATGAACTGGCGTCGCATGTCGATGCGCCAGGTGTCATGCCAGCCTGAGGGGGTGAGGATGCGCTCCTCAGCGGCGACGGTGAGCAGCAGGCGGCTGAGCTTCCAGCCGTCGAACAGGTAGTAGCTGAGCTGCTCACCGACCTTATAACCCTCGCGCGAGCGCAGAGAGTAGACCCACGAGAGCGCGTCGTGGGTGTTATCCGGGATGGCTTGTTTGGTGCGCAGCGGCTGCTGCTCACCCTCACGTCGCAGCACCTGCGCGTTCCAGGTCCCATGATCGTAGTCGACCTGATAGAGCCGCTCGCGCCCATTCTCGCGCAGCAGCTTCTCCGCGCGCAT
This sequence comes from uncultured Bradymonadales bacterium, assembly GCA_964468515.1. GTDB lineage: Bacteria > Myxococcota_A > Bradymonadia > Bradymonadales > Bradymonadaceae > CAYXWB01. Next base: position 4,958 of record CAYXWB010000286.1, on the reverse strand, counting down.
GGGCTGATGGCTGGTGGGGCTGATGAAGGTGTTGCCGCGATCATCCATCGGGTACAGCGCGTTGAACATGCCGACGGACTTGAGCTGGAGCGAGATGGGCACATAGGGCTTGCCCTGGTTGAGCTGCACCTCGCCCGTGCGGATCACAGCTTGAGCGGCCTCGGCCTCGTTGAGGACCTTGGCGTTGATCTTGATGCTGAACACGGCCTCCTCTTGCTCCCACGCGTAGCGCGGGGTGACCTTGGTCTCGGAGGTGGCGTGTGCCCCGGGCAGCGCGATCGCGAGCAGGAGGGTGAGGCTTAAGATGTTGCGTCGCGAGCACATGGGCATACCCCTTTAAGGCGAGTGGAGCGGTCAGTCAAGCGACCGACACGCAGACGAGCATTGTATCAGTAACTTAGCGGCCTTGTCGAACCTCACGCTTGGACGCGCGCTGGCGCGTTTTGTTCACCGCGTCGGACCTGTGGTCAGCGCGCGCCAAGTGTGCTAGAGCGATGAGGCGCGCTGTTGATGGCGCGCTGTTTTGATGATGTTGGCGAGCGCCTGAGCTGCTCGCCCCTGCCATGCGCCACCATGATCCACACCCCGAGCCCCTGGAGAGGTGAGCGCTTCGACGCGCTGGTGCGCCACTTTGAGGCGTTCCCAGCCCCCCACCGTCGCCGCCTCGCCGCGCTCTATCAATCCCCAAGCCTCGACCCGACCGGGCTCGCCACGCAGTGGTGTATGAACCCCGAGGCGGTCGTCTCCTCGCTGTCGCGCGAGCTGCGCGGCGCGCAGAGCTGGGCCGCGGTTGAGGAGCTTGTGACCGATCACGACATGCCCGTCTCGCTGGTGTGGCTCGATCTGCGCGCGCGCCGCAAGCTGCTGCAGGTGGGGATCTTGCGCCCTGATGTCAACATCCATGAGGCGCCTCACACCATGCCTAGCGCCATGGCCTGCGCGCTGGCTGAGCATGTGCGCGCCACGCGCCCGAGCTTGCCGCTGCTGCTCGGGCGCATGGCCCGCGAGCCGCTGGAGCAGCTCGCCCGCACGCACCAGCTCACCATCGGCCCCGGGCTCATCACGCCGCTTGCGATCATGGAGTACATGAGCGCCCCTGATGCGGTTGAGCTGCTGCTGGCCAAGCTGGAGGAGCCTGACTGGATCAGCGGCGCGCTGGTGGTGCTTGAGCTTGGCGGGATGTGCTTCTGGCAAGAGGTCTTCGGCGCCGATCCGTCGCTGCCCGCGCCCGAGCTCAGCGAGAAGGTCGTGCCGCTGATGCGTCAGCGTGACCGCGAGGTGGAGGTCGACATCGCCCACGCGCTGATGGGCGTGGGGCTCTTGTTCCAGGTGCCCGATGAGCACGCCGAGCACGCGCTGTTGGCCGTGCCCGAGGAGCTGTGGGAGGGGCTTTGGGGCTTGGGGCGCGGCTGGCTGATGGACTGGGCCAATGAGGCCTTCACGACGCTTCGCGATGGCGGCGCGCATAAGCCGAGCGAGCCCACCTGCGAGCTTCAGCCGCGCTTAAAGTGGCTCGCCTGTGAGCTGTCGCGTAGGCCGCTGCCCGCGGAGCCCGAGGCGGCCATCGCCGCCCTCGTCGCGCGCGCTGAGCCGCCTGGCGAGCCGGTGCAGGTGAGCTTGGAGCTTGGCGCTGAGCTTGGGCTGTTTCAGGCCGATCGGCGCGGCGCCCTCAAGCTGCGCAAGGGCGGCTTGGCGCTGTTGGAGCTGCCGCGTGGCCTGTTCATGCGCCGCGTCTTGGCCGAGTGGTGCGTGGGCAAGATCGGGCGCAGCGCCGATGAGCCGCTGGCTCGCGCGCTCGGCGTCGATGAGAGCTGGCGTCAGCAGGTCTTGGAGATGTTGTCCGCGCGCCATGATGAGCTGCCGCGCTGGCTCTTGGGCGAGGGCATCCCCACCGAGATGACCGGCTCCGGCTACCTGCGCGCGCTGGAGCAGTCGCCCGCCGACCTGCTCATCATGGAGCTTGGCCTCTCCAGCAGCTACATCTGGACCGCCAAGCTGTTGTGGCTCGACCTGCTCAGCTTGCTTGAGCCGCACGCCTGGTACAGCAAGGGCATGCTCGCTGATCTGCTCCAGATCGTGGCCGCCTGCGCGATGTTCGATCATCTGTCGCATGTCCTTGAGCAGCCTGGGATGGCGAGCTATCTGCCCGTGCAGCGCGCGAGCTACCTCAACGATGGCTTCCATGTGGCGGCCTTTGATGAGTGGGTCGACGCCATCCTTGATGGGTTGCTGTTGCCCTTAGGGCTCGCCGTGTTGGACGAGCCTGGCGAGCGCGTGTTGCTTGACACGCGCCACTTGCGCACGCTCACGCCGCAGGGGCTGCCCGAGGATCATCGCGCGCGCTTGGTGCAAGACGTGGTGCAGGATGAGCAGCTGGACTTCAAGGCGCCGTCGCTGTCGCCCGTGTCCGTGCTGCGCGCGGTGCCCGATGAGGCCCCCCTTGATCCCGACGCGCTGGCGCTCAGTGAGCCGATCGCTACGCTGCTTGAGGCCACGCGCGCGCGTCGCATCACACGTTATGATGGGGGCGCGATCTATTTAGCGCCCCTTTGATCGCATGAGCCCCCGCTCAGGGGCTTCAGGTGATTTGCTTTAAGGCCGCTTTGATGGCCGCTTGACAGCACATAGCGCCCACGCTATAGGGGTTGGCCTCGTCGCGCAGCGCGTCGTTTGAGCGGTCGCCTTGTCAGCGGTAGGAGAGACGCTTCCCACGAGCCCCACTCTCCACAGACCGGCATGATGAGCAGCCCACGATGATGTGATGTGAGCGACAGTTCGCCAGTAGCATGACTTCAAAAGACCTCACGGCCACGGGCGCATCTTTGCGCCAAGCCGTGGCCTGCTGATCCGAGTGATAAGATGAAGACATTTAGCGCCAAGGCCGAGGAAGTGGAGCGCGCGTGGTACGTGGTCGACCTTGAGGGTCAGACCGTCGGCCGCGCCGCCACTCAGATCGCCACCATCCTGCGCGGCAAGCACAAGCCCACTTACACCCCCCACGTCGACACCGGTGACTTTGTCATCGTGCTCAACGCGGACAAGGTCGTGTTCAAGGGCAACAAGCTGCAGGACAAGCTCTACCATCGCTTCACGGGCTTCATCGGCGGCATCCGCACCACGACCGCCCAGGACATGCTCAACCGCAAGCCTGAGCGCGTCATCGAGCTGGCCGTCAAGGGGATGCTCCCCAAGACCAAGCTCGGCCGCGCGATGTTCAAGAAGCTGAAGATCTACACGGGCGCTGAGCATCCTCACGCCGCACAGCAGCCCAAGACGCTTGACCTCTCGAAGTGATCGCGCGCTGGCGCACCTGAGGCGCGCCTCGCTCACGCTGACGACCTGACCCGAGAAGATATTATCATGGCCAAGACCGAGACCTTCCATGCGATCGGGCGCCGCAAGGCTGCCACCGCGCGCGTCTTTTTGCGCCCCGGCACGGGCCGCATCACCGTCAACAAGCGCGACGCGGATGAGTACTTCCAGCGCGACTCGCTCATGATGCTGATGCGTCAACCCCTCCACGTCACCGAGACCGTCGACAAGTTCGACATCACCTGCAATGTGCGCGGTGGTGGTAAGAGCGGTCAAGCTGGCGCCGTGCTGCTCGGCATCGCCCGCGCCCTGCTGCTCTACAACATCGACCTTCGCGGCGATCTCAAGAGCCACGGCTTCCTGACGCGTGACTCGCGCGCCAAGGAGCGTAAGAAGTACGGCCAGCGCGGCGCTCGCGCCCGCTTCCAGTTCTCCAAGCGCTGAGCTTCGGTTGAGGCGACGCTCACGCGTCGCCTCACACCAGCCAGAGCTGACGATGAGGGCTTCAACCGCTTTAGCGGTCGAAGCCCTCATCGCCTCTGGCACACGCCATCGCCTCATACACAGTCAGGCCATCAAGCCCCCCCCCTGTGGCCATCGCTCGCTTGGACCATGGCGCGCAGCCGTATGGCGCGCTTGCTGACACATGACACACCGCTGCCTCACAACCTGTGGCGCGGTGCGTCGATGAGGCTGATGTGATGCGGGGATCGTCCAAGCAAGCTGTGGGTTTGCAGCACAAGCAGCGCGCGCTTCGCGCGCGCCTAGCCTCAAGGGCCGCCGGCTCAGATGCACTGCAGCGCGGCCGCCAGCAGCATCGGCCCAAGCGCCACCAAGGCCGCGCGCGTGCCTGGGATGCCAAACGCGCGCTGCATCCCTGTGACCTCCAGGTGGTACAGCCAGATCATGGTGAGGATGTGGCCGAGGGGGAAGCCCGCGATGGGCGGCAGCAAGAGCCACAGGTGGGCCGCGCAGGCGAAGCCGAAGATGCGCGCGACCGCTGCGCGCGGCGCGGGCACGCCGCTCATGCGCAGCGCGAAGGTCAGCAGCGAGGTGTGAAAGAGCAAGATCAGCGGCGGCAGCATCACCGCGCGCGCCAGCAGCACCGCGCGCAGCGCCTGGCGCGTCAGCACGAGCTCAGGACCCAAGCTCTCAAGCAGGCGGTCCTCTAGCTCGGCGTCGAGCGCGAGCTGCCACAAGATCGAGGCCAAGTGACCGAACGTGAGGCAGGCCAAGCCAAAGATGACGGCGGGCGACCAGTGGACGCCGGGCTGCATGCGCTGGAACAGGGCGCTTGGCGAGCGCAGCGCGAGCCACAGCGTCTGCCAGAAGGCGCCCAGGTTGTCATCGCTGGGCGTCTCCCAAGGGATGCCTGGCGGGGAGAGCTGCTGGCGGCAGCCCTCACACAGCGTGACGCCGAAGCGATCATGCGCATGACAGTGATGACACAGCGGATCGTGACATCGCGCGCACAGGGCGATGGCGGGTGCGTCGGGGTGCGTCGCGCAGCGCAGCGCGAGGGTGTCATCGGGGGAGCTCATGAGCGAGATCGGGCGCAGGAGGTTTTTGGCAGAGGCGCGGGGGGGGCGGGACGATTAGTAGCAAGGGATAGGAGGCCCCCCCCGGGAGGGGGGGGGGGGGCCCCG
>CAYXWB010000285.1:0-7137 GCA_964468515.1 uncultured Bradymonadales bacterium | reverse complement strand
GGTTCGCTGTGGCATCCTAGCAAACCTCGTGCCGTTTAGGAGTGCGATTGCCCTGACCAAAGCTGAAGACGCGCTTGCACGAGACGCTCGGGCTGTGGCATAGCACTGAGCCGATCCCTCCTATCGCAGCCAGGGAGCTAGGATGTCTTTGAGCGAGTCTTCATCTGCCTTCTGGGAGACGAGCTGGCAGGAGATTACGCGCCCAGCCTCAGCCAAAGAGCGCGCAGTTCATGAGCAGATCAAGTCGCGGCTTGGTGGGATTGTCCCGCTGCGCGTTTGGTCTGGCTTTGAGTTTATCAGCCAAGAAGGTGCAGCCTTTGAGGTTGATCTGCTGGTGCTTGGCCCCTCAGGCTTGTTCCTGATCGAGCTGTTTTGGGGCAGCGGCGAGGTGGCCGTTGATGAGCGTCACTGGAGCTGGCAAGGCTCAGGGACGAGCGCGGGGGTTGAGGTCATGGACTCGCCATACTGGCGAGCCAGCGCTAAAGCAGCGCGCCTCCAGGCGCTCTTGGAGCAGCAGCTCTTCAAGAAGTTTAAGGCGCATGCCCCTAAGGTCACGCCTCTGGTGCTCCTGTGCGAGCCACTCCTCACGCTTAAAGCCGATCATGAAGGCGCGCTAATAGGCGTGACCAGCCTGCGCCCCCATCACGAAGGCGCGCCTGAGCTGATGGCGCTTATTGCGAGCCCAGATGAGGCAGCCCGCGCCCTGGGACAACCTGAGGGGGCGGCCGTCGCGCTGACTCAGAAGGTGCTCGAACGCGTGCAGCTCGCCCTTGATCATTGGGGCCTCGCTGAGACTCAGCGCAATCGCCGCGTTAAAGAGTGGCGCTGTGTGCGCCTGCTTGAGACCTCTGAGAACCATCAAGACTATCTGGCGATTCGTCAGGGCACCCAAGGTCCAGAGCATCGCCTGCGGATCTTTATCAGCGATCGCGACACCTCACCGACGCGTCAGCAGAAGCTGTATCAGGCCGCACAGCGCGAGTTTGAGGTCCTCCAGAGCCTCAAGCATCATAGCATCTTGAAGGTTGAGCAGTGGCTCGACAAGAAGCAGAGCCCCGCGCTTGTCTTCGAGACAACGCACAGTCATGCGAGGCTCGATCAGCTCCTCAAGATGAAGCCAAGCTGGAGCACCAAGGACAAGCTCACGCTGCTTCGCCAGATCACCGAGGCGATCAAGTACGCGCATCGCCAAAACGTCGTCCACCGCGCCTTAACCCCGTCCTGTGTCTTGGTCGAAGGGCTAGGTGCGGGTCTGCTCCCGCATGCAAAGGTCTACAATTGGCAGATGTCGTTTCGCGCCAGCGATTACACGGGCACGCGACACATCCAAGCCTACATGGACCAGAGCCAAGCCATCTATCTGGCCCCAGAGATCACCATGGGTCAGCTCGCCGCAGGACCTCAGACTGACGTCTGGGGCTTGGGCTGCATCGCCTATGCGCTGTTCACTGGGCAGCCGCCCGCGCCCGATGTAGGCGCGCTGCACGCGCGCTTGATGCATCAGCAGGGCTTGCGGGCCTCCGCTATCATTGATGGTGTGCCTGAGTCGCTTGATGAGCTGATCTTTAAGGCGACGCATCCGCTGCCACGCGAGCGGACACCGAGCGCCGAGGCGTTCTTGCTCGCCCTTGAGCGTGATGTTTGGCCCAAGGTCGTCGCCAAGGCGCGAGAAGAAGGGGGCACTCGCTCACTTGATGAGGTTGAGCCTCATGATGTGCTTGAGGATCGCTGGGTCGTGCAGCGACGCTTAGGCTCTGGTGCGTCTGCTCAGGCCTTGCTTGTCCATGATGAGCAGACCAACCGCGATGTCGTGCTCAAGATCGCCCACACCCCAAGCGATGACGTGCGCCTGCTGCGTGAAGCCGAAGAGCTGCGCAAGCTCCATGACTCTCCCACCTTCGTCACCCTCTTTGAGACCGCTGAGATCCAGGGGCGCACCGCCCTCGCCCTGAGCTATGCCGGACCGACGCTGCGTGAGCGCCTCAATCAGCGACGTGGCGGCCTGCCACAACACGAGCTGCGCCGCTTCGGTGAGGATCTGTGCGCGGCGCTCGTGGCCTTGGAGCATGCGAAGCTGCTCCATCGCGACATCAAGCCCGCTAACCTCGGCGTCCTCCCGCAAGACAAGAGCCGCGAGCGGTTGGTCCTCTTTGACCTATCGTTGGCGGGCACAGATGTGTCCTCCATTCAAGCGGGCACCGTCGCTTATCGCGATCCCTTCCTGCCGATACGCAAGCGTTGGGATGAGCACGCTGACATGTACGCCGCTGCCGTCACGCTTCATGAGATGGCCACTGGCACGCTCCCTCGCTGGGGCGATGGCGACAGCTCGCCGGCGCTCGATCCTTCCATGACGCTCGCGCTGGAGCCTGAGTTCTTTCACGCGACCGTGCGTGATGAGCTCGTCGCCTTCTTTCATCGCGCCTTGTCGCGCGAGGTCAGCGACCGCTACTTGACCGCCGCTGACATGCAGCGCGCTTGGGTCAAGCTCTTTGAGACGACCGCGCACACCACCACGAACCCCTCTGATAAAGATCCTAACGTCTTAGCCACACCAGACACACCCCTTCAGGCGCTGACCTGCTCGGATGAGGCGCGCCAAGCCCTCGTCAGCTTGGGGCTGACCAATGTGGGTGACTTTGTCAGCTACTCGCTCCAGAACATCTACTTCAGCAGCGGCTTGCCTGATCATGTGCGCCGCGAGCTGACCGAGCTGCACAAGAAGCTCAGCCGTCGCATGCCCTCGCTGCGTGCTGAGGGGCCGATCAAGGTCGATCCCAAGGATCTGGCCCGCGCCACGCTCGATCAGTGTCTCAAGCAAGAGGTCAAATCACCTGACCTGCTCGACGCGCTCTTGGGCGGATGGCAGGCCGACGCGGTCTTCCCTTGGCCCACTTATGCGCAGCTCGCGCAACATCTCAAGCAACCTCTTGAGGACTTCTCGCGCGGCTTTGATGAGGCAGCTCAGCACTGGGCCAAGAGCAAGCTCCTCGGCGCGCTGCGTCAAGACATCGCGCAGATCGTCGAGCGTGGCGGAGGCGTCATGTCGAGCCGAGGCTTGGCGGGGCAGCTCATCTACGCGCGCGCCAGCGATGAGCGCGATCAACAGCGGCGCTTGATCATCGCTCAAGCCGCAGCGCGCCTCGCCGCTGAGGCGCAGCTTCACCTCGGGGAGCAAGAGCCAGGACAAGGCTTTGGCGTCAAGCGCCTCCCTCACGAGGTCTTCATCTTCACGCGCCCTGCCCTGGCCGACGCGCTCGATGAGCTGGGCCAGCGCGCCGATGAGCTGGCCAATGAAGACAGCTTGCGCTCTCAGTCACGCGCTTATGCGGCGCTCTCAGAGGTCTTGCAACAGCACGGCGCCAACCCGCTCCCGTTGCAAGCGCTGCTGTATTTGGCCGCTGAGGCCTCCTCATCGACCGCGCTCTCCTCGCTCAACGAGCTCTACCCCAAGGGCATGTCTGCCGAGCGCGTGCTGCGCCTCTCCAAGGGCGCGCTCTTTGGAGCAAATCAGCTCACGCCCGAAGAGCTGCAGCAGCTGCTCGATATGCGCTACCCCGAGGCCGAGCGCCAGCCCGCCCCTGAGGCGCTCCAGCTCTCCCTCGACGCCGCACACATCAAGCTGCACTGGAAGAAGGACATCGGCTGCTTTGTGAATGTGGGCACCTATAATCAAGGGACGCCCACCTTACAGCAGCTCACTTACGTCTCTAGCGCGCGCTCCACCACCAGCGACGTCTACAGCCTCGACGTGGATCTGGACGCCTTTGACCAAGACCTGCGCCAAGCCTATCAGTGGGGCGGCTTTCGCGCGCTGCTCGTCGAGCCGAGCCTCGCTCACGAGGCGCTCCGACGCGTCACCACCACGGTCAGCGCGCTCAAGGTCATCGACGTGGACGCCCTCTGGCTCGACGCCATCACTCAGCTCCTCCAGAGCAACGCGCGCCTCACCTTGGATAAGATCCTGAGCGCGGATGCGCCCGATGCGCCCAGCGAAGACAAGGTCGGCTTCGGTCACATCTTGCGCCACAAGCTCATCCCCGCCGTCGAGCGCGCCCTGGACGCCTATGCGGGCCAAGATCTGCTCTTGATCAACGTCGGCCTCTTAGGTCGCTACCACGAGCAAGGCAGCATGAAGCTCTTGGAGCGCTTGAGCGACAAAGCCAACACCCCACAAGGACCGCGCAGCCTGTGGTTGCTGCTGCCCTCGGATCACCAGCGCCAAGAACCTTTCATCGCAGGCAGCCCCGTCCCCCGCGCGAGCGACAGCCAAGTCACACGCATCCCTCGCCGCTGGCTTCGCCGCGCCTAAGACGCGCTCCTCGGCCACCCCACAAGGGGGCGGCGCTCCTCGCGCGGCCGCGCTCACGCGCGGCGCTCAATCGCTCATCCACCACCCCGCGCTCACAACATCATCAGGAGTCAGAGATGGACATCAACTGCTCAAATCAAGATTCAAAGATCGACATCAGCCGATTGAGCAAGCAGGTCTCCCTCCTGGTCAAAGATTTGGAGCAGGTGGTCACACAAGACGCACAGCGCAAGAGCGCCATCCAAGAGGCTTGGCAAGACGCCAAAGCGCACGAGCGCACCAGCGCATCGCTGACCGAGTGGCGTGAAGAGTATTTGACGCAAGTGGCGGTGGCGTGGGTCTTAACGCTGGTGTTCGTGCGCTACCTTGAGGATCACGACCTGATCGATCCTGTGCTCTTTGGCGAGTTAGCACAACAGCACCAGCGCGCTTACTTCCAGCAAGACGCGCATAAGGTGGACTCTGACACCGACTACCTGCTCCACATCATCGCGACGCTCGCGCAGCCCACCGCTGGTCAGCTCTTCAGCCCCGCGCTCAACCCGCTGCACAAGCTGCCAATAAGCGCCATCGCCGCCACACAGCTCATCCGACACTTCCGAGAGGCTGACACCGAGACGGGGACGCCAATATTAGATCTGCGCGACCGAGACACACGATTCTTGGGCGATCTCTATCAGGACTTATCCGAAGATATCAGAGATAAATACGCACTTTGGCAGACACCTGATTTTGTTGAGTCATTCATCCTGGACATGACGCTTGAGCCAGCCATTGAGACCTTTGGCCTGGATCAAGTGCGCTTCATCGACCCGACCTGCGGCTCAGGCCACTTCGTCTTAGGAGGCTTTAAGCGGCTCTTCGCCCACAAGCGCGCGGCGCGTCCCAGAGAGCGCGCTGATGTGCTGGTGCGTGAGGCGCTGGAAGCCAGCTTCGGCGTGGATATTAACCCCTTCGCCGTCGCCATCGCGAGGTTTCGCCTGCTTCTTGAGGCGTTCAACCTGTGCAACGTCACCCGCTGGGATGATCCCCACGACTGGCCCCTCAACCTCGCCGTCGGTGATTCGCTCATCCTGGGCAAGCACTTCCCCAGGTTCGAGACATCGACCACAAAGTTCCAACTCCAAGGTGAGCTAGATCGCCATCGCTGGAGTCACCTCTACAGCACTGAAGACAACGACCTCATCTTCGGCTCCCAGGATCGCAACGGCATCTTGATGCAACAATATCACGCGGTCGTGGGCAATCCACCTTATATCACAGTAAAAGATGCAGGACCACGTGAAGCATATAAGAAGCACTACGCCTCGTGCCACGGCAAATACTCACTTGTTACGCCATTCTATGAACGTTTTTTTGAGTTAGCGATAGGTGCAGCTCTTAACGATAAGCAAGACCAGTTTCAGTTAGGGAACAAAGACAAAAGCGAAGCAGGAGCAGGGTTTGTGGGCATGATCGTGGGCAATGCTTTTATGAAGCGTTCGTTTGGCAAGAAGCTCATTGAAACGATCATCCCCCACACCGATCTTACTCATGTAATTGACTTAGCAGGCGCTTACATTCCTGGACACAGTCCTCTTACAGGAGAAACCCCTACCGCAATCCTGTTTGGACGCAATCAAGAGCCTGAATTTAAAACTGTTCGGGCAATCCTTGGCATTTGCAGTGAACCATCAAGACCAAACGTACTTAGCAAGGGCTTAGTCTGGTCATCGATCATCAAACATGTTAACCACGTGGGTTTCTCTAGTGAATTCATAACCACTCGAGATGTGAACAGACAAATCTTTGAGCGTCACCCCTGGAATTTACAGGGAGGCGACATCTTTGAATGCAAAGAACTAATAACCACCAACGCAAACTCAAAAATCAGCCACTTAGGAACAGTTGGAATCATTGGAATGTCCAATGTTGATGATGTGTACCTTCAAAAGAATAGTTTTTTCAAGCGATTTGAATTCCCAGAAAACCATTACAACAGAATAGTACTAGGTGAAGATGCAAGAGATTGGCGCAACTCAGAAGAGTCATTCACATATTTACCATACACGTCAAACTGGGACCTTGACAAAATAAACCCCAAAACAAATCAAACCTATTGGCCTTTCAGGGAACTAATGTGGAGCAGGGCTACTTTTGCTGGGGGAACATATAAGACAGACGGCCGAACTTGGTACGAGTGGCATCAACTCACAACCAGTCGACTCCAGACCCCTCTTATTATAAACTATGCATTTGTCGCCACGCACAATCACTTCATCCTAGGTCGAGGAAAACTGGTCTTCAATCGCACCTCTCCAGTAATCAAACTCAACACCGATGCAACTTTGGATGACCACATTGGATTAATTGGCCTACTCAATTCATCTTCCTTTGCCCTTTGGGCTCGAACTACATTTTTCCAGAAAGGAGGAGCATCAGAACCGTGGGAAGACAGATTGGAATATGATTGTACAAAAATGAAAAAAGCACCTATCCCTAGCAAGCGCCCTCTTACATTGGCAAGAAAATTAGATGAACTAGCACAGCAAATGAACGAACTAGAGCCCAGCGCGATTGCGGCCCATGAGGCACCAGTTGCGCACACGTTAGAGACTGCTAAAGACGCACAGACCTATCTTCTTGGCTTAATGATGGCTCTACAAGAAGAGTTGGATTGGCATTGCTACGAGTTATATAAAATTATAGAAAATGGCCAAGCTCCACTGATAACTGAGTCACAGCTCAATTCTACTCCATCAGTGAGTCTCGGTCAGCGCGCGTTTGAGATTGTATTGCGCTGTCAAGTTGAAGATGTAAAAAGGTTATGTTATAATGGGTAGATT
>CAYXWB010000284.1:0-7178 GCA_964468515.1 uncultured Bradymonadales bacterium | reverse complement strand
TACTCCGTCATCGTCGCCCCTGACTCGTCCTCATGGAGCGCGAGCATCGCGCGCTTGACTTGACTGACCATCCGCCGCTCCTCTTGCGTTAAGCTCATCATCAAGGCCCACACCGCGCTCGCCCTTGATGACCTTAGCAACCTATTCTGACCGCTCAGCCTATAACTATCATAAACCGCGAGGCCTTCGCCACTGTCTGCGATGTGCCCTCACACGCCGCGCTCGCTGCTCAGCTCGGACGATGAGCGTATCGCCCACATGCGCCCTTCACATGCGCACATCTGTCTGATGCACCCTATCCTACAAGAAACCCACATGGTCCTACAAGACAACCAGTCACCTTTCTTCCCCTCAGCCACGATCGATCAGAGGATAAACCACAACCGTGTGATCAACCCCTCGGCGCTGACCTCGTAGATCGCCACCGCCGTCAGCCCCTCACCGCGCGGGTGACCCGTCACCTGCTCGTGATCGATCACGAACCTCCCCTGCACCAGCCGCGCCGTGAGGCGCGCGTGCAGCGCGGGCGCCTTCGACCACAGCGCGCCGTACGCCTCGCGCAGCGCCTCGCGACCTCGCATCGTCAGCGTCGCCGGGTGCGTGTACACCTCCACGTCCTGGGCGTAACACGCCACGAACGCCTCAAGGTCTTGCGCGTTGTACGCGTCGAGCTGCGCCTGCGCGGCCTGCGCTGGGGTCCGCTCGCTCACCATAAGGACTCCTGCATCGGACGCGCGCCCTCCAGCGCTAACAGCGCCGCCTTGCGCGACACACCCCAACGAAACCCGCTCAAGCCGCCGTCGCGACGCACCACCCGATGACATGGCACCAGCAGCGCGAGCTGGTTGGCCCCACACGCGCTCGCCACCACGCGCGTGGCCTCAGGCCGCCCCACAGCCACAGCCAGCGCGCTGTAATCCCACGTCTCACCCGCCGGGATCATCTGCAACGCGCGCCACACCTCGCGCTGAAGCTCAGTCCCGCCCAGCGACAGCGCCAGCTTGGGCAGCGGCCCCGCCCCGCTCAGATACGCGCGCACCGCCTCCACAGCGCTGGCGAGCGACGCGTCATCGCGGCGCGCCTCGGGCCACATCGCCACGAGCGCGGCCACGAGCGGCTCAGCCTCATCGCCCAACCACAGCGCGCAGACGCCGACCTCATCCTGCGCCAGCAGCATCGCGCCCAGCGCGCTCGGGCTCACCGCGTACCTCACCGCCATCGCTCACTCCCCCTCTGTCTTGAAGGGCGCGTGCAGCTTGATCGTCTTTGCGCCCTCTTGTTCACCCTCATACACCTGCGCCGCGTCACTCAGCGGCTGCACATGCCCCAAGCTCTTGCGCGCCTGCTTGAACGACTGCGCCCGCGCCTCGCCATCGCCGCTAGGCTTCGGGCTCACGCTCGTACGCAGCTCAAGCTCAGGCGACACGTCCACGCTGCGCTGGGGCGCCACAGGCGCGGCCTGCGCCTGTGGCGCAGGCCGCGTCACCACTGAGCTGCCGCTCACCATCACCTGACGCGGCGCGCCAGCGCCAGGCAGCGTCTGCTCCGCGCTCACCACAGGCATCGGCCGCGACGCATAACCTTGCGGCGCATAACCCTGCGACGCCTGCGGCGCAAAAGACGGCGCGCCCGCTGGCTGCGCCAGCGGCGCTTGCGTCGTCGGGCCGCCTGGCGGCGGCCCTTGCAACACAGGGCCACCGTGCTCCATCCAGCGCTCGATCATGCGCAGCTGACCGCCCACCTGGGCGCCGCTTGAGGCGCTCGCGGCGTAGCCCTCCACCACCTTGATGAGCTGCTGCAGCGTGCCCTCCACGAGCCGCCCCTGACGCTCCACCAGCGCCTGCATCCCGCTGGTGTCCACCTGCGCGGTGGCAGGAGGGGCCGCCTGCGGTGCGCTCATGCGCGACATCGCCTCGGTGAGCTGCGTGAGGATCGCTGGATCGAGCGCCGCGCTTGTGCGCCCCTCGCTGGCCTGCGCGCTGGCGCGCTCCAGCGACGCGCGCAGCGCGTCGAGCTTGTCCGCCACCTGGCTGTTGCCCCCAAGCGCAGCGCGCATCGCGTCCACGCCCTCCACCAAGCCTGTCAGCGGGCCCACCATGCGCGTCACGGGATCATCATCGCCGCCGCCCATCATCTTGCGACGCCCAAACTCGCGCTTGATCTCCTCCCACCGCGCGCGCTGCTCATCGCTCATGCGCCCGCGCAGCTCCGCCAGCTTCAACAGGCTCTGCTCCGACTCTGTCGTCAGCGTCTGCGCCTCGCCCTGATAGTGATCATCAATCAGCGCTTGCAGCTCCTGCTCGTTCATGGCCGAGGCGACCTTCTCGGCCAGCTTGGTCATGTTGCGATAGGAGCCTTGCAGCTTGAACGGCGGCTCGGTGCGGTAGTCGTCGCGCTGGGCCGCTGAGGTGATGTAGGCGAGGTTCACCTTGAGCAGCACTTCTTGGCATTTGAAGAGCTTCTGGAGGACGTTGACGATCTCAGCGGCCTCCACAGCCGAGTAAGCGTGCGTCAGCTCCGACAGCGGCAGCTGCTCGCCACGCGCCATGCGGATGAACAGGTGAACGTCCTTGCGATCGCGGTTGGCCAAGGGGGCGAGCACGGGGTTGGCGGTCAGCGCGTTCTCAATGTAGCTCAGCGCGAAGGCATCATCGGAGCCGCCCACGATGTCGCCTAAGTTGTAGGTGTCCGCGCGGTTGGCGAGCATGTCCGGGATCTGAAAGCGCTCGCCAGTCTCCGTGTAGGGGTTGCCCGCCATCACCACGGAGAACCGCTTGCCGCGCAGATCATAGGTCTTCGACTCGCCATCCCAGACGCCCTCGATGCGGCGCGTGGCGTCACACAGCGAGATGAACTTCTGCAACAGCTCGGGGTGCGTGTGCTGGATGTCGTCGAGGTACAGCATGACGTTGTTGCCCATGCGCAGCGCGAGGTTGATCTTCTCCACCTCTTGGCGCGCGGTCGCATTGGGCGCCTCGCTGGGGTCGATCGAGGTCACGTTGTGACCGAGCGCGGGGCCGTTGACCTTCATGAAGGTCAGGCCCATGCGGCTGGCGATGTACTCCATCAGCGTCGTCTTGCCGTAGCCCGGCGGCGAGATGAGCAACAACAGGCCGCTGCGATCGGAGCGGCCGGTGTCGCCGACGGTGCCCATCTGCTTGGCGAGGTTGTCACCGATGATGGGCAGGTACACCTCGTCAATGAGGCGGTTGCGCACGAACGTGCTCAGGACCTGCGGGCGCAGCTCATCAAGGCGCAGCTTGCGACGCTCGCGGTTGAGCATCTGCGTCGTCAGCTCGCGGTACGCGCGCCACTCGGGGATGCGCCGCTCGCTGTGATCGCGCAGCCGCGCCAGGAAGCTGTCGAGGCGCAGCGTCATGGCCTGCTGCTGGATGCGCGGGTGCTGGCCCAACAGCCCCTCCACCTTGGCGCTCGCGCGTGAGGAGCTGACCTCGCGCTCAAGCTTGCCCTGCGTGAGCAAGAGCGCAGCCGCCTCGGGCAGCGCGTCGAGCGCGCCTGGGATCGGCTCGCGGCGACGGCGCAAGAAGCCGCCAAGCCAGCCCATCATCAGGCCCCAGCCGTCGCCAAGCTCGCCATCAATGGTCTGAAGATCCTCCTCAAACGCCAGCTTGGTGCCGGCCACGTCGAGGCTCATCAAGAAGCGCTCCATGAGGTCCTGCGCCTCGGCGCTGACCACGAACGTGGGGCGATCCTTGAGCAGCTCCTCGACCAGATAACCTGCCGCGTCGCGCACCTCGCGCGGGGTGTGAGGCAGCGCCTGGGCCTTGGTGAAGGCGCCAAGCGCCTCGACAAGATCCTCCACAAGCTCGCGCAGCGGGCCGTCATCATCGAACGCCACGCGCAGACGCCCCAAGCTCTGCGCCCGGCGCGCGAACAGCGCGCGCTTGCGCGCGCCGGGGCAAGCCACAGGCTTGCCCCGGCGCGACGTTGAGGTGAGCAGTGACCCGCTCGGCGCGGCTGACGCCGCGTCCAGCGCCCCTAGCGCGTCAGGGGGCGACGCCCAATATAAGGTCGCCAGCGCGCGCGCGCTCGGGGAGAAGCGCAAGAGCCCGGCGGTCGTGTACAGCCCCAAGATGGTGCGCAAGATCAGCAGCGCGTCATGGTCGTGCACGCCGCGCTCATAGCCCTCATCATAGCGCGACTCGATGGTGGCGCGGATGAGCTTCAAGGCGGTGTCATCGCTGGTGAGCTGCTGTTGGAGCGCCTCCATCGTCAGCGCGCTGTCGCGACGCTCCGCGTCGAACAAGATCGACGCCGCCAGATGCTCGCCGCGGTAAACCTGTGCCGTCTCACTGGCCAAGTGCTGGCCCCACAGATGCTCCGTCGCGAGGAACGCCTGATCGGTGATCGGCTCATAGAAGTCGCTGCCGGTGATGTGCAGGCGCATGGTGCCATCGCGCGGCACCATCGTCAGCTCCAAGGGCTGCGTGTTGACGCTGAAGCGATGGCGCCCGAACCGGATCACGGCGTCGCCGCCGCCGCCCTCGAACAGATCGAGCCTGTCGCGCAGCGCGCGGATGGACTGATCGCGGGTCGCCTTGAGGCGCGCCTCCAGATCGTCGGCCTTGACTGGATCGGCCAGCTCGCGCAACCGATCGGCCAGCTCGCGCACCTTCATGACCATCGGATCGGCGGCAAAATAAGCGTTGAGCGCCTCGACGTCTTCGAGCTTCTGCACGCGACGCATGACGCCCTGCATGATGCGCTCGGCGGCCTCCACTGCGCCGCTTGCCTTGCGCTGACGATCCTCAATGAGCTGCTGTTTGCGGGCCTCGAACGCCTCGTAGATCTCCTCGCGCTTCTCGGACAAGCGGCTCAAGAAGGCGTCAAACTCGCTGAAGCGGGCCTCCATCTCCTCAAGCTGGACCATCTGACGCGTGAGCTGCTCGTCGCACTTGTCCGGCGTGTCACACATGCCCAGGGCGCTGGTGACGGCTTGGCCGATGAGCTGGAACTGGACCGCGAACTCGGCCTTGCCCTCCTGCTCCAACAGCGCCATGCGGCGCGCCTCAAGCATCGCGCGCGCCCGGTTCTGCTGACCCAACACCTCGCCCAACGACTCCAAGATGTGCGTGCGCGCCTGCGGATCCTCGATCTTCAGGCCGCTGATCATCTCGGTCAACAGCCCCAAGCCCTCGCCCACGCGATCGATGCGCTCGCGCAGCGCGGTCGCCTCGACGGTGGTCTTGACCTGCTCCACGCCCGCGATGGCCGACTCGACCGCGTCGCGATAGGACTTGAGCGCGCTGTCGCCTTGCAAGAACGCGACGGTCTGCTTGCTCAAGCGGTCGCTGTGCTCGACGAGCGCGGCCTCCAGCTCGCTCAAGCGCCCAAGATCGATGTACTTCATCTCGCGCAGCGTGATGACGCGCCCGCGCTGCTTGCGCAGCGCGTCGAGGCCATCGACGTAGCGGTCGATCTCGGCCCAGCGCGCGTTGCGCACCTCGGCCAACAGCGTGCCCTGATCGCGCTCCACGTCAGCCAGCGCCTGCTGCGCCTGCGCGCGCATGGCGCGCACCTTGCTGAACTCGTCAATGACGAGCGTGGCGGTCGCCACGACCTCCTTGAGCAGCGCCGCCATGTCCTCTAGCTCGGCCTCACCCAGCCAGTAATAGGCGTCCATCATGCGCTCGGCGCTGGTGATGATCTGCCCATACAGCTCGGAGGTCGGCTGCGGGTGGTTGATCAGCTTGCGCACGGTGTACGCGTCTGAGATCCCGCGCACCAGCTCCGCGTTGCCCACGCGCGACATCAGCGAGCCGTCGCTTGGCGCCTGCGCGGCGTGCTCCGCGCTCGCAAACGGCGAGGACCAGATCTGCATCGGGTGAACGCGCGTGGGCTGGTCGCCCATGAACCGGAACAGGATCATCGTCCCGTCATCGAAGATGCTGTAGCCGTGACAGGGCAGCGGGTTCTGCACCTCTTTGCGGATGAGGTTGTAGGACAGCAGCAGGTACTGACCGTCCTCATCGCGATAGAACACGTAGAGGACGTCCTCGCCATTGGGCGATCGGATCGCCTGCTCAATGCGCATCCCCGTCGTGTCTTGATCAAAGCGCTTCTGCTCGCCGCTCTCCAGCACGTAGCCACCAGGGAAGATGATCCCGTGCTCCTCGGGCAGCTGCAGGCAGGACTGGCCGATGGCGTCAAGCCGCGCGACCGTGCCCGTGAGGGTGTTGAAGACGAAGTAGCGCAGCTTCTGCTCGCGGTAGGGCTTGATGCGCAGCAAGATCAGCTTGCCGAGCTTGGCGTAGGCGATGTCCGCGTCGCCCAAGGACTGGTTGCGATCCTCGACAGGCTCCGAGTAGATGCCCTCGCCGTCCTCGGTGCTGTCCTCGACCTTGATGGTGAGATCGCCGCCCACGGCCTCGACGAAGACCTCGTCGAGGATGGAGATGTGGGGGTGGCGACCGGTGACGTGATCCTCGCGCTTGGTGGGGATCCACTCGAAGTCGTGGGTGGGCTGGCGCTTGTTGTCGCGCACGCCGGAGTTGTCGAGGTAGCTGACCTGATGGGTGGCGTCGACCTGCCAGCGCAGCACGCGGATGTCGTCCAGCGAGGTGCCCGTCTGGAAGATCGCCAGCAGGCGGCCCTCGACGCGGCGCAGCTGGCGCAAGAAGGCGTCCTTGAAGTACGCGTAGAGATCGTCGAAGTCCTTGTTAAACTTCGGATCGCTCAAGAAGTTGTCGGCCACGTCCTGGGCCACATGGCGCAGCGCGATGGTGTCGCCGTCCTTCTCGAACTTGTGCAAGCTGAAGACGTCGGGCACCGCCGTGCGGCTCTTGAGCTTGATCTGGACATTGTAGCCAAAGAGCAGCCTGTCCCCGAGGTTGATGATGTCCTGGGGGATGCAGTTGTGCTCAGTGCGCAGGGTGTCGTTGCCGATCACCTGCATGGCGGTGGAGCCGAAGAAGGCCTGGCGGCGCGCGTTGAGGCTGTCAGCGCGCTGGGCGAGCTGGCGCGCCTGCTCGGTGAGGCGGCGCCGGATGACCTCGTAGTTGCTGCTGTCGAGCGCGTCATCGCCCTGGGGGGCGTCAGCGTTGGCTTGGGTAGGATCGGTGGCCATAAAGCGGCGCCTCGGGTGACACGACAGACAGGGGGCGCGCCGTCAGGCGCGCGCCTGGATCTAGGCTGGACGCGCGAGCGCTTCGCGCTCG
>CAYXWB010000283.1:0-7222 GCA_964468515.1 uncultured Bradymonadales bacterium | reverse complement strand
CCGCGCGCGGCCCCCACGCGTGCGGGCGCGTTTGGGGGCGCGCCGCTGCCGCGGCCCCCGCGGTGATGTGGGCGCGCGCGGTTTAACCGCGCTCGCCATCATCACCTCTGGGGCCGCGCGCTTGTGAAGCGCGCGTTGTGGCTAGGCCGCGTCAGCGCAGCTGATGCACGCCGATGCTCTTCACGCGATCGAACAGATCGCCGCCACCATTCCAAGCCTTGCGGGTGCCATCGCGCAGGATGGTCCAGACGTCCAGGGCGTCGACCGCGCGCGCAGGCTCTTGGGTGTTGGGGTTGGTGGCCAAGAAGGCCAGCTCATTGCCGCCTGGTGACAGCAGCGCGGTGCTGATGTAGACGATGCAGCTCGTGATATCGACGCGGCGCTCGTTGAGGTCATAGCACTTGGCGTCGCTGAAGTCCTCGCTCGCGTTGCCAAAGACGACCTCAGGGGCGCCACCTGTGGGCGACAAGCGCAGGATGCTGGAGGTGGGGATGTTGGGCTCACCAGTGACGCCCGCACACTCGCGCCGCCCCACGACATAGAGCGAGCCGTCAGCCGCGAAGTTCATCTCCCCGGAGAGCGAGGTGAAGCCGCGCAAGGGCTCACCTGCGGTGTTCTCACAGCCGCCACGCTCACCGCCGCCAGGGGCGCGCTGAGGCGGTGACTTCGGCAAGCCGAGCACGACGCGGCGCGGGATGCAGAAGGCGGTGTCAAGCTGGGTCGGCGCGGCGATGTAGCACTGGTGGACGCTGCCACACTGCGCGTCGCTGTTGCACTGGGTGCCCAAAACGTCCAGGTTCTCCAGATCGAAGAAGTGGATGGTGTTCTCATAGGCGGTGCAGCGCCCGCTCACACCGCAGCGCTGACCTGTGCCTGAGCAGTCTGTGTCGGCCTGACACAATCCATAGTCATTGGGCGCGCTGGTGCTCATGGCCATGTAGCGGCCGTCAGCAGAGAAGGCGGCGGGGATGTTCGAGCCAAAGTAGCTGCCACCGACGGCTTGGTAGTTCGAGGCGTCGAGGGTGAAGGTAGGATCCCCTGTGATGGGGGAGCCGAGCTGGCCGATGGTGACGTTGAGGGACTGAAGCGTCGGGCGCATCAAGGCGGCCTGCTCCGAGTCCCCGTCAGCGGCCCAAGTGCCCTGGGTCTGCGCGGAGCTGGGGAGATCACCGATCAGGATCTCCTGCTGGCTGCCCAAGCGCTGGGCGCTGACGCGCAGCTCGCCCGTGGGCAGCTGCCGTGAGAAGGAGAGCAGATCGCCGTTGATCATCAAGCGCGAGATGGCGCTGATGATGACGCTGCCCTGATCGACCACCTTATAATCATCGCCTACGGCGGCGGCGTAGACATCGTCCGTGCCCGGGGTGTCAGGGTTAGGGCGCAGGTAGATGAAGGTGGCGCTGTCACGCGACAGCCAGCAGCCGCTCGCGCAGGCGTTGGGGTCGTCGTTGACGACCGTGACCGCATCGGTGGCGGTGTTGAGCACGTGCAGGTAGGTGTTCTGATCGTCACCGAAGCTGGAGAAGCGCTCAAACGAGATGATGTAATCCTCGGGCTGCACTGAGGGCTGATCGGGCGTCGTATCAGCGTCAGGGTTCATGTCAGGGTTGGTGTTGCCCGGCATGGTGCAAGCTTGGGCGCGGCAGACGAGGCCGCTGACGCAGTCCCCATCGATAGCGCACGCCTCACCAAGCGCTGCCTTGGGGGCAGGATCGTCCGAACAGGCGGCCAGCGCGACGCTCAAAGACAGCGGCAAGGAGAGCGCGCGCATGCGTCGAGACGAGGGGAGCTTCATAGGGACCTCAAGGGGGGCGAGTCGTGATAGAGCTCAAGCGTGTTCAGGCGCCTCTAGCGCCTGGGGCAGCGCATCACTATAAGGATGTGAGCCTGCGCGATCAAGGCGCGCTAGCCGCCCTCGCGCTTGGCGCGCTGCCAGCACGCCTCCATCTGATCGAGCGTGGCATGCTGACACGTCAGGCCCGCCTCTAACAGCAGCGCCTCCATACGCGCGAAGCGCGTGACGAACTTGTGGTTGGCGCGCCGCAGCGCGCGATCAGGATCAACGCGGGCTTTGCGAGCCACCATGCAAGCGGCGAACAGCAGATCGCCAAGCTCCTCCTCCACGCGCGCGGCGTGGGCGGGATCGTCGAGGCACTGGGCGACCTCCTCGACCTCTTCGCGGACCTTGTCGAGCGCGCCGCTTGGGTCGGACCAGTCAAAACCCACGGTGGCGGCGCGATCGCCAAGGCGCGCGGCGCGCGTGAGCGCGCTGCGCGCGCGCCCGCGCCGCTCAGCGGCTCGACGCGATTGACGAGTCATCGTAGGCTCCTCAAGCTGCGAGGTGGTGTCAGTGAGATCCCGCTACGCAGCGAGACGCGCGCAGACTATAATCGCAGGTGGACGCGATCCCCAAATCAATCAGGATTGAACCTATGGCGATGAGCCTCGATGACGCCCCGACGCCACCCACGCGCCGCGGGCGCCTCTCCCCACGCGCGCAGCGCGCGCTGCGCGCGCTCATGCTGTGCATGAGCTTGGCCGCGCTCCCCGCGCGCGCTGACGCGCAGCCGAGCAGCACGGAGGAGATCTTACGCACCGCAGAAGATCAGGCTGACGCGGCCTCCGAGCGCGCGCCGCTGCGCGCGTCGCTGGTGGAAGAGGTCAACCTCAAGGTCAACTGGCAGCTGTGGAAGCGCGTCATCAGCGAGGGCCAAAACGGGCGCTCCGAGATGGAGGCGCTGTGCGATGAGCTGGCGAGCGCGGGGGTGCCTAACACCCCCGCGCTCGCCATCGCCGCGCCCCACTGGGTGCGGCGCCATCACGCCGCGGGGGCGCTGTCGACCGCCGAGGCGCTGCAAGCCTGGGGCCCCATGCGCCGCCTCGCGCCCGATCTGCCCCATGTGTATATGGCGGAGGCGCGCTTCACGCTGCGTCACGCGCCAGGACAAGTGGGCCAGTGGAGCAACGCGGCCGTGGCGGGCATCACGCGCCACGTGAGCTGGCCGCTGACGGGCCTGCCGCTGATCTTCAACCTCGTGGTCTTCACCTTGGTGGCCGCCACGCTCACCGCGATCGCGTTCATCATGTCGCAGCTGGTGCGCTCCTTTGGCGTGCTGGCCTATGACGCGGCGCGCCTGCTGCCGCGCGGCTTCTCAAGCAATCAGGCGGTGGTGCTGCTGCTGGCGCTGGTGCTGGTGCCAGGCATCCTGATGCAGTCGCCGCTGCTGTCGGGGGTGCTGCTGCTGGCGTTGTTGGCGGTGGTGCAGCAGTGGCGAGAGCGGGCGGTGACGCTGATGATCTTCGCCATGATCGCCGCCCTGCCCTGGCTTGAGGTGCGCTTATCACGCGCGCTGACGTTCCCTGAGAGCGACAGCGCGACGCTCTTGCGCGCGGCCACGATGCCCTGCGATGAGGGCTGCGCCACGCGCGTCTCCGATCTGCTGGAGGCCGCGCGCGCCAGCGCCTCGCCAGATCACGCGGCGCGCTATGTGGAGCTGCTCTTGCGCTACCGTCGCGGCGAGCTTGAGGCGCTTTTGAAAGACCCGCTGGCAAAGCCCGAGGCGCTGATGGGCTGGCCTGAGGGGTTACGCGCTGACATTCACAACCTCGTGGGCGCAGCCCTCATCGCTCAGCGTCAAGCCGAGGCGGCCATCCCGCTGCTGGAGCGTGCGCAAGCCTTGGCGTCACAGTCACCCGCCGCCCCCTTCAACCTGATGCGCGCGCGTCAGGAGCTGGAGGACAGCGCGGGGGCGATGGCGGCGCTGGATGAGGCCAACAAGCGCTCGCTCACGCGCACGCTTGATCGCTCCCGGCTCAAGCGCCGCGACGTCAACAGCGCGCTGTGGGTCGAGGCGCCTGACGCGGCGCTGCTGGTGGCGCGCCACGACGCGGCGACGCTGACGCCTATCCCGTTCATCGCGCGCGCGTGGCCGCACTTGGCGGGGCCGCGCGTGCCGCTGTCGTGGGCGCTGGGGCTTGGCCTCATCGGCCTCGCGCTGAGCGCGCTCAGCCTGCCGCTGACGCTGCGCGGCAAGACCAGCACCCCTTGCCCGCAGTGCGGGCTGGCGCGTGATCCGAGCGATGGCGCCCGCACGGGCGACCACCCCTCCTGCCAGGTGTGCTATACGACGCTCGTGACCGGCTCGACCCTGGACTATAACGCGCGCATCGCCAGCGAGGACATCGTGCGCCAGCGCAACATGATTCAGCGCATGATGCGTCGCGGCACAAGCCTCCTGGTGCCGGGCATGGGCCACATGGTCGCAGGGCGCGCCTTGGTCGGAGGCGCCATCACCATGACGCTGCTGTTGGGCGTCGCGCTCATCTTGCGACCGCACGGCGTCTGGCGAGGTCCTCAGTCGCTGCCCTCCACAGATCCAGGCCTGGGGCAGGCGATCGGCGTGTTCTTGCTGTGCGTCGCGGGGCTCATCGGGCTGATGGGCGCCGCGCGCGATATTGATCTGGCCGCCGTGCGCTTCAAGCGCTTCGGCCGTGACGCCAAGGAGCAGCGCCCATGACCGAGCCCAAGCGCAAGCCCGCCACCTCCGCGCCGTCCGCCTCCGCGCCGTCCGCCTCCGCGCCGTCCGCCTCCGCGCCGCCCGACCCCAAGCGCGCGCGCCGCAGCGCGATGCTCGCCATCCTCCTCCACCACGCGCTGACCGTCGCCCTGCTGTGCGCTGTGCTCGCCGTCGGCGTCTACGGCTACCTCACCTATAAAAAGCGCGGCTTCTTCTACCAAGGCGCCCAAGACACCTCCAGCGCGGACGCGCTGTTCATCACCCACCAGCGCGCGCGCTTGCGCTTAGCCACCCAGGCCCAACAAGCGCTCACTGACGCGCCCCCCTTGCAGCTTGATGAGCTGCGCGAGGCGCGCCTGATCGGACCCTCTGATCTGAGCTATCCCAGCCCGCGCGTGCGTTATACGCTGGAGCGGCGCGGCGACTCGCCCTACATTGAGGCCGCCTTGACGCCGCAGCCCGCGCCGCTGCTCGATCCGAGCGAGCCCAACCCTCGCGAAGAATAAACGAGCGACGGGTCGTGGTTGCAGCACCCTCCCCGCCCGCACCATCGCGCGCGGTCCCATCGAGCGAGAGGACGCACCACGTTGAACACCACCATTGAGATCACCACTGAGATCACCACCGAGGACAGCCTGACGTTGCGGCTGTCCTTCCCCGAGGTTGACGTCGCCCGGCTGCTCATCGGCCAGCGCGAGGATCAGCTCCAGCCCTTAGAAGAGGCGACCCAAGTGCGCGCCAGCGTGCGCGGCTCGGAGCTCTTGCTCAGCGGCAGCCCCAGCGACGTGCGCTTCGCGCAGCTCGTCGTCGCCAAGCTGTACGCCTTGGTCGCGCGCGGCTATCGCGTCCAGAGCGATGACGTCAAGCGCGCCGTGCAGCTGCTCTTTGACCACCCCGACACGGACCTCGGCGAGATCTTCATGGACCGGGTGTTCTTGTCCGCGAAGAACCGCGCGGTGCACCCGAAGGGGCTGTCACAGAAACACTACATTGACGCGGTGCGCCGCCATGACTTGGTGTTCGGCGTCGGACCCGCCGGCACGGGCAAGACCTACCTGGCGGTGGCGATGGCGCTGGCCGCGCTCCAGAGCAAGCAGGTCAAGCGCCTGATCCTCACGCGGCCCGCCGTCGAGGCTGGCGAGCGCTTGGGGTTCTTGCCCGGCGATCTCAACGAGAAGGTCAACCCTTACTTGAGGCCGCTGCTCGACGCCATGAACGATCTCATGGACGCGGAGCAGGTGCAGAAGATGCTGGAGCGCGAGGTGATCGAGGTCGCGCCGCTGGCGTTCATGCGCGGTCGCACGCTGCATGACGCGTTCATCATCTTGGACGAGGCGCAGAACACCACGCGCGAGCAGATGAAGATGTTCCTCACCCGCATGGGCCGAGGATCGCGCGCGGTGGTCACGGGCGATCCGACGCAGGTCGATCTGCCGCGCCGCCAAGACAGCGGGCTCGTGGAGGCGCTGCGCCTGTTAGAGGGCGTCGAGGGGATCGCGATTCATCGCTTCAGCGACGCCGACGTCGTGCGCCACGATCTCGTGCAGCGCATCATCCGCGCCTATGAGGGCGACGCGGACAGGCGCGAGGCGGCGCACGGGGAGCCTGAACGCGCGCGCTGATAGCGCGCGCGCAGCCACAACGCGCGGCGCGTGCTGCGCGTCGCGCGTTGTGCTATGACGCACAACACGCGACGTGCTGTGATGCGCGCCGCGTCGATGAGCTGTAGCGCCGCCTCGCGCGGTGTCACCGAGGCACACCATGTCCACCAGGAGCCCGACCGCGCCACCGCGCAAGCCTACGTTCAGCGCCTCATCAAGCCGCCGCGATCGCGTGGCGTGGTTAGAGACGCTCGCGCAGAACTCGCTCGTGCAGCTGGGCTTGTTCGTGCTGTTCATCCTCACCATCGTGGCGGTGATGACCGGCGGCTTTCGCGTGCGAGACACCGCGCTTGAGCCCGCCCAGATCGGCGAGATCGCGCTGCGCGATGTGAAGGTCACGCGTGACTTCACCTTCGCTGAGCGCGATCTGGTGGAGACGGAGGCGCAGCGCGTCAACGCCTCGGCGCAGGTGCCGCCCGTGTATGACTGGCGCGAGGACACCCGCGAGCAGCTCAGCGATGGCGTCCATCGCGCCTTTGACAGCATGCGCCGCGCGATGGCCGAGGCGGCCACGCAGCTCGTCCCCATCATCACCCCCAACGCCCGCGCGGGGGTCGAGAGCCCCATCAGCGAGGGGGAGCTGCTGGCGCGACTGACCAACGAGCAGCGCGAGCAGCTCGCGCGTCAGCTGCGCGCCGCGCACTTTGATCCGCACTTCCCCGCCGAGCTGACCGAGGAGGACCTGCTGGGCTTAGCGCGCGAGGGCTTCTCCGCCCGCGCTGAGGCCGCGCTGGCGGGCATCTTACGCGAGGTCATGAGCCGCATCATCGTGCCCGGGATGCGCCCCATTGAGGAGGCCCCCTCGCAAGGCATCACCTTGCGTCGTCTGCGCGGCGATCAGCTGCTCATCGCCTACCAGCTCGGCGCGGCGTCCGAGCAGGTCGTCAGCATGGAGGGCGTCCCTAACCTCATCAAGCAGGCCATCACCGCGCGCTTCGGTGAGGCTGGCGCGGGGCCCGTGCTCACGCTCGTCGCCCTCAAGAGCATCCGCCCCAACACCACCTACAATGAGGCCATCACCCAAGAACACCGGCTCGCCGCGCG
>CAYXWB010000282.1:0-7266 GCA_964468515.1 uncultured Bradymonadales bacterium | reverse complement strand
GAGCGACGCGCGCAAGCGCGCGTCGCTCGCCACCTCTGGCTCAGTACGCCTCAAGCTGCACGCCATGGCGCAGATACAGCGCCTCAAGCGCGCGCCGATCGGTCAGCCCCTCGCGAGACAGCTCGATCTTGCCTTGGTGAAATAACATCACCACGGGCAGCGCTTGAATGCGATAGTGGGTGGCGAGCATGGGGTTGGTGTCCAGCTCGATCTGGACCGTCCGCACGCTCGGCGCGTGCGCCTGCGCTAGCTCCTGCACGAGCGGCACGATGTGCGCGCAGGCTGGGCTCCAAGCCGTCCAGAAGACGACCAGCGTAGGCACGCTCGCGCGTAAGACTTCTCTATCAAAGGACGCGTCGGTGATCGCCGCAACGGCGCTCTCTTGCCACATGGGCCGGGCCTCGGGATGCCGGGCGCGACAGCGTCGCGCGGCATGGTTTCACTGTGTTGTGCTATAACACAGCTCTGCTGGCCTGACGAGGCTGCGGACGCATGTTTCGATCGTTTCACTGATGACGCGCCGCGTCAGGAGCCGCCTCCCATGAGCCAAGCCAGCGATAAGCTCGCCGCACAGCCCAAAGAACCCGCTGAGCGCGCTCAACCTGAGCGCAAGAACCTGCTGGTCCCCGATGTCGAGCGCTGGGGCGCAGACCGCGGCCCCGTCATCTCGCTCAAGAACGTGCACAAGTCCTTCGGTGACAATCACGTCATCCGTGACCTCTCGCTCGACATTGAGCCAGGCAAGATCACCGTCATCGTCGGGGCCTCTGGCTCGGGCAAGAGCGTGCTCATCAAGCTCATGAACGGCCTCTATAAAGCCGATCGCGGCGAGGTCTTGCTGTTCGGGGAGGACCCCGCCAAGCTCAAGCCGCGTGAGCTGGACACGCTGCGCAAGCGCGTCGGCACCTTGTTCCAGAACTACGCCCTGTTTGACTCCATGAGCGTCGAGCGCAACGTCGCCTTCCCCCTCATTGAGCATGTCGCCACCTCAGAGCAGGAGGCCATCAAGCGCGCTGGCGAGCTGCTCACGGAGCTTGAGCTGTCCCACGCGCTCAAGCTCATGCCGTCGAGCCTGTCGGGTGGCATGAAGAAGCGCGTCGCGCTGGCGCGCGCCATCATCGCGAACCCTGAGGTTGTCCTCTTTGATGAGCCGACTACGGGCCTTGACCCCATCATGATGGAGTTCGTCGATGAGATGATCCGCGACATCAACCATCGTTATGGCCTCACCAGCGTCCTCATCAGCCACGACATGGCCTCCACCTTCCGGCTCGCTGATCACATCGCCGTGCTCCACGAGGGCCAGATCATCGCTCAAGGGCCGCCGGACGAGATCACGCAGTGTGAGGATGAGCGCGTGCATAAGCTCATCTCTGCCTCCGATAAGACCGCCATTGGTGAGATCGCTGAGGATGAAGCCGCCGCGCCGAAGCGTGCGCCCGAGCAGACACCCTCAGCTGCTGAGGAGGGGGCAGACAAGTCAGATAGATCAGATAGATCAGGGCCAGCCAAGCGCGGAGAAGATGAGCCCCACCTTGAGCTTGTCGCCCCAGGTGGGATCGCCGTCAAGGTGGAGGACCTCCACAAGAAGTTCGACGAGGCGCACGTGCTCAAGGGGATCAACCTGGAGGTGCCAGAGCACAAGATCACGGTCCTGATCGGCGGCTCGGGCTCAGGCAAGAGCGTGCTGATGAAGCACTTCTTAGGGCTATTTCAGCCGACCTCGGGGCGCGTTGAGGTTTACGGTCAAGACATGGCCACGATCGAGCGCGAGGCGCTCACCTCGCTGCGCTCGCAGATCGGGATGCTCTTTCAGCACGCGGCCTTGCTGGACTCAATGAGCGTAGCGGACAACATCGCCTTCCCGCTGGTGGAGCGCAGGCGCAAGGTCCCGGCCGACGAGGTGAAGGAGCGGGTGGCGGAGGTCATGGAGCAGCTCAAGCTCAGCGAGTTTGCGGACAAGATGCCGATGCAAATCTCTAATGGGCAGCAGAAGCGCGTCTCACTGGCGCGGGCGATCGTCACGCGGCCTAAGATGATGATCTACGATGAGCCCACAACGGGCCAAGATCCCATCATGTGCGCCTATGTGGAGGAGATGATCGTGGAGGCGCATGAGCAGTTCAACCTGACCAGCGTGATCATCAGCCACGACATGGCCTCCACGTTCCGCATCGGTGACCATGTGGCGATGCTCTACAAGGGTGAGATCATCGCGGCGGGCGAGCCGCGCTCGCTGCTCAAGAGCGAGGATGAGCGCGTGCGCGAGTTCGTGTTCGCCGCCGATGTGGCCGACGCCAAGCGCGACGCGAGCTGAGGCGCGCCTCAGGCTCCTTGGGGTTGAGGGCGGGCGCGATAGCCTCAGGAGCATCCTTCGTGCCAACCTGTGCGCGAGGCGCGTTGAGACGCGCCGTCAGGTCTAACTTGAGCGATGCAGCGCCTTGGTTGTGGTGCTCGCTCACACACGACCTGTCGCGCGGTGCGTCGTTGGGCCTGATATCAAGCGGGGATCGTCCAAGCGAGCGGGTCACTTGCAGCGCGCCTGGCGGCGCGCGTGATGGTGCGCGTTGGTGTGCGCTTGCTCCATCCACTGGCGCACGTCTGCCCATGAGGGGCGGAGCATGCTCAACGCTTGCGCGTGAAGCGCTCGCTGTCACGCATGTCGTACTTGGCCATGATGTGCTCAAACGCGTCGCTCATGTCGATCTGGAGCGAGTTGGCGAGCGTGAGGACCAAGAACAGGATGTCGCCAAGCTCCTCAGCGATGTCTTGGTGAGGATCTTCCTTCTTCTGAGGCTTGTCCCCATAGGCGTGATTGATGGCGCGGGCCAGCTCACCGACCTCCTCGGTCATCCTGGCGAGGTTCGACAAGGGGCTGAAGTAACCCT
Organism: uncultured Bradymonadales bacterium; assembly: GCA_964468515.1. Taxonomy (GTDB): domain Bacteria; phylum Myxococcota_A; class Bradymonadia; order Bradymonadales; family Bradymonadaceae; genus CAYXWB01. The sequence continues at coordinate 4,378 of CAYXWB010000282.1, read as the reverse complement.
CGTCCCACTGGCTGATCCAGGCGTGGACGATGCGCTGAAGATCGCGCAGGGTGTGGTCATCGCTTGCGGTCATGGGGTGCGTCCTCGACAATGATGGGGTATAGGGCGGCGCGCGAGGATGAGCCTGCGACGCCTGATCGTCAACCCAAGGTGTGTGATGCCTGAGCCTGATCCTAACGCGAAGACTTATAAGGTGGCGAGCCTCTCAAGCCTCAAGCCCGGCGAGGGCAAGCTGGTGTATGCGGGCGTCAAGAAGCTCGCGCTGTTCTTGCATGAGGGGCAGCTCTACTGCATCCAGAACACCTGCCCGCACGCGGGCGGCTTCTTGGCCTTAGGCGAGGTGCAGGGCTGCTTCGTGAAGTGCCCGCGTCACAGCTGGGGGTTTAACTTTATTGATGGCTCGTGCCCCTCGCACCCGCGCTATGAGGTGTCGCGCTATCGGGTCTGGGCCGAGGGCGATGATGTGATGGTGGAGCTTCCCGAGGACAACCTCTGGTGAGGTTAACGCGCAGGTTTGAGCCCGCGCCACCAGCCGCTCACCGAGGCGCATCGGGCTGAAGCCTGCGGCGACACCCCCCAGGGTCCTCAAGCGATGCGCCGTTGTGCTGAGGCGATCGCTGCGCGCGCTGAAGATCCTGGCCTTGGGGCAAGGCGCCAAAGGCGGTGAGGCAGGCGGGCAGGGCGGTGAGCGGGAGCAGGAGGGGGCGGCGCATCATGGCGAGGGATCCGGCGGCTGGCGACCGTGGGTGAGCGTTGCGGTGAGACAAGATGCGCCCACGATCGCCAGAGGCGCGCTGCTCAGCCGCGCGCGGCGTACCAGACGATCTTGCTGAGGTTGGCGAGGCCAGGGTTGAGCTCGAAGTTCACGAGCGCTGGCGCGATGTTGTGCGTCTGGCGGTTGGTGACGAACCAGGGGGGGCGAGGGAAGACCTTGAAGGGGCCGTAGATGACGCTCTTCTCGGGCTTGTCGAACAGGTTGCTGTTGTGCACGACGCCGATGCCGCTCTGGATGTCTTGGAACGTGTGGCCTGGATAGGCGCCCCAGGTGGTGACGCCGAAGCCGTAGGCGAGCGCGGGCCAGTGGTTGATGACGACGGAGCCGTGGCGCAGCTCCTCGATGGCTTGGTTCAGCGCGCCCTCATGGCGCTTGGCCGTGGCGGGATCGATGATGATGCACGCGTTGAGGGTGCCCCAGACGCGATCGTTGGCGAAGTCGACCGCGCGGCGCAAGAAGTCGGCGGTGCCATCGGCCTTGAGCGAGGTCTCGGCTTGGATGCCGCAGAACGACTCTTCGGAGAAGCAGATGTTGTCATCCTCGGGATCGAGATCGGGGATGAAGGCCCAGGGCAGGTAGGTGTCATCGTGCTTGCCGTAAAGCTCGGCGCGGCCCTTGTTGGCGTCGACCCAGGTGGCGAAGCGATCGCGGGCGCCGGGGTAGTAGGGCACGCGCTGGGGGATGCGCTTGTAGGCGTCGCGGATGGCGTCGAGGAAGGCGTGGCGCTGGGGCCAGTCGCGGTGCGTGATGATGACGCGGCCCGCGTTGCAGTTGAACGCGCCGTTGTTCGCAAGCTGCGTGGCGATGTTCTCGGCGTGGAACTTGAGGTCGCCCTCGCCCCAGCTCCCCGGCACGACGATGATAGGGCTGACGTTGCCAAGCTCGCTTGTGATGCGACGCGCATTGACGCGATCATCAGCCGCCTTACGACGCGCGCCCTCCTCACCGACGCCGTACACGATGGCGTCGTGGGTCTTGTCGCTGCCGGTGATGTGGATCTCGTCGACGCCCTGATGCTGGCACAGGTACTGGCCGACGTCCGCGCCGCCGTAGACGACCTCCAAGAAGCCGCGATCGATGAACTCGCGGAACGACTCCTCGATGAACGGGCCGAGGTAGTCGTTGACGGGGTTCATCTTGAGGATGCAGACCTGACCCTCAGCGTAGAGCTTGTAGATCACATCGAGCGGCCCGATGCTGGCGACGTTGCCCGCGCCGAGCACGAGCGCGACCTTGCCCTCGGGCTGCTCCTCTTTGTAGAAGACGCCCATGGTGTCAGCGAGGTTGTTGAGGGTGACGCCCTCTTGCATCCAGACCTCGGCGCGGAAGTCTTTGAACAGCAGCGGGTCCCACTTGTCGGCGGGGAAGACCTCGACGGCGACCTTGCCATTGGCGCGGGTGCGGGCGGCGCCGGTCTTGAGCTGGGGGCTCATGCCTGAGGCGATGTCTTCGAGCGCGTTGAGGGTGAAGCGCAAGGTGCGGATCGTGATCAGCGGGCCGCCCAGCCACTCCTCACCCACGAGCGGGCTGTCAGGCGGCAGCTGCTTGGCGCGCGAGGCGGCCTCCACTTGGCGCGGGCCGACGTCGCCCGTGCGCTCCATGAGCCTGCGGCCCATGGCGATCTTCTCGCGCAGATGAAGCGTGGCCCAGGTCTGCGCGTGCGCGCGCAGCCGTGCGATCTTGCTGTCGAGTTCTTGTGTGTTCATGGCGACTCCAGGCGCGGTGAGGGAGGGAGCACAGGCGCGCGCGTGATGGCGAAGGTTGTAATACGGCCTCGGCGCGACGTCAAAGCCTGACGACTGACGGTCATTTAGCTCAAGCGAGCGCGCGCTTGATGGCGTCGGGCAGCGTGGCGCTTGTGCGCAGGCTGCGCGCGCCCGCCTCGCTGTAGGCGGTCCAGCGCAGATCCAGCGCGATGAGCTTGCCCAAGTGAGCGCTCTTGGCCAGCGCCTCGACGCCCTCATCGCCCAGCGGGTTGTTGGCGAGGCTCAAGCGCTCCAAGCGCTCAAGCCACGGCGCGTGGGCGAGGGCGCGCGCGCCGTCAGGGCCGAGCTGCGCGCTGGTGAGGTTCAGCTCGCGCAGCGTGGGTGGCAAGGTGGCCTGCGCTAAGAGCTTGGCGCCCTCATCGCCCAAGGGGTTGGACCAAAGATCAAGCGTGCGCAGCGCGGGGGTGTGCAGCGCCTCAAGCAGCGCGCCGAGGCGCTGGGCGTCGAGCTCGCTTAAGTGCACGCGCAGCGTGTGCAGCCGCGTCCAGTCCGCGTCGCGCAGCGTCGCAAGCTGCGCCTGATCCCAGCTGCGCAGGTCGATCGTCAGCTTATCAAGGGCGGGCAGCCGCGCTTGGCGTGTCAAAGACAGCAGGTGCTCGGGCACGATGCGACACTGGGAGACGTTGAGCGCGCGCAGCGCGGGCAAGGGCAGCATCGCGAGCCCCGGCGCGGGCGCATCGCGCGCGGGCCGCGCGCAGCCGCGCAGTGAGAGCGACGCTAAGCGATCCCCCAGCGCGCTCTGGGAGAGCTGATCGAGCGCCAGCACGTCGAGCGGGTTGAACGACAGATCGAGCGTCGTGAGCGCGGGCCACGGGTGCTGTAATAAGGCGCGAAGGCCCGCCGCGCTCAGGCGCGCGCGCGACAACTCCAGGCGCGTCAGCGCGCCCCAGTCACCGCTTGCCAGCGCGCCACCTGCGGCGTCATCCAGCGGGTTGCTCTCCAGGTTGAGCGCGCGAAGCGCGCGCGACAGCGCGCTCTCGGCGAGCGCTTGTGCGCCGCGCGCGGTGACGCGCGCGTGGGTGAGGTGCAAGCTCTGCAGCGCGCTCCATGGCGGCTGCGTCACCAGCGCGAGCATGCCCGCGTCGCTGATTTCTTGGCGCTCTAAGCTCAAGCGCGTCAGCCCTGACAGCGCGCGCGTGTGCGCCAACAGCCTGACGCGCGCCGCGTCAAAGGGCAGCTTGTGCTTGAGCTCCAGCAGCTCGTTCCAGCGCAGCGCGCGCGCGAGCTCCAGCGCGTCGGGCGCGCGCCCGCGCAGCGCGTCTAGGAGCCAGCGCTCGGGCGCCGCGCGCAGCGCGTCGGGCCAGCGCTCCAAATGCTCGCGCGCGTAGGGGATGCCCTGCTCGCGCGCCATCTGGGCGGGCATGGCGTCGAGCGACGCGCACACCGCCTCCCACGCCTCCTCATCGGGCGCGCGGTGCAGCGCGCTGCGCAGCTCACCGAAGCCTTCGGCGCTCATGGCCGCCTCCGACGCTTGGGGACAATGTGTGGCGATGTGTGGCGCTGCCTCATGGGCGCTATTATAGGGGAAGCGCGCGTCAGATGAGAGTGAAAACGGCGCTCGGGTCGCTCACCTATCGCCCTTGGCGTTGGCTGCGCAGGGCGCGAGCGACCCGGCCTAGCTTACGCGGTGCAGCGCGCCCGCTTTGGCGCACAACCTCATCGGCGAGCCCTCGCACACCCTGATGAGAGGCCATGATGCGCGAGGTGATGCGCCGCGTTGCAGGTGCGCGCGCGTGCTCAGGCTGCCTTCGCGCTGACGCGAGAGCGGCGAGTGGGCGGGGGAAAGGAAAAAAATGATGGGGCGCCACCCCACCCCCAACCAGAGGGGCGCGCCCCC
>CAYXWB010000281.1:0-7299 GCA_964468515.1 uncultured Bradymonadales bacterium | reverse complement strand
GACTCAGGGGTGCCCGTGCTGAGCGCCACCTTGCGGGTGCATCCGCGCGAGCTTGAGGAGGTTGAGCGGCTCACCGCCTCGCTGCGCGAGGCGCTGCATGAGAGGTTCGCGATGGAGCTTGTCACGCTGGCGTGTCGCCCAGCGTGAGCTTCGTGACGAGGCCTGAGCGCTCAAGCGCTCAGGCCTCGCCCTCAACACCCTCGCGCAGCGACGCCAGATCGAGCACGTCAAACCCCTCGCCGTAGTAGCGCTCCCAGTCAAAGTCAGCTCGCTGGTTCTCCAGGCCAAAGGCTGTGACCATGCGCTCGGCCTGCTCACGCGCGGGCTGCGGCGCAGGCGCGTCAGCGTCGCGCGCCTTGCGGCGCGCGCCTTGGCCGTAGAGCTGACCGTCGGGGGTGAGGAACGTGGCGACCGAGCGCATGGTCAGGCTGATGCGGTGGCTGTCATCGCGCAGCTCATCGGCGCGTCGCTCCATCGCTTGGCGTCGATCGGGGGCGATGCCGTGCTGGTAGGCTTGGTTGGTCTGCCAGCCCAGCGCGAAGATCGAGCCGTGCGGCAGCTCCAAGCGCTGCACCTCGTGGGTGCCATCGGGGCTAGGGGTCTTGGCGCGCAGCGCGATGGTGCGCGTGGCGCCTAAGCTCAGGCCCAAGATGGCGCTGCCGCGCGTGATGTCGAGCGTCTTGTCGGCGTGGGCGCTGATGTGGTCCGCGCCGCCTGTGTAGCGCTGGATCAGCGCGTGGTTGACGTGCTGGCCTGTGCGCGCCATGACGACCTGACGCAGCGCGTCGATGGTGGGCGTCCACCCCCCCAATGTGGGCTGCTCGTCGGCCGGGTGGCGGTAGATGGGGATGGTGCCATCGGGCGCGATGTCGCCTTGCAAGCAGACCAGCCGTGGCACCACGCCGCCGCGATGGCGAAGCTGCTGCCAGTCGATCTCATCGCGCGCGTCAGCGAAGGCGCGCGCGTCAAGCTCGGGGGCGAGCACGCCATAATGGACCTCAGTGTCACCCGCCCCTAAGCCGCGCCGCACGCTGCTCCATCGTGTGAGCGCGCCGACGTGGGCCTCGACGCGGCCATAGCCGCGCCCGAGCTGTTCGAGCGCGTCGCGGTGGTCGCTCCTGCGAGCGTCGGCGGTGGCGTCGGCTACGATGGTCACGTCAAAGCCCAAGAAGAAGGCGTCCACCGCGCTCGCGCGCACGCTGGTGCTGGTCAACACACCGCAGATGAAGATCTCCTCCACCTGCGCCTGTCGCAGCCGCTCGGCCAAGCCCGTCTCACCAAAGGCGGAGTAGCGCGCTTTGACGAGGCGTTGATCGGCAGGTCGCACGAGCGCCTGCGCCAGCGGATGCAGCAGCGCCCCGTCGCTGCCTGGGGCGCAGCACGGGCGGCCCGCGTGGCCGCTTGCGAGGCGGTCATTGTTCATGGGCAGCGCCTGATAGCGCGCGTCTTGCGGTCGCTCGGGCCGCAGCGGCGCGGGCGGCTGCGCCCGCTCAGGATGCTCGCTCGTGACCCAGATCACGGCGTGACCCGCCTCGCGGGCGGCGTCGAGCAGGATCGACAGCGGCTCCAGCAGCGGCTCAAGCGACGCAGGCCGCTTCAAGAAGCCGCCGTGCGTCAAGAAGTCACGCTGAAGATCCATCACCAAAATAGCGGCACGTCGTCTCATCGGCTGTCTCACTGGGTTGGCGCGCGTGGGCGTCTTTGTCGCGACGATGTTCACCTCAACAGATGATCCTGGCTACGCGCCGAGGATCGCGGCGCTGGACGCGCTCTTTGCGCGCTGTCAGCGCGACGACGCGGTGAGCCTCGCCTACGACACGCTCGTCGTCTGCGGCCAGCTCACCGCGCGCCCTTAACGCCTCACTCGCCGTACCACACCGTGTCCTGCTTCCAGCCCTCTTGCGTCCAGCCCTCAACGCCGAAGACCTGCGCGAAGGTGTCCTTCTGGAACAGGGGCCAGACCACCGCCGCGAAGCCATCGCTGACGCGGCGAAGCCCGAACGTCACGGACACATAGTCGCCGCCACTCCCCTCGTCATCGCCATAGTCATCATCGGCCTGTTCTTGGGTCAGCTCGACCTGCGCCACGATCCAGCCCTCGCCGCACTGCCAGGTCGCCAAGCCATTGGCGTTCCAGGTGCCGACCGCTTGGAAGTGGCAGTAGTCCACGAGCTTCTTCGCGTCAGTCCAGAGACCTGAGCTGTAGCCATCAGGGTTGCGCATGCGAAACAGCCCTGGCGTGGGCGGGTTGCTGGGCCACGCGCTGATATCGCGGTGGCTGTAAGCCTCCGTGGCGTCATAGTGGCCTGTGTTGTCCTGGCTGAAGTGGACCAGCTCGGGGCGGATCGTGCGATACACCTCGACCAATTGCTCAAAGCTGCGCTCTTGAAGTTGCATCTCTAGTGCCTCAGGAGGGGTGGTGGAGAGGAGCGAGGGAGGGCGATGACGCTAGATTGCGCTGCGGTGTGATGTCAAGCGCGCGAAGCGCGCTTGATGATCGTTTTGCGATCACCTCGTGGCGAGGCGAGAGCGGATCGACGCGGCGCGCTTGCGTCAAGGCGCGCGCGTCACCTGTGGGGGTGATTCTTATATATTTGTAGATAAATAAAACGAAAGTAATTATAATATTTTGTCTATCGAATGAATCGTCGGCATGTCGCGCCCCTGCGCCTTGGCGCTCAGGCGCGCCCTGTGGTAGAGGATCCTGGTCTCGAACAGATCAGCGCGCAGGAGGGAGCACATGTCAGATCGAATCAGCGGACGATGGGCCTTGGTGACGGGTGCGGCCAGCGGCATTGGCGAGGCGATCGCGCGCGCTTTGGCGGCCAGAGGGGCGCATGTGATCTTGTGTGATATTGACGCGGTCGGCGCGCAGCGCGTCGCCGCGTCGCTCACTGGCGCGGGCGCGCGTGTCGAGGTCCACGTCGTGGACGTCTCCGATCGCGCGGCGATGCTCAAGCTCGCGAGCCACGTCATCGCCACGCATGGCGCGCCCGCGATCCTCGTCAACAACGCCGGCATCGCCCTGGAGGGGCCGCTGCTCGACACCTCGCTCGCCCAGTGGGACCGCATGATCGGCGTGAACCTGATGGGCGTCATCCACGGCTGTCACTGCTTCGGGCCTGCCATGCAGCGCGCCGGAGAGGGCGGGCACATCGTCAACATCGCCAGCGTCGCGGGGCTCGTGCCGATGCCGATGCTCGGCGCGTACACCGCCACCAAGTTCGCCGTGGTCGGCTTGAGCGAGGTCTTGGCGCGTGAGCTGGAGCCACATGGCATCGGCGTCAGCGCGATCTGTCCCGGGCTCATCAGCACGAACATCGTGCGGTCGATGTCGCTCACTGGCGCAGATGCCGCGCAGGGTGAGCGGCTGCGGGCGCTCTATCAGCGCAGCATGGCGCGCGGCGCCTCCACCGACCTCGTCGCGCGCGCGGTCGTGCGCGCCATCGAGCAGCGCCAAGGCGTGGTCGCGGTCACCGCCGCCGCGCGTGTCATGGCGATCATGCATCGCGTCGCGCCCGCCACCTTGCCGCGCTTGCTCCAGGCCGCGTTTACGCGCTCCAAGCGCGGCGCCTAAAGCGCCAGCATCGCTCACGCACAACCTCCCGAGCGGTGCGTCGCAGCGCTTGCTCCTATGCGGGGATCGTCGAAGCGAGCTTGTCGCTTGCAGCTGGCGCGGGGGGGGGGGGGGGGGCCCCCCGGCCGCCCCCCCCCCACCCCGGGGGATCACGGGGTGGTGAAGCCCGCGTCCTCGCGCACCTGCGTGAGCGAGACGGCCAGGTCACCGAGCGCGGTGACGGCGTTCACGTCGTCGCGGTCCTGCGCCGCACCCATGTCGGTGAAGCTCGCCGTGATGACGACCGTGAGGGTCGTGGTGCCGTCGCTCTCCTCCACGACGATCGTGGTGGGCGAGGTCGCCTCCTGGCTCGTCGTGTTGGCGGCGAAGCGCAGCGCGACGGGGGCACCGTAGCTACCGGACGCGACCGGGGTGGTGGTGTCGCCCTCCTTGTAGACCTCGTACGTGAGGTCGAGCCCGTTGAGGTCGGCCGGCGCGGTCGAGGTCAGGTCGAGCTCGGCGGCCAGGTTGTCACCGATCAGCGTGACGTCGACGGCGACGGTGCCCTCGGCGGTGTCGCCGGGAACCATGCGCCAGGTGTTGATGTTGATGATCGGGTGGCCGGCGTCGGTGCGGTCGGCCGAGGTGTCGACCCACGACAGCGGGGTGGCGGCCGTGACGTTCAGGTCACCGTTGGTGATGGTGCCACCGGCGACGGTGGCCTCCGCGCTCCACAGCGCGAACGTCGAGCCGCCGGCGAGCAGCGCGATCCCGGCGACGCCGGCGATGAGACCCTTGGTCTTGCTCTTCATGGTGATGCCCTTCTGAGGTTGGTCGCCCGGGTGGGCTGCTGCAGCACGTCCCGGGCGGGAGTCCTGCGAGTTGGGGACGGAGCTGGTGGTGCGAGTCCGGTCAGGGATTCGGCATCACCGCCCTTGATGCGGTACAGGTCCAGATGTCCTTGGGGGCGAGAGTCCCGAGAAGTGCCGGAGCACCGGTGACCGTCGCGCCCACCGGAGTGTCCGGAGGTCCCTTGCGGCAGCTCAGGCTCATCACGCCGGTCGTCGGTGCGGACGTGCCATCGACCGTGGTCCAGTGTTCGGACCACGAGTCCGAGACTGCGACGTCCTGCACGTCGGTCGAGCCGGTGTTGGTCACGACGTAGCGCCACCGCACATTCGTGCCGGGCTCAAGCGCGTCCGGTTCGTTGCTGTCGATCTCGTCCGTGAATTCGGTGTCCGTGACGAGGAATGCCTGCTTGTCGATCGACAGGGCGGGGCGGTAGAGATCGATACGGGCGCACGTCGCCGCGTTCCGGGCGGCCGAGCCTGGCTCGCAGCTGAGGGTGCCGGTGATCGACGCGCCGGCCACCGCGACGACGTCGCTGAGGATCTGGTCGGCGCCTTGCGGGACGGGTGAGCGCATCGTCGTGACGTACTGGATCTGCACGCTGCTGTTGGCGGCGACACTCCCGCTCCAGGAGAACCGGCCCGTGGTGTTGTCATTCAGGGTGCCGCCGACCGGGTGCACGATGCTCCCCATCGTCACGTCGTCGATCGCCTTGGAGTAGTCGTCAGCGAGATGCGCGACCAGGGACGCGGCGGTGTTGTTCGTGATCGTGGTCGTGACGATGACAGTGCCGGTGGCGGGCATTGTCGCCTTGTCCGTGGTCTTCGCCACCGTCAGGGCGGGCGCGAGGGTGACCCGCCAGTCCTCGACCTCACCGGCGATGATCGGACCGTTGGGGTCGGCGAGCTGCGAGCTCGTGGCTGCGATCGAGACGCGCAGCATCCGGTTGCCGAGGAGCTCGTTCGTGGCGGTCACACCGGTCCACGTCACCGTGGCCTGGCTGTTCGAGCAGGCGACGGTTGCCGTCGCCTCGCCGGCGTCGAGGTAGTCGCCGTCGTTGTTCCAGTCCAACCAGGCACGCACATGCCCGGTCGTGCACCGCACCGTGAGCGCGTGGTTTGCGGCCAGGCCGATGTTGAGCGTGATCCGCGGAGCGGTGCTGAAGGCGTCCTCGTCGGGCGTCGGGGTTCTGACGTCGTTCGAGCCGTTGGGCACCGCCCATCCGGTGTCACCGGTGGCGTCAGGCGTGCCGACGAACCGGCTGTTCGGGAAGACCTGGGCACCGAGACGCGGTGTCGAGCTCGACATCGCGGCGAGAGTGAAGTCGCTCGCCAGGACGTTGGTCTCCTCGCCGAACAGCAGCGTGGTGGCCACACCGGTGCCCGCCGACCAGGTGGGCTGCACGACCGCTGCTCCGGCACCGTAGGTCGCGGGAGCGTCCCCGTGGTCGACACCCAGCACGTACCCGATCGCCGCGGCCGAGACACCGTTACCCCTGATCGACACATCCACCTGGGAGGCGTTCTCCGCGAACGCGACGGCAGTCGCGGATCGCTGGCCGTCGCCGCACTGGTTCACCGCACCGAGCGTGAGCACACGGCGCGAGTCAAAGGTGCTCACCCGTCGGTCGTCTGCCATGTACTGCACATTCGTGCACGTACCCGGGTACCGGTCGATGACGTGCCAGGCCGTCCCCGATGGCGCAGTGGCGGTGAGTCGCTCCGAGCCGTTTGTCGACTCGGCATCCGCGACGACGAGTCCGCCCAGCGGGATGCTCTGTGTACTCGGGGTCCCCTTGAAGGTCGCGAGGACCGCGGAGCACGACACACTGACGTCACGGGTGGCGGCGTTAGGCGTCGCAAACCCCGATACCAGCGCCCCCGGGCCGGACGCACCGTAGAGGTACGGAAGTCCGTCGCTAGGAAAATTGCCGGGACGGTAAACGTACACGTCCTGGCCGTACCCGCGCGTCATCGTGCAGGTCACCTCGAGCCGGTGAGTGTCGCTGATCTCGTGGAGCTGCTTGACGGTCGTCGTCGCGGAACGTAACCAGGGACCGCCCTCGAGCTTTGCCCCCTCAGCTCCCCAGTTGACCCAGGTGATCCGGTCCTTGTAGCGCCCCGTGCCGGTGTCGGCGACGAGTACTGACCCGCTTCCATTGGTGGTGGCGATGTCACCGATGACAGCCGACGCGGGCGACGCCATCAGAACGGTCGCCGCGGGTGTGATGACGCCGGAGACGAGGACCGCGGCAGCCGCGAGGACGGCGAGACGCCGCCGTCCCGCGAGTCGCACCGCGTTCTTCTCCCCCAGCATGACGCCCCCCAAGAGCTTCAGCAGACCGGGGGCGCTCTGTTGAGCGCCACGTCGTCGGTCCTGCTGACAGGCTCTAGTAGGTCATCTGTCCAGGACGGTCGTCCACCTAGACACAAGCGTCACATGGGGCCACATCGGGACTTAGGGGTCCACAACGACGGGTGCTAACCCCCAGTTTCGCGATCACTTTCACCCGCACGCTCGAAAGTCGTACCGGTTGCTATCGGCAGACGCCGGATCCAGCTGCGGCTTCACTCGTTCGGCGCGGAGACCCAGGTCACACATGGCAACCGTTCGCCAACTCGATTCCGCAGCGCGCGGGGCGAGGGTAAAGAACGCAGAGAACGGGGTCGGCGTGAGCGCAGCGCATCGCTCCGGAACGGACAACGCGGGTCATGTTGCCACCGCACGGGGAGCTTTCCCGGCCGATTGTCGAAACTATCGCCTTCTCCCGGGTCCGCGTTTGCGCGCCGGGCGCACCTCGTCGTGCGCGTACGGAGCTGGACCGACCTGGGGAAACGACCCAGCGGGCGGCCCCGGGATCTCTCCCGGGACCGCCCGCTTTGGGTGGTCCGACC
>CAYXWB010000280.1:0-7300 GCA_964468515.1 uncultured Bradymonadales bacterium | reverse complement strand
TGGGCCATCGCTATGCCTACATTCTCCTACTTTATCCCACCTTAACTACAGTTAACCTACACCTCCACACCTCTGCCCACCTCAACTACAGTTGTAGAGGTTGGTGGGTTTATTGTGCTTTGGCTTTTTGTCTAGCTGCGATGATGGCATCACTTACTGCTGGTGAAAAATCTCTCTCATCAATAAGTTGAAGGTGTATATTTGCTGGGGTGTCATTAATTTTTCCGAGCGCTTTGAAGAGAGATATTTGTAATTCTTCCGAGGCTGATTTGAGGTCGATGCGTTTGATGAGTTGTTCAGATGCGCCAGCACCTTTCAAATCTCCTAGGAGATCGACCAGGGAGGGTGGTCCTGACAGATCTAGGTGTTCTAAGAGATGTTGAGTGAGTTGGGGATATTTTGTTTGATATGTCTTGACAAAGTTTATCAAAATTTGCATATGTTCGAAAGTCGCGCTGGTTTGAGTTTTTAAAAATATGGCGAGGTTTTCAATGCTCTGTGTGTTGATTCTGTCTGCGAATTCGAGCATTTCTGCATCGATCTCGGCTGGGGTGAAGTGACATGCTGGGGCAAAGTCCCATCTGTCGCAAAGATCTGTCAGTTTGATACAGATTTCTGAGACGCTCATTTTTAGAGGAGCTGATGTGGTGCTCACGCGTTTTCCTTTGTGATGAGGATTTTCTCGCGCAACAGGGAATCCAGCTTGGATAAGCGCTCGCTTCCACCAGGGCCACTCCTTCCATGGTCGTGAGGTATACCAAGGTAGAGATTCTAATGTGTCTTGTTTGTGTTTGTAAGCCAAGCGTCCTCCTAGCTCCAAAATGCAACGATTTAGATAGTTGTTGGTGACCATGTCTAAGATGGTTGATATGTAAGCTATCTTATTTTCTATTGTGATGCCCTCAATGAATGAGGCATCGCCATATGTCTTAATTGCCTTTTCTATCAGGATGTCCCTTGTGATGTCATTTTTGAATCGAGCGGTTATTCCGATATGTCTCATGGTTAGTATCTCGCTGCTTCGTGTCTGTTGTGTGGGTTAATGGTTTTGCTTGGATTTAGATGTTTGCTGATATTGTTTTGCTTTTTGGTTATTTATGTCGCATTTCTGATGGTAGTGAACTTTGTGCTTGTATCTCGGTCGTGGTGGGCGTGTAACTGTCTATGTCGATATAGCTCATATTTTTGTTGTAGGTGTTGTTGTGCGTTTCAAGTGAGGATTGAAGGGTTTCGGGCTTGGTAGAAGCGGTTGATGGTGGCGTTTCCTCAGATAAAGCAGCTTTTGAAAACGTAACTATGCCTATCGTTTCTCCTGCAGCAGCTAATTTGTTGATGATGTTCGCATCGCGCAGCGCTGCTGCGGCTAAATTGAGAGATGGCGTGGTGATAGGTGATGTTGGGATAGATGCTGCCCTCATAACACTAGCAGTATGGGTGGCGCAGTCATTGCAGCCAAGGAGGTATTTTCCGTTTGAACTTTGTGCCGCTGCCGCTTTAGCTACATTGGCAGCAGCTTCTGCTTGTTTTGCTGAGACAGGCACTCGCACTGCCTTATAACTAGCACTAGGGGCTGTTGTTGTAACGACACTAGCATCACCACCAGTTGCGATAGATGGATTTTGGTTAGGCTGTATAGGTTTACCAAATTTTACTCCATTATTTATTTCTAAATGCGTCCAAGTAGTCTCGCTCTTAGTGGTCACACCTACTTTATTATGGCCAACTCCTCTTGCTGGTCTGAATGCCACAATAACAGAATTTCTGCCTCCAGTGATAGCCTTGGGGATTGCATACGTTCCTGCCGTTCCGACGATCCCGATTGCGGCATCTGCCATATTTGCTTCCTTACGTCCCACCCCCATTGCTTGCAAAGCGTGAGATGTGAATGTGTCGACAGGGGTTCCTTTTACAATTGTAAGCGCTCCTGACACGACCGTGTCAACCCCATGCGCGGTGACAAAGCCGCCAGCCGCAGCTACGGGAATGCCTACCCCTACCCCTGAGGTGGCAACACCCCCGCTCATCATAGCTCCACCAATGGCAATCTCGATCGCGCCTCCGACCACTTTTAAACCTCCAAAGACGCGCTCTAAGCCGCTTAATCCACTTGGGTCGATGAGCCTGAGCGGCTTGCTGGAGACGTACTGATACAGGTTCGGCCCATCGACATGTCCTGCAGGATCGCAGCTCGCCCATCGGCCCAACCAAGGAGCGTAGTAGCGCGCGGCGTGGTAGCTGAGGCCGGACTCCTCATCGCGCTCCATGCCCGTGAAGCGATAACGCTTCGGGGTCTGAACTTGGCTGCGGACGGCCTGATAAGCGGTGCTGCCGTAGGGGGTGTACTCCTCGTAGGAGAGCACGCGGGCTTGGTCATCGACCTCCAAACAAGCAGAGCCCAGGTGGTTGCTCAGCTGGTAGCGGATCAGCTCGCGCGGGATGCCGGGCTCGTCGCCTCGGGTGCGCGTCTCCACCAGCGCGATGCGCTGCGTGTCGTCCATGATGTGCAGCGTCTCGCGCACCAGCCCATCGCTTGGCTTGCGGTACACCTCAAAGCCGCCCAGATAGAACCGCTCGTCTTTGATCTGCCCGTTGGCAAGCTCAGTCACCTTGCGCACCCGCTGCCCGCCGCCATCATACACATACCAAGTCCGCTCGCCGCTGCGCTCCACGCCGTCCGCGTCGCTCGCGCTGACGGCCTGGCGCTGCGTCATCTGCAGCTGATCGCGCTCATTCCACCGCATCAGGTGCAGCTGCGGCATCTTGAGCATGTTGCCGTGCGCGTCGTAGCCGTCGCCCCCATCGCTATAACGCGCGGTCACGGGCGCGCCGTTGCCGAGCGTCGTGCGCGTCAGGCGATTGCTGACCTTGTCGGGCTCAAGCTGGCTTGGCTCCTCGTAGCTGTAGCGCCGTGTCCAGCCCGGATGCTGCGGCTGCGCGCCCACATGGCGCATAACCTCCAGGTTGCCCACCTGATCGTAGAGGTAGCGCTCCAGATAGCTGCCCAGCGCTTGGCCGTCGTTGGGGTGGGACAACGCTGTGCGGCCTGCATCGTCGTAGGTGTGGGGTAGAGGGGCGCCGCCCATCTGGCCCAGATGCTCGCGGCCTGTCGCCTCGATGAGGCGCGACAGCGCGTCATAAGTATAATGTGCGCCGGGTGCGACGCGCGCGTTGGCGAAGAAGACCGCCTGCTGCGCCGTGTCGCGGATGTGCGTGATGTTGCCCGCGACGTCGAAGCTGTAGTGGAGGTTCTGCAGCAACCTCCCGGTGCTCCCCTCTTGTGTGCGCAGGTGGACCAAGCGCCGCGTCTGGCGATCGTAGCTGTAACGCGTTGAGACGCCGTTCTTGTAGTCAACGCGCTGGCGCTGCGCCTTGGCGTCGTAGTCAATGTAGGCCACCCCCACGGGCGCGGGCGCGCGGGTCGCAGGCTCGATGAGCGCGCTTGGCACATCGCCATGATCGAGCCACACGTCCACGCGCTCAAGCAGGTTCGCCTCGTTATAATGAGGTTGCAGGATGTTGATGTGCGATCCCGCCTCATCGCTGTGTGGCGCGATGAGCTGGGTCGGGCGGCTCAGCGCGTCAAAGCGGGTCTGGCTGACATAGCGCTGCGGCGCCAGCGTGACGGGCGAGTCCCAGTCCACCCGGTGCTTGTACGCGGGCTGCTGCAGGCCGTTGATCTGCACCGTGTCGACCAGCTGCCGCGCGCTGCGCAGCAGGTTGCCCTTGAAGTCATAGCGATCGGTGGTGATGACGCCCGCTTGGTCGTACAGCGCGATCACCTGACCGCGCAGGTTGTCCGTCTCGGGGTTGACGCGTGACTCGCCGTAAACATGGCGCCCGACCAGCACCTCGGGGCCGTCGTCTTCGCGCAAGAACGAGGCGCGCGGTCGCTGCAAGACGTCATACTCTGTGCGGCTGCGATGGCCTCGGCTGTCCCAGGCGTACAGCGGCTTGCCGGCGATGTCGCTCAGCGCCCATCGCGCGCCCGCCTCCATGCTGGCCTGATGGATGCGGTTGCCGAGCAGGTCATACGCATAGCGCACGACGATGCGGCCCTTCGCGTCGATGACCTCGCGCTGCTGGCCCTGCACATCCAGCACGACGCGCGTCATGGCGTGCTCAGTCACGGCCTGGGCTGCGTCGCTGTACTTGATCCGGTTGTGTGACACCGTGGCGATGGTGCGCCCGAGCGAGTCAGCGTGGGCGACGCTCGGCGTCTGCGCATAGAGCGCTGATTGTTGCGCGGCCGCCTGCTCATTCGCGCGCAGGATCGCGTCGGGATAGCGCGCGGCGAGCGTGGTGGCGTGGGTGGGGTCCGCGCGCAGGGCGTGCCAGGTGGGGAGGTAGGCCTCGGGGCGCTGGCGCGCGATGAGATCGCCCACGTCAGCGTCTGCTTGCGGCGCGTCGATGAGCACCGTGTCGCTCGCGTCCCAGGCGGTCGCGTGCCACGGGCTGAAGACGACCTTCTCCCAGGTGTGGTTGGGGTGCAGCGTCGCGACCACGCGCCCCAGCGGATCGTAGAGCAGGATGGGGCTCTGGCCGATGCGCACATCAAGCTCGAAGCGGTGCGTGTCCGTGAAGTGAGGCTCATACTGGCGCACGGGCGCGCCCTTATTGTTGAACACGGTCCAGCCGCTGCACAACCAGCGCGTGCTCACGCTGTGTGAGGTGAGTGTAGGTTGATTGTCTTCATTGAGTAAAATATCGCCGCTGGCGTCGCGCACGGGCACGGGGCCGGGCTCGGCTTGCACCTTCTGCTGGATCTCGCGGCCAAAGCCGTCCGAGTAAGACAGGCTGACGTGGAGGCGCAGGTCAGCTGGTGCGCTGAGCGCGCTGACGTGCGTCTCGCGTGCGATCGTGGCGGCGCAGGCGGGGCGCGTGTTGGCGAGCGGTGTGTCGCCCAAGGTGGCGCTCAGCTCGTACACGATCCGCGATGAGGCTGACGCCAAGAGCTGCGCGGCGATCGGCCCGCGCGGGTCAGCGAAGAGGGCGTCTCGCTCGGCGCGGGTGAGGTCTGCGCGAAACGCGTCGGTGATCTGGTCGCCAAGCGCGGGCAGATCCTCGGGCTTGCCCATCAGCGCGAAGCCCGCCGCCATGCCCAAGGCGTCGAACGCGACCGCTGTGCGGTTGCGGTTGGGATCCATCACCAAGGCGGGCTGCAAGGTGCGGTAATCTTGCCCCTGCGCCACGAGGGGTTGCGTCGGGTCAACGTGTCGCTCGCCGACCGTGACCCGGTTGTCGAGCGCGTCGCGCGTCTCACTCACCAGCAGGTCATAGCGATCGTACGCGATGAAGCTCTCGGCGCGCGCGTCTGCCGTGTGGAGCGGATCGCGGGCGCGATGCGGCAAGAAGAAGTGCGCGCGCGCGTGCTCAAGCTCTTGGGATGCAGTGTCACCTTGGCCAGGGGAGTAGAAGATGCGCCCGGAGGGGACCCACCAGCCCGCATCAAGCGCCCCCGATGCATCTGGCGAGTGGACGTAGCCGCCGGAGGTTGTGCCAGCGCCGTCGAGCATCGCGTCATGGACGCGGCTCAGCGCGCCATCGTCGTTGAAGATGTTTTGTATAAGGCCAGGGGTCAGCGCGAGCTGATAGCGCTCATAGGGCAGCGCCAGCGGCTCAAGCTGACCGAGCGGCAGCGGCCCCTCGAGATCGTCGCGACGAAACAGCGCCTTGGCATGGGCGATCAGGCGCCGCTGCCTGCCCTGGCTCGGGCGCGCCTCAAAGCTGAGCTGCTCGTCAAAGCTCGCGTCAACGGCGCTCGGATCATCGAGGCGCGGGCGCACAAAGTCTTCGGCGCGAAAGCGGCCCGCTGCGCCAGTGGGGGTGTAACCCGTGAGCTCGTAGGCGCGGTCCTCATAAGCGAGCGGGGTGCGGTAGGCGGTGGCGTCATCGATCGCGCGGGTGAGGTCTTGCTCCGTGTAAGTGATGTGCGTCTTGGCTTGCTCATCCTGCACCTGCTGGGGCAGCGCAGGATCGACGAAGCGCCTGCCATAGCCCACGCTCACGGTCTTTAAGGCGTTGCCAAACGCGTCAACCTCAAGGGTGAGCGCGTGGCTGACGCGAGGATCAAGGCGCCATGTGATGTCGGTGCTTGTCGCAGCGGTCGCGTCGTCAACGCGCTGTGTTCCGGACACAGGGACAAGTGCGCGCTCGTAGCTGTAGGCCAGCTCCTCGCCAGGGTGCGCGAGGAAGACCGCGTGGCGGTTATCACCGCGCCCTTGGATGCGCTTGACGCCGTAGCTGCGCTCGGTGACCGCGTAGGGCAGGGCGCTGCGCTCACCGCCATCCAGCGCGTAGACCTCTTGGCGCAGCATGGCACCGCGCAGCGCGCGGCAGGCCTCGCGCGCTTCATCTGTCGTGAGCCCAGCGGGCGAGTGGGTGTCACTAAGGCGCAGCTCGCGCGCTCGCGCGTCGCTCAAGCCAGGCTCGCGGAAGTACTCGCCAGCGTCGTGTGCGCCTCGCATCCCGGCGCCGCTGCGCGCGTGCTCAGGAGAGACGCCCGTGTGAAACCAAGTCTTCGTGAGGATCGGAGGGACGTGCGATGAGGCCTCGATGTTCGCGCTTGTTGGGGCTTGGCCGTCTGCGCTGAGCGTCGCGTACGCCTCGGTGTCGTACTGCTCGACGAGGCCGAAGCCGCGAAACTCGCGCTCGTGGCCATCAAAGCAGCCGTGGTGGTAGGCGTAGCGCGTGACGAAGCGGCTCTGGCTGATGTGGTCGTCGACCTCGACGCGCTCCACGACGTGCACCGGAAACGGGATGCGCGTGATCCACGGCCTGCCCGCGCGCTTGTCCTCAAGATAGAACTTGGTGGAGGGCGCGTAGCGGATGTGCGTCTCAGCCCCAAGGTTGTTGTTCGAGCGGACGAGCAGGTGAGGTTTTTGAGCGCCCATCAGATCGATGTAACGCAAGGGGCTGCGCGCATCGGCGGGCAGCGGTGAGGACCACACCAGACACGCGGTCCCCTGGCCGAGCAGGTCCGCTGTGGTCACCGAGGTCAACGCGTCGATGGGGAAGAACGCCCGCAGCTTGCGCGCCGGGCTCCAGCCGTTGCCCGCCTGATTGAAGTACAGATGCGCGCCATCTTGAGCCAGATAGATGAGGTCGATGGTGCCGGAGCCGTCAATGTCGGCTAGGCGCAGGCGCGCTTGGCTGAACTGCTCGGGGTGATCAAACCAAGGCGCGTCGTCCATGGACACCTTGGCGCCGAAGCGGCCATAGCCGAGGTTTGGCCAGTAGCAGACCTCGCCATTCTTCACGCGCACCAGATCGGTGAGCCCGTCGCCGCTCATGTCCGCGAGGT
>CAYXWB010000279.1:0-7327 GCA_964468515.1 uncultured Bradymonadales bacterium | reverse complement strand
ACGTCTCCAGCGAGGCGATCGCGCAGGCGCTGGAGCAGCTGGTGGCGCAGGGGCGAGTGCGCGAGGAGCAGGGCGCGCACGCGCTGCACTACGCGCTGCAGATCGACATGTCACGGCGCGTCTGGGAGAGCTGGCTCGCGCGCATTGACGGCTTACAAAACGCGCTGGAGACGGTCACCGGCGCGGTGGCGGGGCGCTTCTTCGACGACGCCCCCTTGAGCTTCGCGCGCACGCTGAGCTTTCGCCTGTTGCCCGAGGAGCTGCCTGAGCTGCGCGCGCTCTATGAGCAGACGATCCTTGCCAAGATCATTGAGCTTGACGCGCGCGCCGTGGCGCGCGGCGAGGGCGCGCCGATGGCGATGTCGCTGTTCTGGTCAAGCCCTGATGACGCTCTCCGCGCGGCGCCGCCCGCTGCACAGCGCGCCGCTGAACCACCACCCCCCGATGAGGGAGGAGCCCCATGAGTCGCACCCGCACGAGCCTCTTCGCCTGCGCCCTGTCCAGCCTGCTGGCAGGCTGCCTCGACAACACCCCCGAGCCTGAGCTCATCGACTGCGGCATGGGCACCGCGCTCGTCTGGGAGGACGAGCAGCTGTGTGTCTTCACGGGGCCTATCGTCATTGAGACGGGCTTCTTGTGCCCGGGCAGCATGTCCAGACGCATCACCGAGCCCGACTTTATCGTCTGCGGCCCCGCCAAAGATCGCACCTTCTTCACCCCGACCCAGACCTCATGGGTGCGCGAGCAGCTGCGCGGGCGCGGCTTCCCTGTCATGCCGCCCGTCCGCATCGCGCCTGAGCGCATGCTCCCCGCGCGCCCTGACTCCCCCGCCTCCAAGCTCGACGTCTTGATGGTGCTCGATAACTCGGGCTCTATGTGTGAGGAGTTTGCGGCCCTGCGCGAGGGCTTCCCCGCGCTGCTTGAGCGGCTGATCAACGCGCCGCTCGATCTGCACATCGGCATCACCACCACGCACGTCCCGCCCATGAACTTCCCTGGCTCCGTCGAGCCTGTCTCCATCCCCTTCCAGCTGCAATCGACCCCGCAGCCTGTCCCTGGCTCCGCCGTAGAATGCACGGGCAACCTAGCCAATGGGTTCGCGCCGCTGCGCGCGACGCTTGAGGTCGCCTTGAGCTGCCTCGCTGACCCCGCTGAGCGCGTCCGCTTTGAGGGTTGGACAGATCTGCAGATCAACTGCGCGCTGGGTCGCCAGACCATGGGCTGTCCCAATGTCCAGAGCATGCCTAGCATTGACACCAACCGCGATGGTGTCTTCGAACTCTTTGACCTGTTCCCCTCCTCCTCGCTCTATCGGCCCTTACTCAAGGTCTTGCGCACATCGGCTTATCGTGGCCCTGATGGCCAGGTTGATGCGGCGCGCCTCAGCGCAGACTTCGCGTGCATGAGCTTGGTGGGCGGACGTGGTTATGGCATTGAGAAGGGGCTGCGCGCGGCGATCGACGCCGTATCACCGGCGCTGACAGGCTTAGCCCAGGGCCTCAATCAGCCGCCCCCGAGCGCGGCGCTCGGCTTCGGTGAGGAGGCGCTGGTGTACAACCCCGACGCGCCCAATCACGGCCTCATCCGACCTGACGCCGCCACGATGTTGTTCTTCATGACCGATGAGAACGACTGCTCGGACAATGATGGGGCGCTCGACATCTTCGCTGATGCGTGTGGCGAGCGCTCATGTGACTTCTATAACTCCCTCATGGTGCCTGAGGAGGCGTCGCCGCTCTTGTCGCCAGGGGCCGCGCGCGCCGCGTTCGTGCGCAACCTCTCCATGACCAAGGGGCGCGCCATCTCCGATGCGGAGCTGCTGGTCGCCTCCTTCCACGGTGACTGGGACCGCTTGGAGGAGCCGCTGCCTCAATGCACCGCCGGAGAGGTGGAGCAAGCCTCAGTGGCGTGCTCAAGCGCGACCCTCGGCTCCGCATTCTCCGGCGATCGGTATGAGCGCTTCATGCGCGGCTTCGCGAACTTCTATCCCAACGAGGCGATCCGCGAGGCGATGCGCGATGGGCTGCTGTTGAGCCCGCAAGACACGCGCTTCAGGCAAGACGGCGTGATCTGCGATGCGGACCTCTCATCACGTTTTGAGCGCTTGGGCGAGGTGGCCGCGCAGTTTGCGCGATGACTGGTGCGATGACCGGTGCGATGACTGGTGCGATGACCCCCGCGTTGATACAGCACGCGCGGCTGTGATACCCTCGCCCACGACGCGGCGGCGCACGCGCCGCCGCGTCGTCATCTTTGCGTGAGCTGCGCTGGGAGCGTCAGATATGGGTGGTCATCGTCGCTGGTTGTTGCTCGTCCTGCTCATGGGCTTGAGCTGGGGCGCGGGCTGTGATCGCGCGCCCAAAGCGCCGCCTGCAGGCGGCGCGACGATCGCCGCGCCCGCGCCGGTCGCTGAGACGAAAGGGGGAGAGGTCGCTGAGCGCATCGCCCCCTTCTATTACGAGATCACGGGCGAGGGCCCCGGCGTGCTCCACGTCGTCGGCACCGTCCACATCAGCTACGACGCCGACGCCGACCTCGCCCCCTTCGTCTGGGATCGCTTCAAGGCCTCAGACACCTTCGTCATGGAGACGGACGTCGCTCAGGCCCAGAGCCAGATGGCCACGGCCATGCTGCTGCCCAAGGGGCAGAGCTTGGAGCAGCTGTTGGGGGAGCAGGCTTGGGCTGAGCTAGACAAACGCCTCAAGGGCAGCGCCGCCCAATATAAGGGGTTCAAGCCTTGGTTTGTGGTCAGCCTGCTGCTGCTCCAGATGCTGCCTGAGGGCGCGGACCTGTCCGCGTCGATGGACCACCTGTTCCACAAGCGCGCCAGCGCCGCAGGCAAGAACCTCGCTTACTTAGAGCCCGCGTCGCTCCAGATCAAGATCTTGGAGGAGACCATGGGTCCCGATGATCTCAAGGAGATGCTGCTCGACTTTGAGGCGCAAAAGCAAGATCTGGCGACGATGATTCAGGCCTATCGCGAGGGCGATGAGGCCAAGATCACCGAGATGTCCTTCAAGGAGCTTGGCGAGAAGCCCGAACGTTATGAGCTGCTGTTCTTCTCGCGCAATGAGGCCTGGGTGCCGCAGCTTGAGGCGCACCTCAAGCGCGGTGATCAGACCTTCGTGGCCTTTGGCGCGGGACACCTGTTTGGCGAGCGCGGCGTGCTTGAGCTGATGGAGGCGCGCGGCTACAAGGTCAACCGCGTCAAGACGCTCCCCGCTGCCCCATGAACCTCACAGCGAGGCGCGCACCGCGCGCGCCACGCGTCGGCCCATCGCATAGATGCTGAGCTGAGGCGGCCCACCGATCGAGGTCGGGAACAGCGAGCCGTCAGCCACAAACAGCCCCGCCACATGGTGATGCTGGCCCTGCGCATCGACCACACCCTGGCGCGGATCGCGGCTCATCCAGAGCGTTGACATCGGGTGGACCGCCACCATCGACGGTGAGCAGACGCCAATATCACTGGCGCTGATGCGCTCAAGCTCACGCTCATGGCGGATCACGCGCGCGGGCGCCAGCGGCAGCAAGACGCGCTCAGCGCCTGCGGCCAGCATGATGCGCGCGGCTTGACGCAGCCCCATCGCCAGCTGCGCGCGATCCTCGCGGTTGAGGCTGTAGCGCAGCCGCACCTGCTCCTGTCGCCCAGGGCTGACGCGCCCGCGGGTAGTGTCATGCAGCATCACGATGCACGCGGCGACGTGAGGATACTCACGCATCAGCGCGCCATGCGCGCGCCCAAAGCCCGGCATCATGCCGGCGGCCGCGCCCGGATGCGCCGCGCCGCTGACGATCCACGCGCGCCGCTCATGAGGCCCATGATCAAAGCTCAAGAACTCGGTGCAGTCCTCGGACTGCGGCACCCCGCGCCAGCTCTCCACAGGCTCACGGAACACCCCCGCCACGAACGCGCCCGGGTGCATGTGCAGGTTGGTGCCCGCCAGCGCGTGCGGATCGGGCAAGGCGCTGGCGATGGCCAGGGCTGCGGAGTTTGTGGCGCTGGCGGAGAGGATCACCCGATCAGCGCGCACGGTAAAGCGCGCGCCTTCAGCGCCCGTGCGAGGATCAATCGCCACGCAGGACGCGCCTACGGCGCGCCCCCCCTCGACCAGCAAGCGCGCGACGCGCGCGCCAGTCAGCACGCGCCCCCCCTTGGCGAGCGCGGGTGGGATGAGCACCTTGGCGACGTGCTGCTTGCCATTGTTAGGGCAGCCTAGCTCACAGAAGCCTGACTGCTGGCAGCCCTCGCGGTTGTGGCTCAAGCGACCGCCTCGCCAACCCAGCGCCTCACGCCCGCGCGCCAAGATCGCGTTGTTGCGGTTGACGCGATCATCCGCCACCGGATGCACGCCGAGCAGCGCCTCCACTGCGGCCAGATCATCCTCAAAATGATCGTCTGAGGCGGTGAGCGCGTCGAGGCCCCAGCCCTCGACCCACTGGTCGAGGATGGGCTTGGGCAGGCGCCTGCACAGGTTGGTGTTATGGAGCGTGGAGCCGCCCACGCCCTTGCCTTGGAGCACGCGGATGCCCATGTCCTCGGTGGCGCGGCTGGCGCCCTCCATGAACAAGCGCGGCAGCATCTGCTCCTCGCGACGCGACATCTCAGCCGTGGGCACATCCTCGCCGAGCTCGACGGCGAGCACATCGACGCTCGCGCGCGCGAGGTCATGAAAGGCCATGCCGCCGCCGGCGCCGAGCCCGATGACGACGACGCGCGCGTGCAGCACCTGGCCATCACGCAGCAAGTGAGCGCTAGACATCATGGCTTGGGCTCGGTGTTGAGGTCATAGCCGATCGGCCCCCAGGCCGCATCACGGCTCCAATAGCCCATCATACAGGCGGCCTTGACGCCTTGGAAGATCGCGCGCTGCGCCCACACGGCGCTCTCCTCCCAGGCGCGCAGGTAGGCGTCTTGGTCTTCGGGGGCGAGGCGCGTGAAGCGGCGCAGGTGACGCTTGGGGCCGAGCAGCGCGGGGCCAGCCTCGATGAGCGAGATCGCGTCGGCCAGGCGCTGGCGTGTGTCAGCGGGCATCTGTTGGATGAAGCCGAGCGTGGCGCTGAGCGCGTCGCTTGAAGCGGGAGAGGGCAGGGGGGCGTCGTAGTCGCACAAGCGGGCGAGCACGGCGGCGAGGGTGGTGAGCTGCCATGCGGCGAGCTGGCCTTTGGCGGGCTCGTCTTCAGCGAGCAGGCGCGTGATGAGCTGGGCGCTGCGGCGAAGGCCAGCGGCTTGCGCCCAATGCAGCGCGTGATCGCTCGCGCCTGTGAGCAGGCGCGCGGCCATGGCGAGGTCGAGCCTTGAGATCATGAGGGGGCGCCTCCTAGCGAGGGGGGCGCTGAGCTTAACATGAGGGGTCGCGCGAGGTCATCAGCGCAAGCGAGCGCTCAGACGCGCTCGACGAGCTCCAGCGAGAAGCTGCGCGGGTGACGCTGGCTGAGGCGATCGAGCTGCTGCGCTGCGATAAAGTAAGCCTCAGGCTTGGACAGGCGGATCAGCCGGACCAAGCCGCCGGGATAGGTGAGGCGAGCGGGGATGAAGCCGCGCACGCCCATGAGGTGCTGGAGCCTGTTATAGAGCGCCATACGGTTGAAGCGCTCGATCTGGCGCTGTCGATCGCGCAGCTCGTCAAGCAGCGGCTGCGCGCGATGGAGCAGCCGCTGCTGCCAAGGCGAGGACGCCGCGCGCGCCAGCGCCTCGATAGCGTCCTCAAGCGGCTGCACTTGCTGGCTGTGATAGAGCGCTTTGACCTGCGCCCAATGCGATTCATAGTCCTGGCGAGTCATGGCTCCCCTCCTTGCCTTACGCGCTAGACACGCTCTGGAGCGTGCAGCGCACATACGACACCGCCATCGCTTGTCTCAGGGCGGTGTCTTAGGCTCCCCCCGAAGATCTCAACGCGATTGGCTCTACGACCTTCATCCTGCCAGATGTCGCGCCGCCTCGCAACGCTCCTCTTCGCATCATTTTACGCCCACGCGGCTTAATGGTCGCAAAAAGTCCTAGATCTTCGCGCGCGGCTCTGTTACATTTATAAATATAAAGCAAACCGCTCAGGGGTTTTACCACACAGTGCTCTGTTTAGGCTTCATCAGCGCTCACGCCGCTGCGGCAACGCTGCGCTTGAGTCGCGCCCTTCAACGCCACCGCTGCACCCTCACGCACCGCTGCACCCTCACACCTCAGCATGTGACAGCTCTCAAGGAGGTTCGCTATGAGAACAGGACGCGCCCGCTCGCCCCGCCGCCTCGCTCAAATGAGCGCCCTCTCCCTCATGCTGCTCACCTCGCCCGCCTCAGCGCAAGCGCCCATCACCTTTCAAGACATCGCCACCTCGCCCTCAAGCGGCCTCACCAGCTATCAGCGCACCCCCTCAACGCGCCACGCCGCCATGCTCCAGTTCTTGCTGGCCTCCGTCTCTCAGCCGATCACCATGGATGACATCCTGCCCACCCCCATGCGCTCACGCGGGATGCCAGGCGTCGCGCTCTTGGACGTCGATCGCGACGGCGATCTCGACATCTACGTCACCAACGGCCCCGGCACCCCCAACAGCCTCTTCCTCAATCAGCACGCGCAGACTGGTCAGCTCAGCTTCGTCGACGTCGCCACGCAGGCTGGCGTGGCCGTCACCTCGCAAGACAGCACCGGCGTCTGCTTTGGCGACATCAACAACAACGGCTACCTTGATCTCATGGTCTTGGGCCATGACTCGCCGCCGCACCTGTTCCAGAACAACGGCGACGGCACCTTCAATGACATCTCCCTCAGCGCGGGCATCCATCAGGGCGTCTCAGCCGCCTCCTGCGTCATGGGCGATGTCAACGGCGATGGCCTGCTCGACATCTTCATCGCCCGCGGCTACTCCCTCAACACCTTGGTGGAGTGCTTCACTGATCCCTTCAGCCTCGATATCCAGCCCAACAGCCTCTTTATTAATAAGGGGGACAGCTCCTTTCTCGACGCCAGCGTCACCAGCGGCATCCGTAACCTGACCCCGAGCGGTCACCCTGCGGGGCTGAACACCATCACCTGGGCCGCCGCCTTGGTCGACATTGACAATGACGGTGACCTGGATCTGGTCCAGACCGATGATCAGTGCAACTTCCCGATGGCCTCCGCGGGCGGCTTTGATCGCGGCTACGTGCAGCTGTTTCGCAACAACGGTCGCGGCCAGTTCACCAACATCACCGCCAGCTCACCAGGGCTCGCGCGCGCCTCCGAGTGGATGGGCGTCTCCTTCGCTGACTTTAACGGCGACGGCTTCTTAGACATGTTCGTCACCTCGTTTGGTGACTGGGGCAAGCAGTTCGTCGGCGCGCCGTTCCC
>CAYXWB010000278.1:0-7335 GCA_964468515.1 uncultured Bradymonadales bacterium | reverse complement strand
GCGCCCGTACGGCGAACGCGAAGCGGGCCGCTCCTGTGACACAGGAGCGGCCCGCTTCGCGTTCGCCTCAGGGGGGGACCTCGCTCAGAACCGCAGCCGCAAGGACACGCTGGCGCCATCGGGGGAGATCATGGGGGCGAGCTGCGCGCCCTCGCTGTCATCGCCCATCATGTCGAGCAGCAGCCAAGTGGCGCCGCCTGCCAAGAGCAGCCCTCCGGCGATGTAGCTGACGAGGCCGATGGTGCGCCCTCGATCCGTCCTCGCGGTCAGGTCATCAAACTCGGCTTGGCTCGTGGCGTTCTCGCGCTGCTCGTCAAGGGGCGGCAGGTAGCCCAGGCTCATGTAGACGCCGACGCCGAGCGCCGCGACGCCGCCGCCCATGAGGGCGATGGCGGGGATGTTGAGGGGCTTGTCTTGAGCGACGGGCTTGATCTCAGGCTCGGGCTCGGGCTCGGGCTCGGGCTCGGGCTCGGGCGCGAGGATGGGCTCAAGCTTCAAGGTGAGGGTGGTGGCGGGCTGGCCCTTCTCGACGGTGAAGGCCTGCGTCAGCGGCTCGTGACCTTGGGCTTGGACCTTGACGACGTGCTCGCCAGGGGTGAGGGCGATGACCTCTTGGGGCGCAGCGCCTAAGGTCTCATCATCCAGCCGCACGCGCGCGCCCACATCCGCAGGCTCGACGCGCAGCAGGACGCGCCCCGAGAGCTCATCGCTGAAGGCCTTGCACTTGCGCACGTCGCGCTTGAAGGTCTTGGTGGCCTCTTTGACCAGCTCCGGCGGCGCGGTCTCATCATTGATGAAGGCTTTGTAGTAGGCCAGCGCGAGCCCGCAGTCATCGAGCTTCTCGTAGGAGCGCGCGATGTTGAGCAGCAAGCGGGCGTCGGGCTGGATCATGTTCGCGCGACGCAGGTGCGTGATGGCTGCGGGGAAGTCGCCGCTGGTGTAGGCCGCTTTGGCCTGCTCGACGGCAGCGGCGAAGGCGCTCATGTCGGCTTCTTGCGCGCTCGCGGAGGGGGTGTGCCACGCTCCAAAGATCACGCTAGCCGCGAACATGGCGGCGACTCGGCGGCTATACACATCATCCTCCGGAGGTGATACACTGGGCCCAATGGGCTCTCATGACGCTGGCGCAAGACCTTGTAGCGTGCGTGTGTCATGATGGTCAAGCCTCGGCCTGACACCATGAGAAGTCAAGATCCTCTCCTTGCAAAGTGAGCGAACCGCGTGATGCGTGATCTTCCTCAGGTGGGCGACCTCATCGATGGCCTCTATGAGATCCGAGAGCAGCTTGGCGTGGGCGGCTTTGGCGCGGTCTATCTGGCGCGCCATAAGACCATGGATCGTGACGTCGCGCTCAAGCTCTTGGTCGCCTCGGGGCCAAGCCCCCAGGAGATGATCGAGCGCTTTCGCCGCGAGGTGATGGCCACCCGCGTGCTGAGCCACCCGAACACCATCCGCATCTTTGACTTTCGCGACTCCCCCGAGGGGCTGCTCTACTACACGATGGAGTACTTGCGGGGCGACAACATCAAGGACCTGCTCAAGCGTGAGGGCGCGCAGTCACCGCGTCGCGTGCGTCACATGGCGCGCCAAGTGCTCAAGAGCTTGTCCGAGGCGCACAGCCACGGCATCGTCCACCGCGACCTGAAGCCTGCCAACATCATGCTCGTGCAGATGCACGGTGAGACCGACTTCGTGAAGGTGCTCGACTTTGGCATCGCGAAGGTGCTCGATGGGCATGGCAGCGAGGATGAGGAGCTGACCTCGGCGGGGATGCTCGTCGGGACGCTGCGCTACATGGCCCCCGAGCAGATCACCGGCGCGCCGCTGGGCCCCAACACCGATCTCTACAGCTTCGGCCTCATCATGATCGAGATGTTGACCGGGCAGAGCGTGTTCGCCGGTACAGGGCGCTGGGAGGTGATGCAGCGCCAAGTCTCACTGGAGCCGATCGCGCTGTCTCCCGCGCTGGCGCAGACGCCGCTCGGCGCGGTCATCGCCAAGGCGGTGGCCAAAGAGCCTGCGGCGCGGTTTCCCAGCGCCGACGCCATGCTCGCCGCGCTTGACGCGCTGCCCGAGGCCTCGCTCGCCACAGAGGCGCTGTTCGCGCATGAGCGCCACAGCGGTCCTCACGCGGGCATCTCGTCGTCCTCGGTCTCGCTGCGCCCCAACGCGCCGCCTCAGCCGACCCCAAGCTCACCCATTCGCCCCGCGCCGCTCGTCGCTCCTGACGCCGCGCCGAAGTTTGAGGCGCCGCCAAGCTTTCAGCGCGTGGCGTCAGCGCCAGCGCCGGCCATTGACGCGATCGACTGGTTGGGCAGCGCGCCAGCGCCCCGCGCGCGCAGCAAGGGGCCGCTGCTCGTCGCCCTCAGCGCTGTCGCGCTCATCGGCGCGGGTGCGATTTATGGCATCTCTCACATGATGCGCGCTGACGCTGCGGTGGCCAGCGCGACCCTCGCGCCCGCGTCGGTCGCGCTGGCCACCGCTGATGTGGCGCCTTCGACGGACACGGAGGAGGCGCCCGAGCCGTTATTAGACGAGCCCGTTGAGGACGAGCCCGCTGCGCCGGAGTCAGTGGCGCATAGCGTGACCGTCACAGTCACGGGGCCACCGAGCGCGCTCGTGCATCGCGATGGCCAGCTGCTTGGGCGCGCCCCACAGCAGGTCAGCTTCACTGAGCGCGCGGAGATCAGCGTCGAGGCGCCGGGTTATACCACCCGCACGATGCAGCTCGACCCCTCCTCGCCAGCGACGCTCGCGCTGCGCTTAGAGCCCGTCGCGCGAGCCGCTGCGCCTCAACCCACCCGTGAGCCTAGCCCCAAGGAGGCGCGCGTGGGTGGCAGCGCCGCGACAGCGGCAGCAGCCGTGGTCGTGCCCGCCACGAAGCAGCCCCCTGCCGGTGAGGGCCAGGAGGCCGACTGGGTTGACGTCAAACCCGCCGCTGGCGCCAAAGCGCCCAAGAAGACCACGCCCACGGTTGACGTCCCCATCTTCTGACACATGCCTGGGCTCTTGGCGCACAGCTTGAGGGGGCTGTGACACGGTCACAGCCCCCTCAAGCTGTGCGCCAAGAGCCGCAAGCCTCCGAGCCTTGCCCACACGCACAACCTCGCCATCAGCACCCCGCGCGCCTTGACCGGATGCGGCCCTCAGCCGCGCCTTAGCCGTGTTTGCAGGATCATGCTGTGTCATCCGCGCAGAGCGCGCGAGGGGCGGTCGGCTTAAGCCGACCGCCCCTCGCGTTGGGGCTAGGCTTGTGTACGTGGCTCAGCCCGTGATGCAGACGCCGATGCTCTGGCCAGCGCCCTTGGCGCAGCTGCCCTGACAGCAGTCGCCGTCCTCAAGGCAAGAGACGCCGGAGGGGCGACATGGGGGCTGGCAGATGTTGTCACGACAGGAGCCATTACAGCAGTCCGCGCCAGTCTCGCAGCTCTCGTTGTCAAGGGCGCAGTCTGGGCAGCCGTTGTCGATGACGCCATCACAGTCATTGTCCGTGCCATCGCAGACCTCAGGGCTGCATTGCTCACAGCCCTCATCGACCTGCCCATCACAGTTGTTGTCGATGTAGTCGCAGATCTCCTCGCCGGTAGGCGTACAGGCCACACCCGCGCAGCCCAGCTCGATCTTGAGGTTGGTGTTGTTCGGATCACCTGCGCGCAGATCGGTGCAGGCTTGGCCGTGGATGGTGACGGTGCTGGTGGCCGCGTCGTAGGAGTAGCCAGTGGTCGGGTTACGCTGCAGCTGATTGTTGTTGATGCTGACCCACATCTTGTTGGGGTCAGGCGCCGCGTTATCGAGGCGATAGGTGCAGGAGATGAAGTCACCCGCGATGTTCTGGAGCGCGGTCACGAGCGTGGCGGTGTTGTCAGCGACGAGGTAGTTGCCCGTGCCGCCAGCGGTGGCGATCTGAGCGAGCTGACTTGTATTAGCGCCAGATCCAAAGCCCACCGCGTAGGTGACGGTGTTGCGCTCCATGCGGAAGCGGTTGGCCCAGTTGACGACGTTGCTGTGGCTGCCTTGTTCGTTATCGCAGCCTGTGGTGGAGCCATCGGTGATGAGGACGATGGCCTTGGGGCGGATGTCATTGAGCGGATCGCCAGGCTCGACGACCCAGTTTCCATTGAACGCATCGCGCATGGCGCCCGCAGTGGGTGTCGCTGACCCGTCTGCGTTGGCGCCCGCATAAGCCGATCGGAAGCTAGCTGGCGTTTGTACGCCCATGGCGCGCTTATTCTCGCTGTTACATGCTTGACCGGCGAGCGGGTAGAGCGAGATGCCAAAGCGAATATCAGAGGTGAGGGTGTCAGCGATCACATCAAGCGCGGCGCGTGCGTTGTTCCACTTTGTGCCCGCCATCGAGCCCGAGCGATCGAGGATGATGAAGATGTTGGGCTCCACGCGCATGAACTGCTCTTCCTTGGAATCGCAGATCGGGATGCCCACGGGGGAGGTCTCGCAGGCGTCGCCCGTGCCGTTGCCTGAGGTGTCGGTCTGGTCGGGGTTGATCACCAGCGGGCAGTTGTCGCAGGCGTTGCCCAGGCCATCGCCGTCGGTGTCAACCTGATCGGCGTTGGGCGTGTTGGGGCAGTTGTCGACGATGTCAGCGACATCATCGCCGTCGGTGTCGCGGTTGGGATTGTAGGTCTGGTCGTTCTCAGTGCAGGCGTCACCGACGCCATCGCCGTTGGAGTCGGCTTGGTCGGCGTTTGCGACATCGACGCAGTTGTCGCAGGCGTCACCGACGCCATCGCCGTCGCTGTCGGCTTGGTCGGTGTTCGAGACGAAGCGGCAGTTGTCGAAGCGATCGAGGATGCCGTCGCCGTCGTCATCAGCCCAAGGCTCGGGCTCGGGGATGGTCGTCACTGGAGGCCCGGTCGTGGGCGTGGTGTTGTTGATCGGCTCACACCGGTCGTTGTTCGGGTTGCGCTGCTGTCCCGTCGCGCAGCCATTATTCGAATCACCGGGGCGAGAGACGTCATCATCAGTACAAGAGGTAGTGGCCAGCAAGGCCATCGCGCTCGCCATGGCGAGACAGGGCAGGGTGTAGCGCTTCATCGATGGTCTCCAAGTGAGCGATGCGGTCAGAGCTGCTGGGCTTAGGGTGTGATCTTCTCAAAGATCGTCACATGCGCTTATAAGCTATCATGAAGACAGGCGCAGGTGAAGCGCTCTTGAGCGGACCTGTCAGCGCGCTGACATGGGGTGAGCTGCTCCTGTGATGATGCCGAGCGTGCGCCCAATTTTCAAGCGCTTCGCGCGCGTTAAGGCGCCCGCTCGCCGGGCGTGCGGTTTGCCTTGACCTTGGCATGAGGCCACACTAAGAACCGAGGGCACCGCGCCCCCCTGCCATGGCTCGCGCCCGGCGCGGCCTGGGCGCCGCTTCGCTCATCATCGTCTCTCCCACGCACAGAGGTTCCAAGCGATGGTACAAGAATCGACGCAGACCGAGGCCGCGCGCGCGGCGTCCGGCTTAGATGAGGCGCTCGCAAAGCAAGCGCTGGAGGAGCTTGGCGCGGAGCGCCTCGTCCAGATGTATCGCGAGATGCTGCACATGCGCCGCTTCGAGGAGCAGGCTGGGCGCGTCTATCAGATGGGTAAGATCAAGGGCTTCTGTCACCTCTATATCGGCCAAGAGGCCGTCGCCGTGGGCGCCATGGCCGCGCTCAAGCCTGAGGACTACGTCGTCAGCGGCTACCGAGAGCACGGGCAGGCCATCGCCAAGGGCGTCCACCCCGACGCGGTCATGGCGGAGCTGTTCGGCAAGGTGACGGGTTGTAGCGGTGGCAAGGGTGGCTCGATGCACCTGTTCGATGTCAAGAGCCGCTTCTATGGCGGCTGGGGCATCGTGGGCGGACACATCCCCACCGCGACGGGCATCGCTTTTGCGAGCAAGTATCGCGGCGAGGGGGCGGTGTGCTTGTGCTTCTTCGGCGATGGGGCCATCCACCAGGGGGCGTTCCATGAGGCCTTGAACATGGCCTCGCTGTGGAAGCTGCCGGTGGTGTTCATCATTGAGAACAACCGCTACGCGATGGGCACCTCGCTTGAGCGCTCAAGCGCGGTGACGGACCTCACGCTCAAGGCCCAGGGCTACAATGTGGAGCCCATTAAGATTAATGGCCAAGACCTGTTCGAGGTCTACGACAAGATGAAGCACGCGGTGGCGCTAGCGCGTGAGCAGGGGCGCCCCTCGCTCGTGGACATCGCCACGTATCGCTTCCGCGGCCACTCCATGAGCGATCCTGCCAAGTATCGCACCAAGGACGAGCTTGACGTGGAGCTTGGGCGCGATCCGATTCAGCAGCTCCACAACTGGCTCGTCGAGCACAAGCTCGCCACCGATGATGCGCTCAAGCAGCTGGACAAGGACGTCAAGGCTGAGGTCAAGGCCAGCATCCAGTTCGCTGAGGAGTCGCCGTTCCCCGATGACAGCGCCTTGTTCGAGGATGTCTGCGTCGAGTGGCCTTTTGACATTGAGCGCTGAGCCTGTAACGGCCCGCTTTAGGGAGTGATACACGATGCGTAAGGTTCAATTTCGTGAGGCGCTGCGCGAGGCGATGAGCGAGGAGATGCGGCGCGATGACGCCATCTTCCTCATGGGCGAGGAGGTCGCGCAGTACAACGGCGCGTACAAGGTCAGCCAGGGCATGCTCGATGAGTTTGGCTCACGGCGTGTGATCGACACGCCGATCGTGGAGCTTGGCTTCGCGGGCATCGGCATCGGCGCGGCGATGGTCGGCCTCAAGCCCATCATTGAGATGATGACCTTCAACTTCGCCATCTTGGCGCTCGATCAGGTCGTCAACACTGCGGCTAAGATGCGCTCCATGAGCGGGGGCCAGCTCTCCTGCCCCATCGTCGTGCGCGGCGCGGGCGGCGCGGGTGGCGCGCTCGCTCAGCAGCACTCGCAGTCGCTTGAGGCCCAGTACGTCCACTTCCCTGGCCTCAAGGTCATGATGCCGTCGACCCCTTACGACGCGAAGGGGATGCTCAAGACCGCCATCCGCGATCCTGACCCGGTCATCTTCATCGAGTCGGAGATCATGTACGGCTTCGAGGGCGAGGTGCCCGAGGAGGAGTACCTGATCCCGATGGGCAAGGGGGACATCAAGCGCGCGGGCAGTGATTGCACGATCGTGGCGTGGAGCCGCATGGTGCATGTCGCGCTTGAGGCGGCGGCGCGCTTGGCCGAGGAGGGCATTGAGGTCGAGGTCGTCGATCCTCGCACGCTGCGCCCGCTCGACAAGGACATCATCCGCACCTCAGTGAAGAAGACCAACCGTGCGGTGGTCGTCGAGGAGGGCTGGTCGTGGGCGTCGATGGGGGCGAGCATCTCGG
>CAYXWB010000277.1:0-7342 GCA_964468515.1 uncultured Bradymonadales bacterium | reverse complement strand
GCGGCCCAGCCGGAAGGCTGGGCCGCGCTCGGCATCGGCGCATCACTGCCGCTTGAGCCTGGGGTCAGCGCGCCGCCTGTGATGCCGCCCCCGCAGCCGAAGCTGCCCGCTGCATCGGCGCCGCTGCATCCAAGCGCGCCTGTCACCCGGGCGTCTGCGCCGCCTGTGCTCGACTTCGGCGCGGAGCCGCTGACGCCAGCGCAAACGCCCAAGCCCGCGCAGTCGCCACCTGAGCTTGAGCCCAACGCGCCCACGCGCGCGCCCTGGGGCGCGCCAGGCGCGGCGTCTGCGGCGAGCGAGCTTGAGCGTGGGCGTCGCTTTGATGGCAGCCACTTCGCCACCGCCTTCACCCCCGAGGAGGCGCCGCCTCCTTATGCGCCTGAGGGGTATGATCCGCGACCGCCTCACGCCCCTGAGGTCGCGCGCGCGCTGAGCGTCATGGCGCCTGGCGCGGGGCAGGTCTACAATGGCCAAGAGGACGCCGCGCTGCGCTACGGGCTGACCTTCTTGCTCATCCGCCCCTGGATCGCCAGCGCGCGCCAAGCGCGCGAGCGCGCGGCGACCATCGCGAGCTTCTACGCGCCTCGCCCCCGCGAGGACTCGCTGCGCCGCGCGCTGCTCTATGCGCTGCTGTGGTACGGGGCTGTCGCGCTGCTCGTCAGCGTGGTCATCAGCGTGGTGCGCGTCGCTACCAAGCCGCCCGATCCGGCCATCGCAGACGCCGCGCTGATGCGCGATCAGCAGCGCGCGCTGGAGCATGGCGAGATGATCGTGCGCCAAGCGCGCATCGCCTCGCATGATGCGATGATGGACGCCTATGATGCGCGCCCTGCGCCCTCCGCGATGTCGGATGAGGAGCGCGCCATGCGCCTCTTCTTGACCAACCTGCCTGAGTGCGAGGGTCGCCGCTATGGGCTGTGCGAGGCGGCCATGAAGCGCGTCACCGCGCTCGACTCGACCCACCGCGACGCCTTCCGGCTGCAAACCTGGGCCAGCGTCTTAGGCAAGGGCGGCCAGCCCTCCGAGGTGCCTGAGGTCGTGGGCGTGGACTCCATTGAGGCGTTCGAGCTGCTGGTCGCCTTGCACGGCGTGGAGGACGCGCTGCGGCTGGCCCGCCAGCCGCAGCGCGCCTCTGACGACAGCCCTGATGCGTCGCCCGATGCGCTGGTGGGTGCATCATCTGATGCGCCGCCTTCACCCCTCGCTGATGATCCGGGCGCGTCCCCCGCGTCACCTTGACCCCTCCCTATGGCCTCTTGGAGCAAAGCATGACCTTGCGGCTGCGGCTGACCTGCGACGGACAAGTCCGCGAGTATGTCTTCGATCGCCCGCGCATCTCGCTGGGGCGCGGCCCCGCCAATGATCTGGTGATCCCCTCACCGCACGCCGCCCCGCAGCTCGGCGCGTTGGTCGTCGATGACGCGGGCATCAGCTTGCAGCTGCAAGCGCTCGTGGAGGTGGTGCGTGATGGCGCCTTGATCGATCAGGATCATGACGCCGCCACGCTGTCGCTCGCGGTAGGCGATGTGCTGTGCTTTGGCGGCGGTGAGGGGCAGCTTGAGGTCGTGGCGTGGGCCGGACGCGCGCGCGGCGCGTGGGTGATGCGCCCCTTGAAGGGCGCGCCGCTGCCCGTGGACGCCGCGCTCGCCAGCGCGCTGGCCGACGCGCCAGGCGATCTGGAGGTGCTGCTGCGCGCGCTGGCCGCCTCCGCACAAGGCAGCGCCAAGCTCGCGCTGCGTCGCGTCGCGCTGGTGATCTTCACCGCCGCAGAGGAGTTCTTGGATGACAGCTTCGCCTTGGACCTCAGCACCCAGCGCTTCGCCATGGCGGCTGATCCGCTCCTGCGGTTTGGCACCGACGCCGAGGCGCTGCGCGCCCAGCTTGAGGATGTCACCCAGTACACCCGCGCCGCAGACGCTCCCGCGGGAGAGTCCATCTACTTTGGGCTGCGCTGGGGTCAGTCGCTCGGCGCGATGCTCTGCTTAGAGCGAGCGGGTGAGGCGCCCGCGCCGCTGCTTGAGGCTTGGATCCGAGCGGTGCAGCCGCTCGTGTCCCTCTCACTGGCGGTGCGCCAGCAGGCGCGCCGCGCGGGCGCCTTGGCCGAGGAGAACCGCTACTTCTTAGAGCGCAAGCGGCGTCGCTACCTGTTCAAGGAGCTGGTCTGCGAGAGCCCCGCCATGCAGCGCACCTTCGCGCGCCTCAACGCGCTCGTCGATCAGCCGCCCAGCCCCGTGCTGCTCCTCGGTGAGGCGGGCTCGGGCAAGGAGCTGCTGGTGCGCGCGCTGCATCACCTGGGGGCCAGGCGCAGCGGCATCCTCATCAGCCTGCACTGTGGCAGCTTGAGCGAGGAGGAGCTAGGCTTTGAGCTGTTCGGCTGCGCCGAGGGGGCGCTCGAAGGCGCGCAGGCCGCACGCAAGGGGGTCTTCGAGCTGGCCCGTGAGGGCACCGTCTACTTGGAGGAGATCGACCTCTTGCCCAGCGCCATGCAGGCCAAGCTCGCGCGCTTATTGCGCGAAGGTGAGGTGCGCCGCATCGGCGAGAGCGTGGGGCGGCGCGTCAGCGCGCGGCTCATCGCGAGCACCCATCATGATCCTCGCGACATGACCCAGCTCGGACGGCTGCGACACGATCTTCACCTGCTCTTGCGCGATCACGCGCTGGAGGTGCCGCCCTTGCGCGAGCGCCGCGAGGACATCCTGCCGCTGGCGAAGCTGTTCCTGCTCAGCTTCGCCAGCCGCTACGGCCGCCAAGCCCAGCGCCTGTCCGACGACCTCAGCGCCCGCATGCTCGCCCACGACTGGCCCGGCAACGTGCGCGAGCTGCAGACCTTCGTGGAGGTCGTCGTGCTCAAGACGCCGCCTGAGGCGCTGGAGGTCCCGAGCGAGGCCGCGCGCATCTAAAGCGCGCTCACTTGGTGAGCTTGGCGAGCATCGCGTTGACGGCGTCCTCGTGCGCCGTGGTGTGCTGCACCAAGCTCTGGAACGCCGCCGTGAGCTGGAGCGCGCTCTCCAAGTCCTGATTGTAGGTGCGATACAGCGCCGCCTTGGCCATCTTCACCGCTGGCGCGGGCAGGGCAGCGATCTGTGACGCGATGGCGCTCGCGCGTGGCATGACCTCGTCGGGGGCGACCACGTGGTGCGCGAGCCCGAGCCTGTGCGCCTCCTCGGCGTCGAACACGCGCGCCGTGAGGATCAGCTCCACCGCGCGGGCGAAGCCGATGGCGCGCGT
Organism: uncultured Bradymonadales bacterium; assembly: GCA_964468515.1. Classification (GTDB taxonomy): domain Bacteria; phylum Myxococcota_A; class Bradymonadia; order Bradymonadales; family Bradymonadaceae; genus CAYXWB01. The sequence continues at coordinate 4,114 of CAYXWB010000277.1, read as the reverse complement.
GAGCAAGAAGGCGCCCCCGTCACCTGGGATCAGCCCCACGCTCGCGAACGTCGAGCCAAAGCGCGCCGCGTCGCTCACCACGCGGATGTCGCACATCAACGCCAGGTCAAGGCCCGCGCCGATGGCCGCGCCGTTGACCGCCGCGATGGCGGGCTTCTCGAAGTGATCGAGGCGCCTGGCGACCTGCTGCAAGCCTCGGCTGTAGCGATCGCGCAGGCCCACCGTGTCGCCCGCGAACATCCCCTCGCGATCGCGCATCGCGCGCAGATCGCCGCCCGCGCTGAAGGCTTGGCCTGCCCCTGTGATGATAAGCGCGCGGACCGCCGCGTCGGCCTCAGCGCGATCGAGCGCGTCGAGCATGCTGGCGAGCATCGCCTCGCTCCACGCGTTGCGCGCCTCGGGGCGATCGAGGGTGATCAGGGCGACGGACCCTTTGCGCTCATAGCGCAGATCGGTCTGGCTCATCGGTGCTCCTCATGGGAGGTGATCGCGCGCTGGATGGCGCCGCGATAGTGAGGCGCCATCGCCGCCCAGCTCAGCCAAGCGAGGTCTGGTGGCGGCGGCGGCGCGTAGAGCGAGCGTTCAAGCGCCTGACACAGCGCCTCGCGCTCTGCGTCGGGCGCGTCCTCGCGCGAATCATACAGGTGCTCAGGCCCAAACCACTCCGAATACGCCACCCTGGCGGGCGCCAGCGGCGACGCCCCCAGCGCCGCAGCCTCCAGCATCGCGAGGCCTTGAAAGTCGTGCAGCGCGCTGGAGCAGACGATGTCCGTGTCGCGCAGCGCGTCATGGTACGCGGCCAGATCGGGCAGATAACCCCACGCGATGACGCGCGAGCCGAGCGCCGCGCGCCCGCGCTCGAACGCCTCAGGCGCGCGGCGAAACCGCTGCCCCAGCACCCGCACCTCGAAGTCATGGCCTGCTTTGGCCAGCGCGATTAACGCGTCAAACCAGCGCTCGGGCGCCTTGTCATGCTCCCAGCGATGATTCCACGTCAGGCGCGCTGGCCCCGGCCTGCGCGTCGTCGGGCGCGGACGCTCAAACAGCGCATCCTCCAGCGGCACCGCCAGCACCTCGGCGCGCCTCGCCAGCGCGAGGCTCACCGCCTGCGCAGGCGCATGATCGGGCATGCGCTTTAACAGCGCGTGGACCCCCGACAAGAAGGTGTCGCGATTGTAGCGCGAGTTGAACACGATGCGATCGGCCGCCAGCGCGCTCGTCACGCTCCCGAGCTGCAAGTGCAGCGCGTTGGGATCGCGCTCGACGCCCGGATAGGCGAACTGATTCTCATGGAAGTAGAGCAGCGTCGGCACGCGCGCAAGCTTAGGCCGCAGCCCGCGCAGCGTGGCAAGCTCGACCATCGAGGTCGCCACGATCAGCGCGTAGTCATCGTGCTCAGGCAGCGCGGCAGGACCTAGCGCCCAGGTGATCGGGTTGCCGCGCGCGCGCCACGCGAAGTGACGCGGCGCGAGCGCGGCGATCGTCCAGTCGTAATCCTCGCCAAGGTGCGTGACGAGGCCGCGCGCCCAGCGCTGGTGGCTGGCCGCATCATAGGCGGATAAGAGCAGGGCGCGTCGGGTCACGAGCACATCACAGCGCGCCGTGCGCGCAGGCGCACATCAGCTCGCATGGCGAGGCGCCGGCCTTGTCCAGCCCGGGCGCGCTGTGAGGCGCGTCGGTGGCATCTTGCGGGCGCTCCTGATCGCACTGTGAGACGCAAGCGGCCTGATCAGTGGCCGTGATCGCCTTGAGCTGCTTGGCCTGCGCGCAGCGCTGAGGGCAGACCTCAGAGGCGCACAGCATGTCGGGCGTGGGGCCGCGCGTCATGAGCGCGCGCGGCGGGCTGGCCTGACATGCCGTGGTGCAAGCGCGCAGCTGGTCCTCCTCACCGCGCGCCTGTGCGGCCGGCGTGTCAGCCTGCTCACGCGCGAGCTCGCCCTTGGTGGCGGCCTGTGGCGAGGCGCTGCTGGCCTTGATCACGCTCTGGGTGCCCTCACGATCGAGGCGCGCCTGCGTCGCCTCGCTGCCCTCACGCGCGACCTGTTCGCCGCCGCGCAAGGGGGCGGTGTTGGGCGCGGGCTTGGGGCGCGGGCCGCAGCCTACGCACAGCAACACCGTGAGGGTCATCAGAGCGCGTGATGAGGTCAAGGGCATGGCAGCATCCTGAGGCAGAGGAGGGCGCCGGGCAGGGGGCGCGGGGCGTCAGTGATAGCACGTGGTGCGCGCCGCTGGCGAGCGCGGTGAAATTAGCGCTTGCCAGCGGCGGACGATTGTGGAAGAAACTTGACCCCCTGGAGGCTCTTCGCCGCCTCGCGTTTTATGACTCATCTGCCGCCTCGTGCGCGATGAGCGATGAAGACCGCGGCGCCGGGAGACAGAGCGTCAGATCCTCTGCTCTCCCAAACTCGCGAGGCGATTGAGCCGCTATGCGCAGCCTCCGGCAGCGTACGTTAAGAAGACAGCTTGAAGCGGTGACCGCTCGACATGAGCTGAGATCATCACGCACGGAACGTTTGAGGAGCACAACACACACATGGCACGTTACACTGGCCCCAGGCTTCGTATCGTCCGCCGCCTCGGCACGCGCCTGCCGGGGCTGACCCGCAAGGACGCCGAGCGTCGCAACTATCCCCCCGGCCAGCATGGTCGTGGTCGCCAGCGCTTCAGCGAGTACAAGAAGCAGCTGTACGAGAAGCAGAAGATCCGCTTCAACTACGGCTTGAGCGAGAAGCAGCTGCGCAACCTGTTCACCGACGCGCAGCGCTCCAAGGATCCTTCGGGTAAGGCGCTGCTGCGCTTGCTTGAGCAGCGCCTCGACAACGTCGTGTTCCGTCTGGGCTTCGCCCCGACGATCCCGGCCGCGCGTCAGCTCGTCGTCCACGGCCACATCATGGTCGATGGCCGCAAGGTTGACCGCCCCAGCTACCGCGTTCAGGCGGGTCAAGAGATCTCGGTGCGCCCCAAGAGCCGCCCGCTGGTCGTGATCCAAGAGTCGCTGGCGAACCCCTCCGCGTCGCTCGCAGCCTACCTCAGCTTCGACCGCAACACCTTCACTGGCCGCATGGAGGCGCTCCCCACCCGCGAAGACATCATCTTCGACGTGGAAGAGCAGCTCGTCGTCGAGTACTACTCGCCGCGCCTGTGATGTGAGCACGACGCGCGACTTGTCGCGCGTCACAGCAGACGAGGCCGCCGCGCGACAAGTCGCGCGGCGGCCTCATCTGCTTTTGCGGGGTTCAGCTCTGGAGCATCAGCGCGTCACCCAAATAAGCGACCTCCTCGGGGGAGAGGGTCTTGCCCGCATGATGTGGCTCAAGCGCGGCCCGCAGCGCGGCCATGGCGAGCTGCGGCATCAGCGTGGGCGTGTGGCTTGAGTCATGCGCCGCATCGCCCAAGACCTGCGCCGCCTCAAGCGGCGCCTCGTCATCGGCGCTAAGCGCAGGGCCCGCGCGCAGTACGACGACCTCCGCCGACTCCCGCAGCGTCGCCTCAAGCGAGGCGGCTTGCTCAAGCCAGCTTGAGGGCCAAGGCGCTTGGACATCCAGTGAGAGATAAACCACCCGCGCGGTGTAGGCGTCATGCGCCTCAAGCAGGAGGTGTTGCGTCAACGCCTCGTGATGCTCGCTCATGGGGATGGCGAGGATGAGGGCGTCGGCGTGAGAGAGCGCGTCGCGCCGTGCGCCTTGTGAGGGCGCACCATCACACAGCCAGCGCACGCCGTGGGTCCAGGGCTCATCGCTGGGGGGCATCGCGCTCGCGGCGATCCCCGCGACGTCGTGACCGAGCGCCACGGCGAGGCGACAGATTTCTTGGCCAAGGGCGCTGTGTGCGCCAGCGATGATGAGGCGTCGTGGTGTCATAATTCACGCTATTTGAGGATGGCCCAACGCTTGCAGAGATAACGAGGTGTGCGCAGCCGCCCATTCCCTACCCGATGGGTGGGCTGGGGCGTATTTACATTGACGTGGCGCGAGCGCGTCAGCAAGAATCTTACGCGCGCGACGCATGATGTGGCGATCTCTGTCCGAAAAGAGAGGTAGTGATCGTTCCTGGCGCGGCGCGCCGCCCCCTTCTCAAGGTAAGATAGTCGCGATGGCTAGATATATTCGGATCG
>CAYXWB010000276.1:0-7347 GCA_964468515.1 uncultured Bradymonadales bacterium | reverse complement strand
GGCCTTCAGGCCTTGGGCGCCACAGCTCGCGTCTCAGCGCGGGCGCCTGCGGCGCCACGCGACCACCACGCCAAGGCCCATCAGCCAAGCGAGCGCGCGCGTGGGTGGGCTCAGCGGTTGGGGCGCCATAGCGCACGAGGTGCTGCCGTTGAGCGACACCGTCTCATCAAACGGATCGAGGGGGTCGACCGGATCCACGGGCGCATCAGGTGGACGGACCGAGAAGGTGGCGTCATCGCGCAGCACGCCATCGCGCGCGCTGACCGCGTGCTCTCCCGGGGCGACCTCCGTCAGCGTGAGCTGCCAGCGGCCCTCATCGTCTGACACGACCTCATCGACCAGCTCGCCATCCAGCCAGATCGTCAGCGTGGTGTTCGGCTCGGCGCTGCCGCTGACCACCACGTCAGGCCCATCGAGCGTCGCGCCGTCCGTAGGCGCCGCGATGACGAGCGGATCGCGCGAAGGTGAGGGGCGCTCGATCGTCACGGCGTGAGGGCCATCGCTGGCGGTGCGGCCCGCGTCATTGCGCGCGGTGACAAGGAGCTCAAAGGTGTCCACGTCGCTAGGCACCGCCGCGCTGACCGCCCACGCGCCAGCGGCGTCAGCGGTGGTCGTGGCGAACGGCGCGCCATCGACGCTGACGCTGACCTGCGCCCCTGGCGAGGCGGTCCCTGTGATGTCGAAAGGCGCGTCGGCGCTGAGGAGCGCGCCATCGGCGGGCGTCGTCAGCGTGACCATGACGCTCAGATCGACCGTGAAGCGCGCCTCGGCGCGCAGCGTCTGGCCGTTGGGGCGGCGCGCGCTGGCGCGCAGCGTGTACTGGCCATCCTCAAGCATCGGTGAGCTGACGCTCCACTGGCCATGGGCGTCGACGGGGGCATTCCAGCTCTCGACGACCATGCCGTCTGCGTCGATGAGGGAGAGCGAGACGGTGGTGACATCATCGCTGACGCTGCCCGCCAGCGCGGTGGTGACGGTGCGCACGACCTGCGCGTCTGTAGGCGCGCTGATGCTCAGCTCGCCCGCCGAGGTGGCGATGGTGAAGGTGGTCTGCGTGGAGGCGCTGTTGCCCAGCGCGTCGCTGACCGAGGCGGTGGCGACATAGGCGCCATCCATGAGCGCCATGGGCGGCGTCGCGCTCCAAGCGCCAGCCGCGTCGGCGGTGGCGGTGAGGGTGGACACAGGCTGACCTTGCGCGTCAGCGATGAGGATCGTGACCTCCGCGCCTGGCACCGTATCACCGCTCAAGGTCGGCGTGCTCTGGTTGAGCACCGCCATGGGCGCGGGCGCGCTGAAGCTGATGGGGATGGTCACGGCGACGCTCAAGTCGCGCTCACGCGGTGGCCCATAGCTGCCATCGTCGGTGCGCGCGACGGTGGTGAGCGTGTAATCGCCATTGGCGAGCGGCCCCATCGGCCACGCCCATGAGCCATCGGCCAGGGGGCTGATCGTCTCGGTGGCCACGACCGAACCATCGGCGCGCGTCAGCGTCAGCAGCAGAGCGCTGGCGCCCTGCGCTTGACCCTGCGCGGTGTCATGTGGCGAGGTTAGCGCGGGGCCACCCTGCGCTGGGGCGCTTATCTGGCCGACGATCGGGAAGATGAGCTGGTGCGTGTTGTCGGCATCATCGCACTCAGCGAGCGCATTATCAGGATCGACCATCACGCTCAGCGGCCCTTGCAGCGCGTCGAGGTCACGCAGGGGACCAGGCCACACCACGCTCACATCTGTAAACGCACCGCGTGCCAGCGGCGCCAGCAGCGTGGTGGCCGCGACAGGCATGGTGGTGTTTGCGCCATCATACAAGCGCACGAGCGCGCCCGCAGGCGCGGCCCCCGCGCCGCCGTTGCCGATGCGCGCGGTGAGCTGCCCGCTCGCGGGCCACGAGCGCAGATCATAGCGCAGCCACGACACTGTGAGGTTCGCTTGAGCTGGCGAGCAGGCCTGCTGTGAGCGCAGCAGCGTGTTGTTGCTGGGGTTTGACTCTGCGAGCGTCGCGCTGGGGTCGATGATGAAGCCGATGTCTTGGCCCGCGAAGTCGGTCAGCTGCACACCCATGATGGGGATCGTCACCGGGAGCGCTGCGTTGGAGGGGTGGGTGTTGACCACGACGTCGCCGATCACCGCGTCATTGGGACCATAGGCGCCGTCGCCATCGGCGTCGAGGAAGGCGCGCACGGTGTAAGGGCCAACCGCGGACGCTGAGTCGAGCTTGATGAAGGCCTCGACGCTGCCTTGGATCGTGAGCGCTTGCGCGTCGCGCTGCACGTTCGTGAGGTTAATCCCAACCGCGCTCAGGTCGAGGCTTGAGCTGCACAGCGACGGCAAATACAAGGCGTAATTGGCCGTCTGCGACAGCCCATAAAACCCCACCTCACCGCCAGGGAAGGGGCTTGTGGCGGGCGAGCTCAGCTCCACGATGAGCGCGCCTTGGTGCCTGATCTGGAGGGAGGTGGGGGTGTAGCTCACGAAGAAGCGCAGCGCGCGATTGGGCACCCAGGCGGTCGCGCCAGGGCCGCTGCTCACGGTGGCGAGCGTGGTGACGTGAGGCCCATTGGCGGTGGCGATCTCCCAGCCGAGCAGGGCGTCACACGACACGCCGTTAGGCACACCCTGCACGCGCTTGACGCGCAGCTTGCCAGCGTTGGTGAGCGCGCCGCCGCCGTCCCAGTCGACGAGCAGGTAGTCTGCGCTGGGGTTGGCCATGTCGCCGGCGCTAAAGCCGAGCGCAAAGCCAATGTAATCGTTGTCAGTCCCTGTCGGCGTGATGTCGATGGTGAAGGCCTGCGCCATCGCGTCGATCCCGGTGGCCGCGATCGTGGGCACGCTGTTGGCGGTTTGCTCGCCGCCAAGCGGCGTCGCGGTCCAGGCGGCGCTCATGTTCACCGCGCACACCAGCGCGCTCTGCTGCTCAGGGGTGAGCCCCACGGGGGCGACCTCGCACTGATAGCCCTGCGCGATGGTGCACTGGTTGGTGCAGCCATTGTGCTGATCGTTGTCGCCATCATCGCACGCCTCGCCAGCCTCCACGATCCCGTTGGGGCCACTGGCGCCGAGACAAGCGGCGCTGGCGAGGGTGGGTGCCAGTGAGAGGGTGGCCAAGAAGAGCAGCAGGGAGCAGAGCGCGCGCATCATCAACCTCATCAGCAAGCCAGAAGATCTTAGCGTCGCGCATCGACCAAACACGCATCCCATCAGCCTAGGGTGTAGCGAGGGGAGGTGCATCGCGCGTAAGGTGGGACTATCGGTCAAGGCGCGCCGCGATGCAAAGAGGTCGCTTCGCCAGGGTCAGGATGAGGGTGAGCGATGATCCCAGACATGATGCGCGTGTTGCATGCGGGCTATGAGGCGTCACTGTGGCCGTCATGGCGCCGCTTTGAGCGCGCGGCGGCTGATCCTGCGCGCGCGCAGCACGAGGCGCTCACGCGCGTGCTGCGCGCTGGCGCGCGCACGGCGTATGGGCGCGCGCATGGGCTGGCGAAGGTGCGCAGCTTGACTGACTATCAGCGCGTGATGCCGATCACAGACGGGGACGCGATGGCGCCTTGGGTGGCGCGCGTGGCCGCTGGCGAGCGCGACGTGCTTTGGCCAGGCGTGCCGCGCGCGCTGGAGCGCACCAGCGGCTCAAGCGGCGTCGATCGCTGCTTCCCATATACGGCCGCGCTGTTGGATGAGTTTGGCGCGGCCACCAAGCCCTGGCTCTACGACATGATACAGACCTATCCGGCGCTGCGCGGCACGGCCAGCTACTGGTCTATCTCGCCAGCGACGCGCGCGCGTGAGGTCACGGCCGGGGGCATGCCGATCGGGCTAGAGGATGACACCGCCTACTTCTCAGGGCCGCTGGGTTGGGCGATCCGCCAGCTGATGGCCACACCGCCGTCGCTCGCGCGTCATCACGACATGGCGCGCTGGCGCCAGCTGACGTTGACGTCCTTGATCGGGTGCGAGCGGCTGGGCTTGATCTCGGTCTGGAGCCCGAGCTTCTTGACGCGGCTGATGGAAGCGCTGGAGGCGCGCTGGGATGAGGTCTTGAGCGGTGTGCCGCTGCGACGCGCGCGCGAGGTCGAGCGCGCGCAGCGCGGGCAGGGCGTGCCCGACGCGTCGCTCATCTGGCCGCGCTTGGCGCTGGTGTCATGCTGGTGCGACGGCCCGGCGGCGCGGCTTGTGGCGCCGCTGCGCCGCTGGTTTGCGCGCGCGCCGATCCAGGGCAAGGGGCTGCTCGCCACGGAGGGGGTGGTGTCTGTGCCGATCGGGGCAGGGCAGGGGGCGGTGTTCGCTGCGGCGAGCCACTTGGTGGAGTTTGTCGAGGTAGACGCGCCGCAGGCGCGTGTTGAGGGTGGGGACGCGCCTGCGGCGCGCGCTGAGCGCGTGGACGCGCCGCAGGCGCGTCCTGTGCTCGCGGATGCGCTGGTCGAGGGGCGCTGCTATACGATGCTGTTGAGCACAGGCGGCGGCCTGTATCGCTACGCGCTGCGCGACGTGGTGCGCTGCGTGGGGTTCTGGCGTCGCGCGCCTCGGCTGCGGTTTGAGGGCAAGCTGGATCTGGTCAGCGACCTAGCGGGTGAGAAGCTCGACGCGCGCGCGGTAGACGCGGCGCTGCATGCGTGCGGGGCGCAGGCGCTGACCTTCGCGATGGTGGTGCCTCACACCCAAGGGGCGCGCCCTCACTACCTGCTCTTGGCGCAGGGGCCGCTCGATGATGCGGCGCTTGAGGCGCTGGCTGCGCGCCTGGAGGCGCGGCTGTGCTTGGCGCATCACTACGCTTACTGCCGCGCGCTGGGGCAGCTCGGGCCGCTGGCGTGGCGTCGTGTCAGCGACGGCGCGCGTCGCTACCAGCAGGCGCAGCTTGAGCGGGGTCAGCGCTTGGGCGACATCAAGCCCACGGCGCTGCATCCGGCCTTGGGCTGGGGCGAGGTCTTCGCCTGAGGTGATCACGGCGCATCATCGGGCGCGTGGTGGCCGATAACCTCTGCGTGGCGCGCGATGGATGAGCTGGGCTCATCTCACGTGCGCGTCGCACAGGGCGTGGAGGCCCTCATGACATGGTGAGCTTGGTGATCGCGGCGGTGTGCGGGTTCTTGGTGGGGGTGTGGGTGTCGGCGCTGGTGTTAGGCAGCCAAGACGCGCCCAAGGCGAAGCCTGTGGCGCGCCCGCTGCTGACGCCCTCATCGCGGCTCAACTGGATGGTCGGGATCGAGGGCTCAGTGCGAGGGCGGACCTATCACATCGGCCATCGCGAGGCGCTGCTAGGGCGCGGTGAGCACTGCTACATCCAGCTCGCTGATGCGACGGCGTCGCGCGAGCATGTGCAGCTGTGCGGCGACGCGCAAGGGGTGCGGGTGATCGACATGGGCGGTGAGACGGGCACGCGGGTGAATGGGCGCAGGCTGGCGCCGATGACGCCTTATCAGCTTCGCCCCGGCGATCGCCTCGGCGTGGGCGCGCAGGTGTTGGAGTTTGTGCCCATCGCAGACTTTGCGCGCAATGATGGGCTCACGCAAGGTGAGCTGACGCGCGCTGACGCGCGCCAGCTCACCCAAGCGCTGACGCTCGACGCGTGGCAGCAGCAGGTGCGCCACGTGGTCGCTCAGACGCGCGGTGACACGGCTGAGGCCGCGCGTCGTTTGGCGGTCGATGAGCAGGTGATCTTGGAGGCGCTAGGCGTGAGCCGAGGGCAGCGTCCTGAGCGCTGAGGGGCGGCGCGCCCACGCCTCTCGCGCCTCTCTCGCGCCTCAGCGCGCGCCATGCTTGCGTCGCGCGCGCTGAGGCGCGAAGATGACCCACGCGCAGTCAGATGAGGCGCCGCTGCTTCCGCCATGTCAACCGCTCACGCGCTGTTTTGAGGTCGTCTATGCCCGCCCAGCTCATCCGCACCCTCACGCTTGTCGCGTTGCTGTCTGGCTCCACGCTCGCCTGTGGCGACGACAAAGCGCCACCACCTGCGCCGGTCGGTCCCATTGATACGAGCGACATGCCGACCGACCAACCGCCGCCTGACGTGCCCCAGGATCTGGGCGATGATGGCGGGCCTGACTTGAGCGATCCAGACGCAGATATGCGTGACGACATGGCTATGATGCCTGGGCAGGACCTGTGCACCAACGTCATCGATCTGGGCGTGGTGATGGTGAGCGAGCGCACGGAGACGATCGCGGGCTCGACGCTGCCTGTGGGCGGGCCGGGGACGCAGCCGCGCGTGTCGTACACGGGCACGAGCTGTGGCTTTGGGAGCGCCGCCGAGGTGACCTACCAGCTCCAAGTGGATCAGCCCGCGAGCGTGCGCGCGACGCTGCGCCCGCGCGGCGCGGGCTTCAGCTGGGTGATGGAGCTGCGCAGCGGAGATTGCATGCAGCATCAGCAGCTCAACTGCTCAAGCAACCGCGCCACCACCTTCACGCTGCGCCCTGAGCAGAGCTATCTGCTGGTGGCCGAGCCGTTCATGGGCGCGAACACGGGTGAGTTTGACATCGATCTGGAGATCACCCCGCTGGTGTGCTTGCCTGTGGGCGAGCAGCGCTGTGATGACGCAGCCGAGGGGCTGCTCTTGTGTGACGGGGGCGGGCGCGTTGAGACGCCGGTCGCCTGCGGCGCGGGGTGTGATGCGGGCGCCTGCGCGGGCGATCTTTGCGCTGGCGCGATCCCGGTCAGCGCGGGCGGGCTGTTCAGCTACAGCGCGCCAGGGCGCGCGCATCGTAACAGCGTTGACTTCAAGGACTCTGTGGCCTGTCGCAACGTCGACAATGATGGCCTGCCGCTGACCGATGAGGATGGCAACATCATCGATGATAACGTCACCCCTGGCACTGGCGAGATCCCCTCGCCGGGCCAAGACGTGAGCTTCCAGCTGACGGGCTTGAGCGTGGGGCAGCGCGTGTTCGTGGACGCGAGCGCCGACGCAGGCGATGGCGCAGACAGCGCGATCTTCATCTTGAACAGCTGCGATCCGCTCGACTGCCTCACGAGCCTCGACCTGGGCGATAAGCTGGAGGGGTGGCCTGTGCCCCGTGATGGTGACTATGTGGTCGTGGTCGATCGGCGCGCCATGAGCGACCAGCCCTTTGGCGTGACCATCCGCGTGGAGTAGCGCAGGCGCTACGCAATGAGGTCACAAGCGTGGTAATCTTTGCATAGTCGGGATGCGCGCTCAGGCGCGCCACGCGCCACGTTCGGATCGGCACAAAATTTGCTTGAAGTGTAGCCCTAGCACCCCCGCGACGCCGCTCGTCTCTTGAGGAGTCCCCCATGTCTCACCGCCTGTCCCTGGCCTTGCTCACCTCGTGGGCGCTGCTGTTCGTGAGCGCCAGCGCGTCGGCGCAGACGCAGAGCCCCTATCAGTTCGACGCG
>CAYXWB010000275.1:0-7356 GCA_964468515.1 uncultured Bradymonadales bacterium | reverse complement strand
CGCTTCATGCCATAAGACCTGCCGGTTAGCGCCTGGGCGCTCAGTCCCCATCATCTGAAGAGAGTCATCATGGCCAATGAGAACATGCCCAAAGAGATCAAGGTCGGCATCCCGCTAGGGCTTGGCCTGATCATCATCTTCGTCGCCATCGGGAGCCTGATCGGACGCGCCCTGTCTCACGGCCCGCAGCTCCCTGAGCAGCCCGCAGCTCAGGAGCTCAAGCAAGGCCCGCCTGAGCTTGGCGGCGGCGCGGGCTCACCGCCCGTTGAGGCCATGGGCGACACTACCCCACGTCGAGCTCAAGGAGAGACAGCCGCTCAAGGCGCGAACGCTCAAGGCGCGAACGCTCAAGGCGCGAACGCTCAAGGCGCCACCGCTCAAGGCGCCACCGCTCAAGGCGCCACCGCTCAAGGCGCGACCGCTCAAGGCGTGGCCCAGCCCGAGAACGCCGCCAACCAAGCCCCTGCCCCGACCAAGCAAGGCGACACGATCGCGCCTCGCCCCACCAACCCTCAAGACAGCGCCGCGCAGCCTGAAGCTGCACCTGTTCAGGGCAGCGGGGCAGCCACGCCTGATCCCCAGTGAACCCTCAGCGCTCGGGTGCGCGCAGACCATAGGTGACCAAGCTCACCGCCGTCTGCACCACCCGCTCTAGCTCGAACGGGTAGCCCACCACTGCGCTGGCTTGGAAGCCGTCGACGATCGCCTTGAGGATGAACGCGACCGCCTCCAAGTCCAGATCAGCGCGCACTTGGCCGCTCTCACGCGAGCGGCTGAGCAGCTGCACCACCATGTCAATATAGTTCTGCTGGAGCTGGATGATCTCCTTGCGCAGCTCCTTATCGCGCATGGACATCTCCGCGACGATGATCATCATCCGCGCTCGCTCGGGGTGGGTGATGGCGCCTGTGACCATGCCGCCAATATGCAGCAGCTTGGTGGTCAGGTCATCCTCCTCGCCACCCGCGATCTCCTCAATAAGCGCCATCATGCGGTCATACTCATGACGCACGAGCGCGTGAAAGATGTCGCGCTTGGAGCTGTAGTGGAAGTACACGCCCCCCTTGGAGAGACCCGCCGCGCTGGCGATCTCATCCATCTTGGTGGCCGCGTAGCCCTTCTTCATGAAGCAGAGCCGCGCAGCGGTGAGGATCTGCGTCGATCGCTCATCAGGGCTCATATGTTTCGTCATCGTCGCCTCATCCGCGCCACCAGAGCGCTTATCACATCTACGAGGCCCACTTTATGAGGGAGCGGCCGCTGATTTGCAACCCCACGCGCGCAACGATCAAGGCGCGTCGGGGAAGTTCAGCTGCTCTTGAGTGCTCTCAAAGGTGAGCAGCTCTGTTTGGTGGAGCAGATACACGGTGCGATAGACGACCTCACGCTGCACAGGCGTGAAGCGATGGATCAGCTCCTTGAGCGAGATGCCCTCGCTGGCGAACTGATTGGCCACGCGCAGCTCGTTACCTCGCAGGCGCAGCTGGTCGACCGCGAAGGGCTGTGGCGAGCGCGTCATGAGGGCGACGTTGAGGCGATCCCGATACATCGCAAGCATCGCCGAGAAAGGCACGCGATCGCGGCAGCCTTGAACGATGATCTGGAAGCAGTCCACATCCAGCGGGTAGCCGTGCGTCTCGGGCTCTTGGTTCTCATAGTAGCCGAAGCTGCCCTCGGACCAGGTGAAGACCTCCAAGAGCTTCTCGCTCATCTGCTCAGACAGCAGGCGGAAGATGTCATGGGCCGGGATCGCCCCGATGGCCACCAGCGCATCACCCAAGCGACCGCCCCACTCGCTCAGACGCTCCAAGCCTTGCTCCAGCTGCGCTTGGGTGATGATCTTGCGGCGGATGAGGAACGTGCCCAGCAGCTCATCCTCTCGGTTGGAGTCGACCAAGATGAGCTGACCCTTCTGGAAGAAGATCGACTTCTCGACATCACCATGACGCACGTTGAGGCGCCCCGTGCTCTTGATGCGATGCAAGCGCGCGAGCTGACGCGCAAACGGCAGCTGATCAAAGCTGCCCTCATAGATGGTGTAGCGCTGCTTGATGTCCTCAACCACGCCCGAGATCTCGCGCAGGCCGGCGGCGGCAGGCGGCTCAATGGGGCGAGAGGGCCTGCGAAAGAAGCTCGTCGTCCCAGGCGCATCATCAAGCGTCGAGTCGCCCAGCGAGTCGCTCACTGAATCGCTCGCTGGCATGAGCGACTCGTCGAGCGCCTGATCGCTCGCGCCCTCCTCGCTCAGGCTCGGCGGCGCCATGGCCTGATCGAGCTGACTCGCCCGCAGCTCGGGCAGCTTCAGCTGCCCGCGCTCCAGCGCGTCGCGCAGCTCCGCCGCGTCGCGCCACGCCTTCCATGTGGCGCCATCCACTGAGATGGCGTCTTGCGCTTGGGGCGGGCGCGCTTGCAGCAGCGTGATGAGCGAGGTGAGCGTCATGGGACCATAGATGAGCCCATTGGTGGCGCGGTAGCGGAAGGTCTGCCCCAGCGGCTGCAGCTCGCGCACATCCGTCTGGGGCGGCGATGCGGCGAGCGTGCGCGCGACGATCGCTGCGGGCGGCGCGGGCGTGGCGACGCTCGTCGGGATCAGCGGCGCTGGCTCAGGGGCGGCGTTCGCGGGCGCGGGCGCGGCTGCGCCCGCACGCCGCCCCGCACCGCGCAGCACGCCCATGGATGAGCTAGAGGCGTCAGCCGACGCGCTGAGCATCGGGCTCACCGCGCTGTGCTGCGGATCGCGCAGGCGCAGCGCCTTCTCCTCCTCGATCTCGCGCGCGAACAGCCGCCGCATGAAGTTCGAGAGGTCCGACTCTGTGACCTTCACGTTGTGATGAAAGCAAAAGTCCATGAGCGCCTGATAGAACTCACCCGCGCTCTGGTAGCGCTCCTCGCGATGACGGGCGAGCGCCTTGTGGACGATCTGCACAAGCTCCGAGGGCAGCGGCCCCGCCTTGGCCAAGTTCTCCATGATGTCAGCGTCGCGGACCTTGAGCATGACGTTGAGGTCGCTTGAGCCCGTGAACAGGCGGCTCATGCTGAGCGCCTCAAAGAACACGATCCCGGCCGCGAACACGTCGCTGCGCGCGTCCAGACGCTCGCCCATGACCTGCTCGGGGCTCATATAGCCGACCTTGCCTTTGAGCGTGCCGCTCTCCGTCATGGTCCGCTGCATGGTCGCCTTGGCCACCCCAAAGTCGCCGATCTTGACGTCGCCTGCGTAGCTGATCAGCACGTTCGACGGGCTGACATCGCGATGCACGATAGACAGATCCTCACCGAACGGATCCTTGGCCCGGTGCGCGAAGTCCAACCCCTTAAGCATCTCCATCGTAGCGAACAGCACCAGATGCAGCGGGATCTTGAGGTCATACTCCGCGCAGCGCGCAAGCACATCCAGCAGATCCTTGCCATGTACATACTCCATCGCGATGAAGTACTGACCCTCGATCTGCCCCAGGTCAAACACCTGCACGATGTTGGTGTGGTAGAGGTTGACCGCGATCTTGGCCTCGTTGATGAACATGTCGACGAACTCGCGGTCGTCGATGAGGCCAGGCAAGATGAGCTTGATCGCGAACTCTTTCTCAAACCCTGCGGCGCCGTAGACCTTGGCGCGCAAGATCTCAGCCATCCCACCCACGCCGATCTTTTCGAGCAAGACGTAACGACCGAAGGTGGTCCATTCGCGCGTTTTTTCGCCCACGAAGCAGCACCTGCTGAGGAGGAGATTAGCACCCGCATATCAAGCGCAGGTGATAGCCCCCCATGCATCATTTGGGGGAGTCAGGCTGCGAGCCAATCTAGCACAGGGGTCAAGGTCGGTCCACGTCGTTATGAGCCACCGCCGCCCGGCTCAAAGCGTCGCTCACGCGCGTCACCGCGCGCGCCATCGCCCGGCTCAACGCCCGCACCACCCCCTCCGGCTCACGCGCGCTCACGGGTTCGCGCTCTTCAATGAGCCCTGACCACACCACGCGCCCATCCGAGGTGCGCTGCGCGTACAGATCCAGCACCAGCCTCGCGCTCCAGCTGCCATCCTCATCGTCGACCTCCTCCAAGGCCACCACGCGCCCCATCAGCACCACGTCCGCGCGCGGCGCGTAGCCGCCCACCACCTGCGAGAAGCGCCCCGTGCGCTGCAGCCCCTGGCGCAGCGCGTCGGTGACCATCATCCCAGGCGGCGCGCTCCAGCGGTGATACTCATAGTAGTCTAGCCGGTAGGGGTTCTCCCGATACACCATGCGCGGATCATCATAGGCGGCGTCAGCGCTCAGCAGCTCCACAGCCACAATAGGCGCCGCCTCAGTCGGCGGCTGGGCGCGCTCCTCAGCCAGCGCCAGCTGGTAATAGCGCACGGGCGTGACGCTCGAACAGCTCGCCAGCGCGACGCTCAGCGCCGCGCAGCACAGCAACACGCGCAAGGTCATGGCAGCTCCCTAGGCTCGGGGGGGTTGTCGAAGATGAGGCGAGAGGGGCGCTCGCGCAGCGAGCGCGACAGCCCGCGCAGGTCATCGGAGGCGCGTCGCATGTTGAGCATCGTCGCGCCCAGGTGATCTTGATGGCGCCCGATGCCGTCGATCAGCCGCGTGATCAGCTCGCGCAGCGCGCCGATGGCCGCGACCAGCTGCTCGGCGTCGACCTGATCGAGCTTCACGCCCGCCACCCGCGCCACCTCCGTCAGCTGCGCCACCAGCGGCGCGAGCTCCGCGCCCGCGATCGCCTGACGCCCCGCGCGCATGGTCAAGGTCGCCTCCGCCAAGGTCCCGTCAAAGCGGGCGCTGGCGCGGCTCGTGTTGGCGATGATGGTGCTCAGCTGCGCCTCATGGCGCTGCACGAAGCCGCGCGTGGTGCGCAGCGTGAGCGTCAGCTCCTGCGTGGCCTCACGCGCGCTCGTCAAGAGCAGCACCGTCTCATCGAGGATCTGTTCGACGCGCTCGCGGTTACGCTCGCTCATCATCGCGGAGACATCGGACATCACGCGCTCGGCATGCACGCTGACCTCCTCGGCGCGGCTCATCATGGCCTCCATGCCGCTGCTGCCAGGCGTGATCGTCGCCCCAGGCTTCAGCCGCGCGCTGGCTCGCGTGCCGCCGCGCAGATCAATGTACTTCAAGCCCGTGAGGCCCTGCCCCGACAGCACCGCTGTGGTGTCCGCCTTCACAGGCGTGTCAGGCTCCAGCGCCAGCGTGACCTCGACCTGCTCCACGTCCTCGGGGTTCACGCGCAGCGCCTTCACCGTGCCCACCCGCACC
This sequence comes from uncultured Bradymonadales bacterium, assembly GCA_964468515.1. Lineage (GTDB taxonomy): Bacteria > Myxococcota_A > Bradymonadia > Bradymonadales > Bradymonadaceae > CAYXWB01. The sequence goes on along the minus strand of CAYXWB010000275.1, from coordinate 2,104 downwards.
CCCTGCAAGCGCACCTGGCTGCCAGGGCTCAAGCCGTTGACCGACTCCGTATAATAGACCGTGTACTGCTCGCGGCTGTCCCACAACCGCAGCCCCCCAAAGAGCACCAAGATGACCACCAACAGCAAGGTGCCGCCGAGCAAGAAGGCGCCTAGCTTGATGCGATCGCGGCGCGTGATCATCGCTGCCTCCTGGGCGCCTCAAGGGCGCCCTGCTCTTCCAGTTGATCCCAGACCGCACGCACGCCCTCACCGCCGCCCGCATACTCCGGCGGCTTGCGCGCGAAGAAGTCGCGCACTTGGGGCTCCGCGTGTTCGTCCATCTCATGCAAGCGCCCCTGCGCCAGCACGCGCCCCTGGCCGAGCATCACCACATAATCCGCCAGCACGCGGATGCTCTCCAGCTCATGCGTCACCACCAGCAAGGTCATGTGCAGCTGCTCTTGGAGCTGACGCAGGATATGATCCAAGCCCGCCGCTGCGATCGGATCGAGGCCTGCCGAGGGCTCATCGCAGAACAACACCTCAGGATCGAGCGCGATGGCGCGCACCAGCGCCACGCGCTTGCGCTGGCCGCCGGAGATGCCGCCTGGCAGCCTCCCCTCCAGCCCCGACAGGCCCACCTGCGCGAGCTTCAAGCTCACGATCTGACGCACCACCGGCTCCGGCAGCGTCGTGTGCTCGCGCAGCGGCAGCGCCACGTTGTCCAGGATCGTGCGCGAGCTGAACAGCGCACCGTACTGGAACAACATCCCTGTGCGGCGCATCAGCGCTTGGCGCGCGTCATCCTCCAGCGCGTACATGTCCTCGCCCATCAGCCACACCTTGCCCGACATCGGCCGCAGCAGCCCCACGATGGTGCGCAAGAGCGTGCTCTTGCCGCAGCCGCTGCCCCCGAGCAGGACCGTGATCTTGTCGCGGCGCACCTCCAGCGAGATCCCCTCCAGCAGCGGCACGCCCCCATAGCCCACCGTCACATCCTCTAGCACGATCACCGGCGCCTCAGCTGACATTGATCCTCCGCCTGCTCACGACTTGCTCAAGGTGAGCGCGACAGCGAAGATGCTGTCCGCCAAGATGATGAGGAAGATGCTCGCCACCACCGCGCGCGTCGTCTGGCGTCCCACACCGCTCGCCCCTCCCTCAATGCTCATGCCACACCAGCAGCCCACGCCGCCGATGATCGCCCCGAAGACCACGCTCTTGAGCAGCCCGTGCATAAAGTCTGAGAGCGTGACCGCGATGAGCGTCTGGTTGATGAACGCTCCCGCCGACAGGTCCATATACAGCGTGCCGATGATGAACCCGCCCCCGATGCCCACCACATCCGCCATCAGCGTCAGCAGTGGCGCCATCACGCAGATCGCGATGAGCCTCGGCAAGAGCAAGAACCGCGTGGGGTTGATCCCCATCGTGCGCAGCGCGTCCAGCTCCTCTTGCACCTTCATCGTCGCCAGCTCCGCCGCGATCGCCGAGCCGCTGCGTCCGGCCAAGATGATCGCCGTCATCATCGCCCCGAACTCGCGCGTCATGGAGACGCCCACCAAGTTCGCCACGAAGATGTTGGCGCCGAACTGCTGCAGCTGAAACGCCGACTGGAACGCCAAGATCAGCCCCAACAACAGGCTCAACAAGCCCACGATCGGCAGCGCGTTGACCCCGATGAGCACCATCTGCTCACCGATCGCGCCGCGCGGTGGCCTGTGCGCTCGGCTCACCATCGCGCGCCCAAACGCCACCGCCACATCGCCTACCAGCGCGAACACATGGCGCATCGTGCGCCACGTCGCGCGCCACCACGGCTGCTCTGGCTCGCTCGCCAGCAGCGCCTCATCCTCATCTTCCTCATACACGGGCAGCGTGTCGGGCAGCGGCATCATCCCCAACACGTCACGGTGCGCCTGCGTGTGCCCCTCCAAGCGCAAGCGTGAGCCGCGCTCGGCCAACATCGTGGCCCCGAGCGACAAGGTCGCGATCCCCGCTGTGTCGAGCCGCTCTACGCCCGTCAGATCAACCACCACCTCACTTGGCAATGACTTGCGCTTGGTCAGCGCGACGAGCTCCTCATAGAGCGCCCCTGAGCGCTTGGCGCAGAGGGCTCCCTC
>CAYXWB010000274.1:0-7362 GCA_964468515.1 uncultured Bradymonadales bacterium | reverse complement strand
CTTGTGACAGCTTCAAGTTCGCGTCGGGCTTGCCTCGGCTGTCGGTGTAGCCCGTGAGGGTGACGGACTCGATCCAGTTCTTGTTGTCCTTTAAGACCATAGCGAGCTGGTCGAGCGTGGCCTGCGTGTCAGCGGTGAAGGTCGCCCCGCCAGTGAGGAACGCGAGCTTCGGCTCAAGGCGCAGCTGTGAGCCGACGCGGCTGACGCGGCTGGCATCGGTGTTGATGAAGAAGGGGCGCTGTGTGCCGCGCGCGGCCTCCAGGTCTGCCTTGGCGGCGTTGGCGAGCGCGAGCGCGCGATCGAGACGCTCTTGTTGCAAGGCGGCGCGCGCGTCCTTGAGCTGGGCGCGCCCAGCCAAGGTGCGGTCGCGATCGCGCGCCTCGCAGTCCTCATCGGCGCACCGCTTGGCGAGCAGATCAGCGGCGCGCACGGCGTCTTCTGCCTGTGAGCGCAGCTGCTCTTTTTGCGAGGCTTGCGCTTGTGAGGCCTGCTGCGCCTCTTTGGCCGCTTGCGCCTCTTGCTGCTCGCGCACCTTGGCGGCTTGCGCCTTGGCCTCTTGGTTGGCGCGCGCTAGCTCGGCCTTGGCCTCGCCATCGCGCGCGGCGGCGGCGTTGGCCGCCGCCTCAAAGTCCTCTTTAGCGAGGTCAGAGAACTTAGCGGAGGCGAAGTAGTCCCCCTCTTGCCAAGCGCGCTGAGCGCGCTGCACGTTCTGCTCACCGCTGTCCATGAGCGCTTGCTCGGGCTGCCCGACGACGCGCTTGGCGCGCTCACGCGCCCGAAGCGCGTCGATCGCCTTGCTATAAGAGGGGCGCCACACGGACTCATCGGGGCCAGCGCTGCTGACCTGCGCTGAGGTTTGCGTGGTCTGCGCGGTGGTGGCGCGCGCTTCTTGGTCGCGGGCGTCAGCGATGACGTCCTCGAAGGTGTCACGGGCTTGGGCGGCGATGGGGCGCGCGTCCTCGCAGAGCTGACGCCCGATCATGTCAAGAGCGCGCGACTGCAAGGCGACGGCGCGATCAAAGCGATCGGCCACGCGCCCAGCGAGCTTGGCGCGTGAGGCGCGCGCTCGGGCGCCCTCGGCGCTTGAGAGCACCTCGCGCGCGGCGTCACACTGCTCGGGGCTTGAGCCCTTGGTAGCGGCCACAGGGGCGGCTGAGGCGGTGGTCTGCGCCTGCTGCGTCTGTCTCGGGGTGGTCGACTGCGCGGCGGGCTGACTCGCCTTAGCGGCGTCAGCCTTGGGTCGCGTCAGCGCCTCGATCTTCTGGCGCGCCTCATCGGCGAGCTGGACGCTCTGCTCGTAGGCGCCCTCTTTGAACCATTGCTCGGCGAAGGCGATGAGCGAGGCGGGCTCACGCAGGCCAGGATCGCCGGGCTTGTCAGCGCTCGCGGTGGCGTAGGCGAGTTGGGCGCGCTGGAGCGCGACGCCAGCGGCGGCGCGCGCGCGGCTTTGTTCTTGGCGGGTGCGATCGGCGCGTGCGGCGGCCTCGCGCTCGACCGCTGAGGGGGCGCTGGCGCGCGCGGCGCCGAGCTCAGAGGCCTCCTCGCAGCGGCGCAGCCGCTCGCTGGCGCGCACGCTCAGCTCAAAGGCGCGGGCGTCATCGCCCGCTTTGGCGCGCTCCTCAGCGAGGGCGGTGAGGGCCTCCACCTCGCGCCAAGGGCCGGGGCATCGATCGGGGACCAAGCGCCCCATCGCCTCGGCTTGGGCGAGCTTGAGGTTGACGAGCTGCTCCTCAGTGGCACGCGCGAGGCTTGAGCGCGAGCCAGCCGACGCGCTGGCGGGGCTTGACGCGAGCGTCGAGGCTTGCGCTTGCGACGTGGGGGTCGCGGCGCGCTGGCTCAGCAAGGTGTAGCTGGCGCTGGCCTCAGCGGCCTTCTCAATGGCGCGCTCGCTGTCGTCGTTGTCGGCCGCTTGGCGCGCGAGCTGGAGGGCGTAGTCCGCGCGGGTGAGGGCGGGATCATCGGGGGGCGTGGCGCCGATGATCTTGGCGCGCGCGTCCTCGGCGCGCTGGATGGCGGCGCGGGCTTGCGCCTGTGAGGAGGCGCCTGCGGCTTGCGCGGGCTGCGCGGCGCCTTGCATGAACAGATCGCGCGCTTGGGTGGCCTTAAATCGCGCCTCATCCAAATCGCGAGCTTCGAGGCGCCGCTCGGCGGTCTGGAGCAAGAAGGTGGCCTGATCATAGCGGGGGCGTTGCTGCTCAGGCATGCGGGCGGCGATGGCGGCGCTCTGGGCGCGGGTGGCCTCGTCGATGGCGTCACGCGCGCGGGTGAGCTCGCGCTCATCGGCCCCCCCCAGGGAGGATGCGGGCGCGTCTTGGCGCTGCGCGGCCTGCGCGCGCTGTTGAGCGTCCTCGCGACGCAGGGCGGTGGCGGACTGTGCAGCCTCAGCGATGGCGCGATCAAAGGCGCTGGTGGCTTGGGAGGCTTGCTCGGAGGCCTCGTCATAGAGGCGCTGATCAAAGGCGTCGAGGGCGGCGTCAAGGGAGGCGCGGCCTTCGGCATAGGGCTGCGGGGCCTCACTGGGGGCGCCTTGGCCGATGGCCTCGGCTTGGCGGCTGCGCGCGGTGAGCAGGGCGCGCTGGGCGTGGGACGCTGCGCCGCGCTGGCTCGCTTCGACGCCCTCCAGCTCACGCTGGAGGTTGCCAAACTTGTCATCAAGCGCGTCGTATTGGGCGAGGGCTTGGCGCTCGCGATCGAGGCGCGCGCGCTCCTGGCCCAAGCCCTCGGTGGCCTCGCTCATGGCGCCGGTGAGGGCGAGGGCGGCGTCGCGGCCTGCGAGCGCCTGAGCGGTCTTGTAGCGTTGAATGGACAGGTGCGCGTTGAGGCGAGCGCGCTCGACCTCGCCGCGCTCAAACGCGGCGCGCGCCTCGCGCTCATAGGAGCGCGCCTCGCGCAACAGGCGCGGTTGGACCGTCTCAAGCTCGGCGCTCTCATAGGCGTCGAGCTGCTGCGTGGCTTGCGTGAGCACGGGAGGGCGCTGCGGGGAGGCGCAGCCGGTGAACAGGAGCGCGGCGGCCAGCCCTGAGGTCATCAAGGGGATCAGCGCGCGCGGATGGCGGCTCTGGCTCATGGGGTCTCCTTCGTCGTGGCATCTTCGCGATCGCGCAGCGCGGCGTCATTGTCTTGGCGCAGCGTGTTGATCTCACCCGAGCGCGACGCATAGTCGGCGCGCTCGGCTTCCAAGCGCCGCTCAGCGTCGCGGCGCGTGAGCGAGGTGCGGACCATGACGAGCTGACCCTCGATGGCATCAAGCATCAGCGCGAGGTGCTCCTGGTCGTGGTCTGCATCCGTGATCATGCGATCGGCGCGCGTGATCCAGGTGTCAGCGAGGTCGAGGTCGGGGCCTTGGGCGAGGGCCTCGGGGTGCTCGCGCAGCGAGCGCGCGACGGCGCGGTAGTCTTGCAAGCGCTCCTCGGGGCCCTTGGCGATCGTGTAGGCGTCATCGCGGCTTGAGCTGCTCGCGCAGCCTGTGAGCGTGAGCGGGGACAGCAGCAGCCAGGCGCTCAGGAGCGCCGTCAGCCACCGCGACAAGGTCGGTGTAGGCATGGCTTCGCTCCGGTTCAAAACAAGGTGTGTTGCAGGCGCAGGCTGAGGTTCTGTCGCATCTGAAGCGCGCCGATCTGAGGATCATCGCGGTGCAGCGTGGCGTTGTAGACGATGGCGGCGAAGCGGCCGACGCTCAAGGTCACGACGTTGTGCCAGCGGTAGACGGGGCGAAACTCATCATCGGTGAAGATCTGAGCTTGAGGCATGAAGCTGTCGAGCACGGTCTGATAGGACAGGGTGCGCCCCAAGCGCAGGCCGACATGAGCGGTGGCCTCGGCGCCGTAGAGGCGCTTGTCGCTGAGCTGGAGCAGGCGCACGCTGTCGCCTTGCGAGCTGAGCGCGACGCGACCTCCGCCATACCAAGACTGACGCGCGGCGACGCCGCCGCGCAGTGAGAAGGAGACGACGTCATTGTCGAGCAGCGTCAGGCCCAATCCCGCGCCTTGCTGGAGCTGCATGGGCTTGAAGGCCTCGAACAGCATCACCTCTTGTCCCGCGCTGACTTGTCGTGCTTCGACCTGACCCTCTGGCGAGGTGGTGCGCAGCGAGAGGTCGCGATCGGGGTACAAGAAGGTGTCAAACAGGGCGGTCTGCATCGTGCCCCGGATGTAAGGGCCGAGGATGCCGCCGAGGCGATAGTTGTAGAGGACCTCGGCGTTGATCTCATCGGTGAGCTTCTGCAGCGGCAGGCCGCGCCCGTTGGTGGCGTCAAGGCCGAGCCACGACTCATCCACGCCGAGCGTGATCTGAGCCAGGTGATTGCCCGTGTCGATGCCGACGGTGGCGTTGGTAAACGCGCCCACGCGCAGCGCCTGACCGTTGAAGGTGGAGAGCTGGCGCGAGGTCTGATCGAGGCCAAAGTCGGCGCCGACGACCCACTGGAGCTTGAAGATGCTGGGCTCATAGACCAGCTCCGTGTCAGCGAAGTCCGCACGCAGCAAGCGATCCTCAGCGACCACGAGCCTATAGCGCGTCACCTCGCCGGGCGTGACGACGAACGCCACCCGATCGCGCTCGCTCTGAGGATCATCGCCCAAGGCCAGGATGTAGCGACCCGGCGGCAAGAGCCAGGTCGGGGTCTTGCCATACTCAGCGGCGTCGGAGGTGTCGATGGGGCCATAGATGACGTCGCCGCCTGCGGTGGCGATGACGTACTCGCGGCGCTGCGGGGCGCCGTCGAGGTTGATGGCGCTGACACGCACCGCGCCAAAGAAGGGCTCGACAGGGGTGGTGACGCCGTCGATGACCTCGACCTCGGTCTGAGCGCGCGCGCTGATGGGGCCGTGTCCTACGAGCACAGTGTAGCGCCCGGGCGGCAGCACGATGCGCTTGCCGATGGCGCCGCTCGCGACGCGATCTTGGCCGCGCAACACCAGCACGCGAGGCTCCAGGCCTGGATCGGTCAAGCTTGGCACGAAGAGCGCGCCCATGCCCACGGGTACGGGGGTCACGTCAAGCTCCAGCTGGTCGCTGAGCTTACCTACCTCGAAGGCGTCGAGGCTCTGGCCTTGTTGTCGCTGCTGTGCCTGCGCTGGCGTGCTGACGCCGAGCGCGCAGAGGCAGGCCAGAGCAGCGCCCAAAGTGCGCGGCTTATGAGTCATCATCCCACTCCATTAGAGGGCTTGGCGCCGCGCATCACAGCACGCGAGCGCGTCCGCTTGACATGTGAAGCGCCCGAAAAAAGACAAGAGCAAGACGCACACGGGGGCGCTGTCTTTGTGCGCGGCTCAACGACGTTGAGCTGCGTGGCGATGCCACGTTCGGGCGGTTTATCGTCTTCGCGCCCTAATCCTAAGTCTAAAGAACAACACGGCAAGGTGGCAGCTGTCTGATCGAACCTGCATGGGCTTAGACGTTCTACGCATGAGCGAGGTCACATTGAGCGCGCGTCGTCACACGAACGCCTCATTTTCTGGCGGATTCTTCTTGGCGTTTACGTATCTTGCGTTAAGCAAGATGGTCGCGCTGGCGCTGAGGATTGCGAGGTTTTTGATCGTACAGAGCAAGAAGAGGCCGCCATGGGGTGACCTCTGCGCGTGGCGACGCTGGCGACGATGCGTTAAAATAGGACCTCAGGCAAGGCGGGCTTGAGGCCACGAGGCAGGGCGGGGGGGATGAAGCCGGAGATGGTGAGCAGGGGGATCATGCGGCGCAGATCCATGACGCTGCCAAGGCGCAGCAGCTCCCAGGGGAGGATCCAGTCAGCGTCGATGGCCTCGCAAGTGCGCAAGGAGAGGCTGAGGCGCGGGGTGTTGAGGTTGCATAAGAAGTAGTGCGCGTCTTGAAACACGGCGATGGGGCGTCTGATGGAGACGCGCAGGCCGGTCTCCTCGAAGGCCTCACGCACGCAGGCCACATCGGAGCGCTCATTCTTCCAGATGGTGCCGCCGGGCAAGCACCACTGCCCACCTCGACCCCGGTCCAGGGCGCGACGGATGAACAAGACCTCGCCATGATGTTCGATGATGGCCCATGCTGATGCCATGACTCGCTGCTCCTGGCGTCGCTCGTGCGACGCGCTCCAAAAACTGCTCGCTCGTGCTATGCGCCCTGCGCGCGGCGCGCGCGATGATGAACACACAACAACACACATGGGTCGCAAGATTCCTGCGAGCGAGGAGAGGCCGTGTCATCTGAGGATCCAGCGCAGACGCTGCGCGGCACGCTCATCCGCGTCCGCTTCGCCAGCCCTGACGGCGCCTTCTGCGTGAGCGAGCTTGAGGTCGAGGGGCGTCATCTGCCAGTCACGCTGGTGGGCGATCTGAGCACAGCCCAGCCGGGGGAGTCGGTCGAGGTGACGGGGCGCTGGCGCGATGACGCGCGCTTTGGGCGTCAGCTCCAGATCATCATGATCCGCAGCGTGCCGCCCGCCACCCGCGAGGGCATGGAGCGCTATTTAGCCAGCGGCTTCATCGAGGGCATCGGCCCGGTCTTGGCTGGGCGCATCGTCAGCGCGTTTGGGGAGCAGACCTTGCAGATCCTCGACGCCCAGCCTGAGCGCTTGGCCGAGGTGGCGGGCGTGGGCGAGGTGCGCTTGGCGAGGATCGTGCGCGCGTGGCGCGAGCAGGTGGCCGTGCGCGCCGTGATGATCTTCTTGCAGAGCCACCAGATCTCGCCAGCGTATGCCGCGCGCCTGTACAAGCGCTATGGCGATCAGGCCGTGGCGATCATCCAGCAGGATCCTTACCGCTTGGCCGAGGAGGTCTGGGGCATCGGCTTCAAGAAGGCCGATCAGATCGCGCGCTCGGCGGGCGTGCAGCCTGAGGATCTGTCGCGGCTGTGCGCGGGGGTGATGTACGCGCTGCGTCGCGCGCAGGATGAGGGGCACATGTTCTTGCCGCTCGAGCCGCTGCGCGAGCGCGCGGCCGAGTTGCTGGAGGTCGCGCCTGACGCGCTGGGCGACGCGGTGGAGTTCTTGCGTCAGCGCCAGCGCGTGGCGCTGGAGCCGCTGACCCACAGCGCGCTAGGGCCCGCGATCTATCGCGCCAGCGCGTGGCGCGCGGAGGTGGACGCGGCGCGCCATGTGCGCAGGCTGCGTGGCGCGCCGCTGGATGGCCTCTGTGCCGACGCGCTGCGCGCGCAGGTCGAGCGCGCGCAGCAGGCGCTCGGCGTGAGGCTGGCTGCCTCTCAGCGTGAGGCCATCGGGGCGGCGTGGCATGACAAGGTGATGGTGCTCACAGGCGGTCCCGGCACGGGCAAGACGACGATCGTGCGCGCCATCGTGAGCTTGGGCCAAGCCATCGGCGCGCGCATCGCGCTGGCCGCGCCCACCGGGCGCGCCGCCCGCAGGCTCGCAGACGCCACGGGCGCGCCCGCGAG
>CAYXWB010000273.1:1554-7376 GCA_964468515.1 uncultured Bradymonadales bacterium | reverse complement strand
GACGCGGTGGTGATCGGGGCGGGCATGGGCGGCTTGAGCGCCGCGCTGGGGCTTGCGCGCGGCGGCCTCAAGGTCGAGGTGATCGAGGCGGCCGAGGCTGCGGGCGGCAAGGTCGCCACCGCCGAGGTCGACGGCGTGCGCTTTGACACAGGCCCGAGCCTGATGACCTTGACGCATGTGCTGGAGGAGGTCTTGGCAGCAGGCGGCGCGCGCTTGGAGGATGAGCTTGAGCTGCTGCGTCCCGACCTCGTGTTCCGCTACCTCTACGCCGATGGCGTGGCGCTTGAGCTCTATCAGCGCGTCGAGGACACGCTTGAGAGCGTGCGCCAGACGCTCGGGCCGCCGGCCGCCGATCAGCTCAAAGCGTTCCTCGACTACGCGCGCGAGATCTGGGAGGCGGCGCTGCCCAACTTCGTGATGGGCTCAGCCCCAAACGTGACGGGCATGATGCGCCTGGGGATGACCAAGCTCGGTCAGGTTATGAAGATCGATCCGCTGCGCACGATGTGGGCGGGCATCTGCCGCCACGTGCAAGATCCTCACCTGCGGATGCTGCTGGCGCGCTATGCGACCTATAACGGCTCCAACCCCTACGCGGCGCCCGCCACGCTCAACTGCATCGCGTGGGTGGAGCTGGGGTTGGGGTGTTGTGGCGTGCGCGGCGGCATGTCCCAGATCGCGGCGGCGCTGGCGCGCGTGGGCGCGCGCCAAGGCGTCAACTACAGCTACGGCGATCCTGTGGCGCAGGTGCTCATTGAGCGAGGCCGCGCGGTGGGCGTGACGACGCGCTCAGGGCGCACCGTGCGCGCGCGCATCATCGTGGCCAACGCGGACGTCGCCCAGGTCATCGGCGGCCTCTTACCCACCGGGATCGCCCACGGCCTAGAGGAGACGCAGGAGCCGTCGATGTCGGGCTGGAACGGCGTGCTGCGCGCGCGCCCTGGCGCGATGACGCAGGCGGCGCATACGGTGCTGTTCCCGAACGATTACGCGCAAGAGTTCGAGGACATCTTCGGCCAGCGCAGGCCGCCGCGCGAGCCGACCGTGTACCTGTGCGCGCAGGGCGTGGGTCATGGGCGCGAGGGCTGGGAAGATGGCAGCCAGCCGGTGTTCGTGATGGCCAACGCGCCGTGCGAGCCCGCCACGGGCTCAAGCGATCCGGCGCAGTATGAGGCGCTGCGCGAGCGGGTGATGGGGCGTCTGCGCGAGGCCGGGCTGCTGGGCCTTGATGATGCGCTGGTGTGGCAGCGCACCCCAGCGCAGCTGGCGGCGCAATTCCCAGGCAGCCGAGGCAGCATCTATGGGGCGTCCTCGAACTCGCAGCTGGCGGCGTTTCGTCGTCCCGCCAACCGGGTGAAGGCGCTGCCAGGGCTGTATTTGGCCTCCGGCAGCGCGCACCCGGGCGGCGGTGTGCCGATGTGCCTGATGTCAGGGCAGACGGCCAGCCGCGAGGCGTTAGAGGATCACGGTCAGGGGGCGCAAGCCGCGCCGAGCCGCAAGCTGTGGTCGCGCGCTTGACACGCTGAGACGCGCGCGTCAAGCTGAGCCCTTCACCCCAAGCAGCGATGAGCAGCGCGCGGGCGGGGAGAGCCGATGAGCGCACGCGTCACAAGAGCAGCTTGAGCTGCCCAGGGGGCGAGGGAGCATGAGCCAAGAGCCGACAAGTGAGATGACGCTAGCGGGCGATCAGGGGCGCGCCTTTGATCGCGCGCCTGCGCTGCTGGCGGTGCTCTCCCCCAGCGGAGCGCTGCTGGCGCTGAGCGGGCGCTGGGAGGGTCGCTTTGGCCAGCCGCGCAGCGGGCTCTTAGGCGCGCCTGTGATGGATCAGCTCAGCGCCGACACGCGCGCCGCGATGGTGATCGCCCTCGACGAGGTGCGCCGACACGCCTCCTATGAGGTGGACGTGGCATGGCGCTCGGCCTTTGGCACCACACACGCGCTGCGCTGGACGCTTCAATGGGACGCGCATCGCCAGAAGATCGACGCGCACGCGCAAGAACTTGAGTCAGCCGACGCGCGCGGCGGCGGCTTGCAAGCGCGCTTTGAGCGCGAGACGGGCCTCAACGCAGACGAGCTGCTCAAGACGCTCGCGCAGTCGCCCCATGAGATCTTCACGGTGCTCAACCCTGACACCTCGATCCGCTATGAGAGCCCCGCGGTCGAGCGCATCACAGGCTGGCGCGCTGATGAGCTCGCGGGTCAGCCCGCGCTTGACTACATCCACGATGACGATCTGGCCAACGTCCTGAGGATCTTGCAGAGCTCGCTGACGATGTCGCAGCCGCAGAGCGAGGCGATCCGCTACCGCTGGCGCCACAAGACACAAGGCTGGGTGGAGCTAGAGACGACGGGGCGTCTGCTGTACCGTGGCAACATGCTGCACAGCATCGTGCTGCTGTCGCGCGAGCTGCGCGCGGGCATCTGGCGCCAGCGCGAGCACAGCGCGCCGCTGGCGCGCGTGCCCACGCCGATGGCGGGCTTAGCCGCCGTGAGCGGCGCAAACCCCAGCGAGGAGCCGATCTTAGCCGCCCTCGCCGCGAGCGCCCCGCTCGGCATGCTCGCCTTCGTGCATGATGAACAGACCGATCAGCTGACGCTGTGTGAGCTCAACGCCGCCGCGCTCCACCTCACGGGCCATAGCCGCGAGGACGCCTCGCGCTGGACCCCCTCAAGCTTGAGCCCCGCGCTTGAGCGCGCCTGCCGCGAGGTGCTCACCCAAGGCGTGCCGCGCGTGCTGGGCGCGCTCGCGTTCCCCACCCAAGCGCGCGCCGCGAAGCCCTATGAGCCGCTGGTGTACCTGGCGAGGCCAGGGGTCGTGGGGGTGCTGCTGGCGCCGATCGGCGCCAGCGGCCACGCGCTTGATGAGCGCTCGCTGCTGGGCCAGCTCGCGCTCGTGGAGGACGTGGCCCAAGCCGAGCAGGCGCGCCGGCTCGTGCTCGACCTGGGCCATGAGCTGCGCACCCCGCTCAACGCCATCATGGGCTACTCGGAGCTGATGCTAGAAGAGGGTGTGCAGGACAGCGCGGCGCTGGAGGCCGATCTGCGCAAGATCCAGCTGAGCGCGCGGTCGCTGCAAGCGGCGATGGACAACCTCTTGAGCCTGACGCGCCTGCGCGCCGGGCGTGAGACGCTCGCGCTGGAGCGCGTCTCGCTGGGGGCGCTGCTGGAGCTGATGCGTCAGAGCTTAGAGCCGCTGATGGACCAGCACCAGGTCACGCTTGAGGTAGAGCAAGACGCCACGCGCGCCATCTACACCGATCGGGTGCAGCTGCGCCAAGCGCTGCAGAACGTGCTGAGCTACCTGGCGCGCCACGCGACCCCGGGCAGCAGCATCGCGCTGAGCGTGAGCGCGGCGCGCGGCCAAGTGGCGTTTGACGTGATCCACACCGGCTCGACCGCGCAGATGGAGGAGCTAGAGGGGCTGCTCAGCGATGAGCCTGAGCGCTGGCCGCGCGGGCGACTGCGCAGCATCGCGCTGGGGGTGGCGCTGGCGAGGCGGCTGGCGCAGCAGACCTCTGGCGAGCTGCGGATGATCTCGCGCGCCGCAGATGCGCTCCACCTGCGCATGACCTTGGGCGCCCATGAGGCGGTCCACTTGGTGCAGACCTCGGAGCCGATCACGGGCGAGATCACGGAGGCGAGCGTCGAGAGCTCGGATGAGCGCCACGCGTCGGTGCTGCTGGTGATCGATGATGATCCCTCGATCCATGAGCTGACGCGGCGCTACTTAGCGAAGCAGCACATGCACATCGCCAGCGCGTTCACGGGGCGCCAAGGCCTCGCCATGGCGCGCCAGCTGTGCCCGACGCTGATCTTGCTGGACGTGGTGATGCCGGGGATGGACGGCTGGACAGTGCTGTCACAGCTGCGGGCCGAGGAGGACACAGCGCAGATCCCTGTGGTGGTGCAGTCGATCGTGCAAGATGGTGAGCTTGGCCACTCGCTGGGCGCCAACGAGGTGCTGAGCAAGCCGCTGGAGCGGGCCAAGCTGCTGGAGGTGTGTGAGCGCTATCACGCGCCCAATCGGCGCGTGGTGCTGGTGATGATGCAAGACAGCCGCGCCACGCGCGAGGCGCTCCAGCGCCTGCTGCCTCGTCAGCGCTGGCAGTGGGTGTGGGCGCATCCGCAGACGCCCTGGCGCGAGCTGATGCGCTGGCACAAGCCTGAGCTTGTGTGCTGGGAGCGCGCGCATGAGGGGGCGAGCTTAGAGGCGATGATTGAGGTGTGCGCCGGCGCGCCGCAGCCACCTTATCTGCTCATCTGCGGGCCGCACGCCGCTCATGCGGAGCTGCAGCGGCTCGACACCCCGTGGCGCGCGGTCGAGGGGTTGGAGGAGGTGAGCGCGGCGCAGCTTGAGCGTGTCATAAGCCACATGAATGGCGACTGAGGGCGCCGCGCCGCGTTGACATGACGCGGGTCTTTGCACTAACGTCCTGACAAGTCCCTGAAGGCGCATGGCCCAAAGGTCGTGGGGGCGTCGGCGCAGCGCGTGCGCGGGATGACTGTGGGAGCCAGAGATGACCAAGATTCTGCTTGTAGAAGACAACGAGATGAACCGCGACATGCTCGCGCGTCGCCTCACACGGCGCGGCTTTGAGGTCGTGGTCGCGGTGGACGGCCAAGCGGGCGTCGAGGTCGCGCAGCGCGAGCTGCCAGATCTGATCCTCATGGATCTGAGCTTGCCCGTGATGGACGGCTGGACCGCCACGAGCCACCTCAAGGCCCAAGAGCTGACCCGCCACATCCCCGTCATCGCGCTCACCGCGCATGCCATGACGGGCGATCGCGAGAAGGCCATTGAGGCCGGCTGCGATGAGTTTGACACGAAGCCTGTTGAGCTCAATCGTCTGCTGTCCAAGATCGAAGCGCTGCTTGGCGAGACTGTCGACAGCTGAGCGCGATGAGGCCGAGACGACAACGCGCGCGGCGCCCCCAAAACCTTTGGGGCGCCGCGCGCGTTGTCGCGCGCCTAGCATCACACGCTCAGATGACCTCGACGATCTCTAGCTCATCAAGCGGGCCCTTGCCGCGACGCACGAGCTGGGGATAATCCTGCGTGAAGTCAATGATGGTCGAGGGCTCGGGGAAGATGTAGCCCGCGTCGATGACGATGTCGACCATGTGGCCAAAGGCGCTCTGGATGGCCCACGGATCGGCGAGCAGATCGCCGCCTGGGAGCGCGGCGCTGGTGGTGGCCATCGGGTTGCCGAGCGCCTCCACGAGCTTGATCGGGATGGCCGAGTCGGGGATGCGGATGCCCACGGTCTTGCGACGATTGAGCATGACCTTGGGGACGAGCTTGGTCGCCTCCAAGATGAAGGTGTAGGGGCCAGGCAGCAGGCGGCGCAGCGTGCGGTAAGCGTAGTCATTGACCTGCGCATACTCGGAGATGTTGCTCAGGCTGTGGCAGATGAACGACAAGGGCGCGTGCTCTGGCGAGCCCTTGATCTCGTGCACCAGCTGATGCAAGCGCTGGACCGCGCCGCGGTGGAAGACGTCGCAGCCGATGGCGTAGACCGTGTCGGTCGGATAGGCCACGAGCATGCCCGCGCGCAGCGCGTCGACGACCTGCTGAATCCGGCGAGGCTGAGGATGATCGGCGTGAAGCTCAAGGATCATAAGGGTGGCCATCACGGGTGAAGGGATCAGCGCGGCAGCGCGATCCGTGGCGTCTCGGGGTGAGGCTTGTAGAACACGAGCGTCTTGCCCACGCGCTGCGCGAGCTGGGCGCCTGTGCTGTGGTAGATCGCCTCGGCAGCGTCGCCCACATCATCATGGTCGTGGACCTTGATCTTGATCAGCTCGTGGGCGAGCAGCGCCGC
>CAYXWB010000273.1:0-1454 GCA_964468515.1 uncultured Bradymonadales bacterium | reverse complement strand
GGGTCGCGGTGAACAGTGGGATCGCGCTTAACAAGGCAAGCGGCGTTCGCTATGGTATCTTGCCTCGCGCCAAGCGCGAGCGCATCGGGCCGCGCCTGCGAAGCAGGAAACCCTAGATATGCGCACAGCTTCAACGCGTCAAGGGCCCAGCACTGCCCAGCGTACCGATCACCGCGCGACGCTGACGCCTCGCTGTCTTTTGCGCAGAGCATCGGGCCGACGATATGACAGCCGCACCCTCCTCCAGAGATGCAAAATTGATGAAGATATGTCCTACCTGCGGCGAGAGCTTCGAAGGTGCTGAGGTCTTCTGCCCTCATGATGGCAGCCGCCTCGTGGCGATGGCTGACGCCTCAGGCGCCCTCGCTGGCGAGACGCTGCGTGGCGGCGTCAGCCTTGAGCGACTGCTCTACGCGGACGACCTCGGGGAGCGCTACGCGGGGACGCTGGCCGATGGCAGCGCGGTGCGTGTCACCTTGCTCAACCGCGCGCTCAACCCGCCGCTTGAGCGCTTCGGCGCCTTGGGCGCCACCAAGGCCCTGCTTGATGCTCCCCTGCCCGCTCAGATCGCTGAGGCCATGCGCTGGGACATCCATGAGGCCCCCTTCTATCTGCTTGAGCGCGACGTCATCGGCCCCTCGCTGCGCGAGCTGCTCCAAGCCCGCGGCCAGCTCGACTGGCGCCTCGCCGTGCGCATCAGCTGCCACCTCGCGCGCATCTGTGAGTGGATGGATGCGCAAGGCGTCGTGCCTCGCGCCCTTCACCCCGACGCCATTGAGCTGATCGATCTTCAGAGCGGGCAGCTGCGCCTAGCCGAGTGGGCGCTCGGCGTGCTCAGCTATCAGCCCCACCCCCTGGAGGCCGCGCGCCAAGGTGAGGCTGTGCCTTATGCCAGCTACACCGCGCCTGAGCTCATTGAAGACGCCAGCGTCGCGGACCGGCGCAGCGTCCTCTATAATCTTGGCCTGCTGCTCTATGAGATGATCACCGGCAAGGCAGGCTTTGATGGCGACCAGCCTGAGGAGATCCTCAAGCGACAGCGCCGCGAGAAGCTGGCGCGCCTGCGCATCGCCACCGGCGACGCCTCGCTGCCCGAGGCGCTGGATGATATGATCGAGGTGTTGCTCGACAAGTCACCCGAGCGACGCTTTCAAGCCCCAGGCGCGCTCATTAACGCCATGTCCACGCTCGTCGATGGCCTCACCAGCGCGCAGATCCCCGCCCTCTCCCGTCCCCAGGCCGCGCCCCTTGAGGCAGCCCCTGTCGTCGCGGCGCCGCGAGAAGCTGCCTCGCCCGCTGACGAGGTGACGCCTGCGCAAGACCAAGCCGCAGAGGAAGATGCGCACGCGCCGAAGAAGACGCTCCTGTTCATCTCCGCCGAGGAGGTGAGAGCAGCCCAGCAAGCGCAGGAGCAGGCTGAGGCCAAGCCAGCGATCGAGGAGGTCACAGGCCCC
>CAYXWB010000272.1:0-7393 GCA_964468515.1 uncultured Bradymonadales bacterium | reverse complement strand
GTGAGCGTCGCGGGGGGCAGATCCCAGCGCGCGACCATCATCACGCTCGCGGCCAAGCCCACATACAACATCACGTCCAAGCGCGGGCCGCAGTCGCCGCACACCGTGGTGAGCGCTGAGTAGGCCAACAGCAGCGCCCCTTGCACGCCGAGCACCAGCTGAGCCTCCTCGCGCCGCCCGCTCATGCGCAGCCCAAACCCCAACATCAGCACGAGCGCGGCGAACACCCACCCCTTGGCGAACGGCCACCTCAGCACCTCGCCCACGGGGGCGAGGCCGTCAAGCTCGGCGCGCGTCCATGCGCCAAGCTCCGCGTCGAGCGCGCCTGCTGCGCCACGTCCATACCACCACCACGCGCCCGCGAGCGCGGGCCATGTGAGCATCAGCGCCACCCGGGACAGCGGCAGCGTGGGGCGCGTTGAGGATGCGGCGGCCACCGCCTTGGGCTGCTGAGCGGGCTTCTTGGGTGCGGGCTTCTTCACCGGGCGCCTCCTCGCGCGCAAGATCAAAGCGAGAGGCCGTCGGGGCGTATGCCCCGACGGCCTCTTCAGCTTACACCCAGGTGGGTGGCCTCACCAAAAGATCGCTCAGTCCTCGATCTTCAGGAAGTACGGGCCGCTGCCTGAGACGTTGCTGATTTGCAGCTCAATGTATTCATTCGGGAGGACATCATTGATGACCACCGTCTTGCGGTTCGGTGTGTTGACGTTCGCGGCTTGCTCGAAACGCACCACGTTACCATTCAGCAAGAAGGGCACTCGCCCCTTGAACTCCACATCAACCAGCGCGCTGTCGTGATACAGCGTCACGGTGATAGGTGCACCGGTGGTCGGCGTGAACCTGAAATAGTCCTCGCCAGGGGTCGCATTGTTAGGCGCGACACAGTTGCCCATCGCATAGGTCCGATTCAGCGAGGGCAAGGGCTTGAAGGTCGCAGAGGTGTTGTTCGGCTCAAACTCGTCGTCTTTACACGGCGCGTTCGCGAGGTCGAAGAACAGGGAGTAGGGGCTGACGCCAGGGTTGGTGGCCTTGTTAAAGACCTTGATGAAGTAGGCGCCTGACACCGTGGGACGGAAGGTCACGAACTCATCGTTGCCCGTGGTCGTGCCGCTGACCATCACCGCGCCCATGCTGTTGACGATCTCGACGTCGAGATCAACCGCAGCGCTGGCGTCGAAGAAGACGCGCAGGCGGTAGTCGGAATTGATGGTGGTGATGTTGACCTGATACCAGTCCTCTTGAGCACCACAAGCGATCATGTCGCTGTAGGACTTGACCCCCGTGGTGCCTGCGAACAACAGCGCGGGGGCCTCTGAGGCAGACGTGTTGCGCGTGTAAGGGTCGGGGCAGAACTGCGCGCCCGCCGAGTCGCCGTCGAGGCTGAGGAACAGGTCGTAGGTGGTGCGGATGAACGCGCCATCACGGGGGAACACGCGCAGGTAGTAGGTGCCGGAGGCGGCGACCGTGGTGTCGATGACCTCGACGTTGTCGTCCGTCGTCGCGCTCGCGATGACGACATCGGCGCTGTTGATCAGCTCCATGTCGAGGTTGCCGAAGCGGTTGCTCAGCTCGATGGCGGCGAACACGCTGTCACCGGCCATCAGCGACAGCGCGAACCAGTCCTCCGTCTGCTCACACATGGCGAGGCCGCTGTAACGACCGCCTGTGGTGGGCGCGGCGGTGGCCTTGTCAGCGCCGGACACCATGTCCTCGTCACAGACACCGGCGAACGCCAGCTCCACGTTCATCGAGTAGTAGTTACGTGCGAAGAAGCCGTTGTTGTAGACGTGAATGATCACATCCGTGCCGACGCCCATGTTGGTGTAGGAGAGGGACTCATCATCATCGGTCGAGCGGCTATTCGCGAGGACTGTGTTGGCGGTCGCGCTCACCAGGTCCAGCTGGATGTTGCCCAAGGCGTGGGAGAACGTGAGGTCCACGTTGAGGGTAGCGCCTGCTGGCACGAACACCGAGTAGTAGTCCAGATCGATGCTCGCGCCACCTGCCGCGCAGAGGGACAGGTCTGTGTAGTTGCCCACGGGGATGGGGCGCGCGGTGGGCTTGGTGTCGTTGTTCTCCAACGGGTCGGGGCAGAGGCGATCCTCAGGCCCTTGCACGCTCTCATCACCATTGAGGTCGCGGTACATCAGCAGGTCATAAGGCACGCGCGCGGGCGTCTTGGTGAGGATGCGCGCGTAGTAGGTGTAGACCGTCTGCGGTTGCGCGGGGGTGGTGGCCGGATCGTTGGGGGCGGTGAAGATGACAGACTCGTTGGCGCTGGTCGCGGTGCCGCTGAACACGGGCGTGGTCGCGCCTACCGCGTCATAGATCTCAACGTCAATGTCGCCTTGCGACACGTTGGACACGCGCTCGATGAAGTTGACGTAGACCTCGGCCTTTTGACCCTCTCGCACCTCAAAGCTGAACCAATCGTCTTGGCCATCACACTTGTTGAGGTTGGTGTAGAGGCCTGGGGCGTCAATCGGTTGCGCGGTCGCGGCGGTGTGATTGCCCGCGAAGCGATCCTCCACGCATGAGGGGGCGGGGGTGACGTCGACGGTCAGCTCATAGCTGTTCGAGAACACCGCCGTGCCCGCGCCGAAGACTTGATAGGACAAGCACTGCGCGCGCGGCGAGGTGTAGCTGACCGTCTCCGCGTTGGTGTTTGTCGCTGAGGTGACGAGCGCGTTCGCCATGGGGTTATCTTGGAACAGCGCCAGGCTGATGTTGCCTTGCGCGTGCTCGAAGGCCAGCGTCACGTTCAGCGTCTCGCCAGGGGCGACGCAGGTGGTGTACCAGTCATCATCACGGACGTTGGATGGGCCACCGCACACGAGCAGGCTGTAGGTGCCTGGATCGAGCACGCGCGCCTCAGCGCGGGCGTCGTTGTTCTCGAAGATGTCGGGGCACACCGGATCGACGGGGCCGACGCCATTGACATAGGCGAGCAGGCGGTAGTTGGTGCGCAGCGGCGTCTTGGTGAAGACGCGCAACGTGTAGGTGCCCGCGGCGCCGGTGGGCACCGTGTAGGTGACCTCCTCGTCGTCAGTGGTCGAGGTGCCGCTGGCGCGCACGGTCATGCCATCAGGATCGATGATCTCGGCGTCGAGATCGCCCCCTGCCACGTTGTGCACCACGACCCAGCGCACCTCATCCCCTTCTTGCAGATCGAGGCTGTAGAAGTCTTCGTTGGTGTCGCAGTAGCGCAGATCAAGCAGCACGTTCTCAGTGTTATCGAGCACTGACGCGCGGCTCATCGCATAGGCGTCATCAAGCGAGGTGGCGTTGTAGGGGTCCTCCTGACAGGGGGGACCATCTTGGATCTCGATCTCAAGGGAGTGCGGGACGTTGAGGCCCTGCTGCAGCGTCGCGGCGAGGTAGAAGGTGCCGCCTTGGGGCGCCTCATGCTCAATGCGCTCGCGATAGATAGGAGAGTTCGGCTCGGTCAATCGCGTGTTGTAGGCGACGATGAAGTTACAGCTGTTGGGACCGCGCAAGCGCATGTCGATGAAGCCAGCTGCCTGGTTCGGGTTATAGGTCGCCGTCGCGATGACCCGCTGACGAGGCAGCAGCTCGATCCGATACCAGTCCTCATCGGTGCACAGGTTGAGGCCGGTGTAGGTGCCAGGCCCGATGGGGCTGCTGGTGTCGGCCGCCGCGCAGGAGTTGTTCGGCTCCAACACGTCAGCGCATTGATTGTCGCGCTGCGTCCACTGCAAGCTGTAGTTGATGTTCCCGATGCCTGTGGTGGGCCTGACCTGGATGATGTAGTCACCCGCCTGGGTGACGGAGAACTCCACATCATCGACACGATCGCCCACGGGCGACAGGTTCACGGGGGTGCCCGTGGGGGTAGTGACGAGCACCTCCAGCTCACCGAGCTGGCGCGGCGCGGTGGTCGCGACGCGCACGATCTGGTTCGCGCTCACCGAGATGCGATAGAAGTCAGGATCAGCGCCGCAGACCTGCAGGTCGGGATGAGAGGTCCCCGCCTCAAGGGGCGCGGGCGCCTCAAGCGTGTCGTTGGGCTCAAACGCGTCATCGACGCAGGCGGGCGGATCGGAGACGTTGATCGACAGGGTGTAGGGGATGTTCTGCGCGATCACGGAGCCGCTGACGCGGACCAAGAAGCGTCCGCCCAGCTGGGTCCCATAGCGCAGCTGCTCGCGGCCCATGTCCACATCGGGCGGGCGGATCGAGGCGACCACCTGCGCGCCGTTGTTGTTCAGCAGCTGGACGTCAAGGTTCGCGCCCATGGGGGCATAAGTGACCGTGATGTCAATGAGCTGGCCAGGCTGCGCGTCGATCTGGAAGTAATCACCCGCCTGCGCGTTCTGCTGGCAGAACAGCGGCGTGGGCACGCCGTCCTCGCCCGTGACAAAGGGCAAGCTCGGCACGACGTAGGGGCGATCTTGGGCGCTGTTGAGGCCGAAGCCATCATCAGGGCAAGACGGCGGCCGAGGCGTACACAGGCCGACGTCGGGATCGGCTTGCTCAGCCGGGGTGGCGCCGCGGGTCTTGTCGCAGTCTTGATCGCCAGGGCACTGATTGTCTGAGGTGCAGCCCTGACAGATGCCAGGCTGGCCGCTGCAGATCTGGCCCGTGACGCCGCACTGGTTGGCGCTGGTGCAGGTGCGCTCGCACTGCAGCTCAATGCAGACGTAGCTCTCATTGGGATCGATGCCCGCGCAGTCATTATCCGAGGCGCAGCCGACCACGCAGCGATCGGGGCCCAAGTCGCAGAACTGATTGGTGCCACACTGGCTGTCATCACGGCAGCCCAAGCGACACACGTTGGGGGCGCCCTCGCGCTGCTCGCAGATCTCGCCCTCGGTGCGATTACAGTCGTTGTCGCTCTCACAGGGGGGCTTGATGATGCACTGGCCGCCCGCGCCGCAGATGTAGTCGTTATCGTCGTTGATGTAAGCGCCGTAGGCCACACAGTTCAAATCATTGGTGCACCCGCCCGTGGGGACGCAGCGGCTCTGCTGCGCGTCGCACATCTGGAACGGGGCGCATCCCGTGGCGGTGCAGCCAGTGCGCTCGCAGGTGAGGGTCATCACGTTGCACGTCTCGCCAGCGCCCGCGCAGTCGGCGGTGCTGGTGCAGCCGGGGCGGCAGCGATCGGCGGCGCAGACATAGCCCGCGCCCTCGCACTGATCATGGCTCTCGCACGACGACGCGGCGCAGCTGCCGCTAGCACAATACTCGTCGAAGGCGCACTGCGTGTCTTGCGTGCATGCCTTGGTTTGAGTGGTACATGTGTTGGCCTCGCAGCGTTGCCCCTGAGGGCAGTCGGCGCGCAGCGAGCAGCTGCGATTATCCTGGTCGCCATTGTCTGGGCCACAGCCCATCAGGCACGACACGCAGAGCGTCAGCCCTACGATCCAGGTGAGTGAGTTCCTCAACATCCAACCTTCCTTACTCTTGAGGGAGGGTGAGCCCCTCGGTAGACGAGCCCTACGCTCGTGCGCCCAGAGCGACGCTGCCCGCCGTCTTACACGTGGGCAGCAGACGCTCAGCCAGATGAGATGTTAGCAAGAATTTCTCGCGATGCGTAGCGAGTTTATCTGGGCCGCGCTAGCGCTGAGTGAGCACACGTTCAGCTGGAGCTGACATCCTCCGCTTGCGAGATCTCAAGCTCGGCCAACGCCTCCAACACCTCCCCCTCACTGATGATGCGTGAGTCCGAGTTGCCCCAGATGTCGTTGACCGCCACAAACTCCCCATCTTGAAGCCGCGGCGTCAGGTAGATGGCGTAGTAGAAGCCGCCCTCGTCGGTGCGCAGCATCGGCAGCCGATCCAGCGGCAGGCCTGAGCTTGGGCACAGCAGCTCACAGGAGCGCCCTGAGGCGAACTGCGAGCCGTGCATCTTGCTCGGGTCGCCAAAGAAGGGGCTCAACAGCACATCCTCCTCCAGCTCCCCCTGGCGCACGCGGATCCGAATCCCACGCTCCCCGCTGAAGCGTTGCTCTCCTTGATCCATCAGGTCCTCGCCATTGGGACCGTACGCTTGGGTCACCACGATCACCTGCCCCCCTTCGCTCAGGCTCTGGAACCGCGTCAGCGTCTTGGGGCGCTGCTTGAAGTCTTGCTTGGTGCTGGACATGGTGGGTCTCTCCGACAGATAGCCTAGTTGCGCGCTCAAAGCGTCCTCTTCCTACCGCAATCACGTCACCCCTGCAAGTGCGCCGCAGGCGGCCTCGCTTGTGCCAGCGCTCACCGGCTGCGCGCGCCGCCTGGGCGCAGCCACGCGCTCGTGATGGCTCCCATCATCGCCTCGATCGTCTCACAGCCCTCAGGCATATAATCAAGGCGCGCGTAGTAAGGAAGGTGCGAGAACTCATGCAATAACACCCACTGGCCCACCACCCGCGCGTCGAGCGCGCGGGCCGCATCTTCACCGAGCGCAGCCTCAAGCAGCGCGCGCACAAGCTGCGCGTCGCCGCGCGCCAGCGACACCAGCGGCGAGGCGATGTCATAGAGCGCTGGCGCGCGCCGCGCGTCGGCGAAGTCGAGCAGACCGCTCAAGCGCCAGCGGCCCTGCGCTTGGCGCACCATCAGGTTGCCCGTGTGCAGATCCGCGTGCTGGATCGTCGTGGGCGAGTCGATCGGCGCCCAGTCGCTCAGATAGGGCGCGATCTGATCGAGCCATAGCGCGCTCGCGCCATACCTCGCTTGGCGTGCCACGAGCCCCTCGCGCAGCCAGCGCTGACGCGTGGGCCAGTCGCCGCGCAGCGGCGACAGCGGCAGCGCTTGTAGCGGCGCGCTCGCGTGGCTGGCCGCGATCCACGCCCCGAGCTGCGTGATGATGTGGAGGCGCTCCGCATGATCGAGCGTGTGCCAGACGCTGCGCGCGACCACCCCCGGCAGGCGCGTCATCACGAGCCAGCGCCAGCCCCCCTGCTCCTCGCCATGCGCGAGCAGCTCGGGCGTGGGCAGGCCGAGCGCGGCCTGCGACACGACCTCAAGGGCGGCCACCTCGGCCATCGCCTCCTCGGCGTGCAGCGGCGCGCACACCTTGAGCACCCGCGCGTCGTCAAGCGCGTAGACCATGTTTGAGCCGCCTGGCATGCGCTCCAGCGCGCCAGCGCGAAGCCTGCGCGCCTCACACAGCGCCTCCACGTCGGGGCGACAGCGCGCCTCATCGAGGAAGTACGCCTCGTAGCTGTCTTGATCGGGCAGCGCGGGGAATCGGCTCAAGGGCGCGCGCTCCTCATCATGGGCGAGGTGGCTCAGTAGGCGTCATCCTCGTCATCATCGAACGGGATGATCACGGGCGGCGGTGGCTCAGGTTGGGTGGCGTGCAAGCGGTGGATAAGCTCCAAGATCGTCTCACTGCGCGCGGCGTAGCAGGCGCGGTTGATGATGAGCTTGAGGTGCGTGTGCTCCA
>CAYXWB010000271.1:0-7408 GCA_964468515.1 uncultured Bradymonadales bacterium | reverse complement strand
CCGCGTCGTTTCTTGGGCACCGCGTGCCGGGCCACCAGCCAAGACGCGCAGGCAGCGCACGAGGGCAGGGGAGCGTCAAGAAAACAGGCTTGTCGGGCGCTCGTGAGGCGGCTAAGGTGGCGATCAGGAGGCTGCGTGTGGTCAGGACGATCACACAACGCGCGCGATGTATGCCAGGAGGCGCCATCGCGAGCCGTACGCAGCCGGGGGAAGCCGGGCTCACACGCTAACAGGTGAGTCAGACCAAGGACGGTCCAGGTGATGCGCACGCATCATCGCAGCGGAGTGCATGGATGCACGCGACACACCAGCCCACCCTGTGGGAGTGGGCGCGCCCTCACCTTGAGGAGCGCGCGCCAAGAACCTCATCATCACGAGCACCCGAGCGAGTGGCGCTGTCGCGCCTGCCGCAGAGCAGCGCCGCGCGCCAAGCGCAGCGCGAGGCGCAAGCCCGCGCGCTGCATCAGGCGCTGGAGTCACGCTTAGGCCCAGTGCGCCTCGTGGTGACCGCGAACCGTCGCAGGATGGTCAGCAGCGCGCGCCGCGCGGGCGGGCGCGAGCTGCGCGTGCATGAGCGGTTCTTGGGCTGTGAGCCCCGCGTCGCCGACGCGCTCGCTGGGTTTGTGCGCGGTGAGCCTAGCGCGCGCGAGGCCCTGCGCGCGTTCGTGATGGCCACCCCACCTCAAGCGCCGCGCACGCCCGCGCCCCCGGAACAACTGCGCGTGGCGGGGCGTTGTCATGACCTGAGCTGCCTGATGCGTCGGGCCGCTCGTCTGCTCGGCTCCCCGCGCGCGCTCGATCAGGTGCAGATCACCTGGGGGCGGCGCGGGCGAGGACAGCGCAGCATCTTGCTCGGCTCTTATGACTTTGGCCGTAAGCTTGTGCGCATCCACCCAGCGCTCGATCAGGCCTGGGTGCCCGCAGCGTTCGTCGAGTTTGTGATCTATCATGAGCTGATCCACGCGCTCTGCCCGCCTGAGGTGGTCAACGGTCGCCGCAAGGTGCACACTGAGGCCTTCAAGGCGCTGGAGCGGCGCTTTCCTTGTTATGAGGAGGCGCTGGCTTGGGAGCGCGCCAACTTGCATCGCCTGCTTGAGAGCCCATGACACCCCATCGCCTCGCGCGCCCCGGCGCCGCCCTCGCGCTCGCCATCATGTGCGGCGCGCTCATCACTCAGGCGTGTGAGCGCAAGCCCGAGCGTGAGCCCGCGCGCACCACGGCCGCTGCTACCACGACCCCCACGACCACCCCCGCCAAGCCCGACACGGGCATCGTGCCCGAGGATGGCTCGCTCGCCCCACGCGATGTCGGCCCCACCGCGCCCGCCCTGTTCATCATGGCGGGCCTCAAGGGCTACACAGAGCCTTGCGGCTGCACGCTCGATATTATGCTCGGCGGCATCGATCGCATCGTGGGCTATGTGAATGAGGCCTCCAAGCTCTATCCCGCCACGGCGGTGCTCGACACAGGCGATCTGCTGTTCGAGGAGCGGCCGATCAACAAGAACTTTGAGTCACAGCTGCGCCGCAAGGCCGCGCTGCTGATGCAGGCGCATCGCGCGCTTGGCACCAAGCTCACCGTGCCTGGTGAGCTGGACTTCGGGCTGGGCTTGGCCTTCTATCAGGAGATGATGGCGCTGGGGCAGCTCAAGCCGCTGGGCGCAAACCTCACCCTGGGCGATCAGGCGCTGCCTGGCGCTGAGCTGCTGACGCTCGCCAACCTCAAGGTCGGCATCGTGGGCGCGGGCGATCCCAAGCTGTATGAGGGCATCGAGGGCGTGGTCGCGCGCGACGCTGAGGGGCCCGTGCGCCAGGCCGCCCGCGCCATGCGCGCTCAAGGCGCTCAGGCCGTGGTGCTCCTGTTTCATGGCGAGATCGGTGAGGCCAAGCGCGTCACGGAGGCCGTCAAAGAGGTCGACTTTGTGGTCGTCGGCAAGAAGCCGCGCGAGACCGAGCAGGTCGACGCCATCGGCCAAGGCTACACCTTAGAGCCCCACGATCAGGGCCGCTACTTGGGCATCCTCAAGCTCTACGCCAATGGCCCCACCCCCTTTGTGAACGCGCGCCCGTTCAGCCCTCAAGAACTCGCCACCGTGACCTCCCAGATCGAGCACGTCGAGCAGAGCATCAACAAGCTGCCACCCGCCGCCCCCGGCGAGGAGGGGCCGCTGCTGTTGAAGCTGCGCGAGCGCTTAGACGGGCTCAAGCGCGAGCGCGAGCGCCTCAAAGAGGCCAAGGTCGACGTGCCAGACGATCGCGCCGCTTTCTTGTGGCGCAGCGTGCCCATGGAGCCGGGCTATCCTGTCAACGCCTCCATCCGCGACGCGCGTGATGCCTTTAACAAGGCGTCTAAGGCCGACGCCCCTGATCTGCCCATCCCCCCCGTGGCAGAAGGTCAGGCGTTCTTCGTGGGCAGCTCTTATTGTGTGAACTGTCACGTGGACGCGGGCAAGTTCTGGGATAAGACCAACCACGCTCACGCCTTTGACACGCTCGTGTCGCGCGATAAAGACTACGATCCGAAGTGCGTGGGCTGTCACGTGGTGGGCTATGAGCAGCCTGGCGGCAGCGTCGTAGGCAAGGTGCAGTATGAGGCCAGCCTCAACGGCTCCCCGCATCACAAGGACCTGCGCCATGTAGGCTGCGAGAGCTGCCACGGCGCGGGCTCGCAGCACGCGATGGCGCCGCTTGATGGGGCAGGCGCGCCGCAGCACATCAGCCGCTATCCTACCGAGCAGGCGTGCTTGAGCTGCCACGTCCCTGAGCACTCACCGCGCTTTAGCTTTGATGTATACGTGCGACAGATCACAGGTCCCGGCCACGTCATGCGCGAGGCGCCCTGAGCCCACGTCATGAGAAGCGCGCGGTGGCGCAAAAAATCTTGCGATGCCTTGGTAAATGTGTGACTGTCACGACGAGTTACAAGGCTCCAAGAACCCTCGAAGCCTGCGGCGCACGCGCCCGGCGCGCGTTGGTGAGTGCGGATGCTCAAGCGGTTCCTCAAGTTCTTTAAGCAAGAAGAGGTCCAGCCGCTGCCCGAGTTTGAGGGCAGCTACCTGGACTTCTTGCTCAAGCAGATCGAGCCGGGCGTGCGCCACGAGCTGGAGCTGTGCCCTGAGCATGATCCCGTGTTGGTCGTGATCACGCAGCTCTTGCGCGTCTCCATGAAGGGCATCTGGAGCGAGGCGCTGCGTCGCCCTCTGCTCGACGCCCCTCGCCCCCAAGCGCCCACCTCACCGCCGCCGCCACCCGCGCCGCCCCGCAGCGCCCCGCCTGCACGCCCCGCTGACGCCCTGCCCGAGGTGGCTCAGCAGGTTGAGGTCGCGGATGAGGCGGTCACGCAGGATGAGGCGCCCCAAGCGTCCGATTTTGACGCCGCGCGCGACGCCGCGCGCGACGACGCGCCCACCCCCCCAGACGCGGAGGCTGCCCGCGACGAGGAGCACCCCACCACCGTCGAGCTAGAGGAGGGCGAGGCCGAGCTGCTCGAAGATGACTCCCTCATCGAGTCTAGCACCGCCAGCCTCGAAGAGGAGACCGGCCCCGACGCCCTGCTGCGCGTCGACCGCAAGGAGGTCTTGCAGGCCGGGCGTGTCTACCTGGGCATGCTCATTGAGAACGATCGCTTGCCCCCCGAGCTTCAGCTCGGCCTAGAGGAGACGCTGCTCGCGCGCGATCTTTTGATTGGCTACTTCATCGGCAATCAGCACTTCGAGGAGCGCGCCCAGCGCCTGCTCAAGATCGTGGAGCAGAAGTTCAGCGAGGGGCTGTTCAGCCAAGCGCGCATCCTGCTCCAGCTGTTCCAGACCGATCGCAAGACCCGCATCCGCAATGATCGCAACATCTTCTACGAGGACATGATCCAGCGCTTCGGCATCCGCCGCCGACGCCCCATCAGCCAAGAACTGATGCAGCAGTTCAAGGAGCTGACGCGCGCCAAGAAGGTTGGCCCCGATGAGCTCACCTCCTCGCTCGTGTGGATGGAGCATCACCTGCAAATCCGCGCGCACCTGTTCGTGCGCCAGAGCGATCAGGTCGCCCGCTGGCAGCAGCTCGCGGGCCTCGTCGCTCAGCCCGCCGCCGCGGAGAGCCTGATGCGCTATCTGCCGCCGCGTCGCTGGCGCGGCGTGGCCGCCCACGCGCCGCAGCCACTCTCCGAGCTTGTGCGCGCGCACCTCAACGCGGACACGCTCGCGAGCTACGTCATCAACCACATGCAGACCTGCTACTTCGTGCTGCGCGCGGTCGGTGACACCGGCCTTGAGGCCTACCTCGACACCTTCTTTGACTGGACCAACAAGGGCCTCGGCTGCAACGCCACCCTCGTGCTGCCTGAGCTGTATCGCCGCTCCATGGGTGACACGGACCTCATGCGCGCTATCTTCCAAGACCTCTACGATCGCACCCTGCGCGAGGCCGCTGAGCAGGCCCTCCAGCGCTTTGATGAGGCCGCCATTGAGGCCGCCACCCGCGAGGCCCTGCGCAAGATGAGCCAGGTCGACGTGAACCAGATCGCGCCCGGTAATTATAACCTCGGCGGGTTCGTCTACGATCAGCTCTTTAAGCTCAACTATCCCTCCCCAGAGTTCGCCTTCAAGGTCCACCGCCTCACCTGAATCCAGTGAAGCCGCGCTCAGTCGCCGCGCAGCGCCCAGCGCCACGACGCGCGCCAGGGTCGCTGCGTGCGCTCGCTTAGCAGCGCGTTGTGCAAGCTCAGCTGCACCTCATGCGTCGCCTCGCCATCACAGCACAACAGCGCGCGCCGCGTGGTCACAGGCATCCCCACGTCAAATGTCTCCCATGGGCTCATCAGCGGGCGCTGCGAGATCTGATAGGTCACGCTCACCGCGCGCTCGCTCGTGACCGTGAACGCCACCTCGCGCCCGTCCACCTCACACTTGGGCGTCAGCTCGCTCAGCGGCCGATCTTCTAGCGCCTCAGTCTGCAAGATCAGCTCCACGCAGACCTGCGGCGCGCGCGTGGTGAGCAGCGCGATGTCCTCTAAGGAGGCGCTCGCGAAGCCATCCGCTGGCTGCTCGCGCGTCTCACCATCGCCAAAGCGCGTGGCTTGGGCGGCGCGCGCGCTGCCCAAGTCCGCGTCTGCCAGCGGCGCGTCGTGGCGGGCGGCGTCCGGCGGCGCGCTCGCGCCGCTGGCGCATCCCCACAGCGTCAGCAGCAGCAGCAGGGGAGCGCGTCGTGAGGAGGTCATGCGTGCGCCTCGTGTGTCTGTATGGTGAGGTCGCGCGTCGCGCGCGCGTCAGCTCAGATACCAAAGAGCTGGATCGCGCCACCTGCGCCCGCGATCGACAGCCCCGCCAGCAGGTGCGCGTGGCGCGTGAGCTGCTCCTGATTGATCAGGCCCAGCCCCTGATAACCTGCGCTCACCACAGCCAACATGGTGATGAGCGTGGTGGCGCCGAAGACGCTCGCCACCAGCGCGACCTCGGCCCAGCCATGCGTCAGGGCGGGGACCATGAGCATCGGGATGAGCGGCTCGCAGGGCCCCAGCACGAAGATGATGAACAGGCTCCACGCGGTCGTGGTGCCCGCGCGCGTCGTGTCGATGTGGGCGTGCGTGTGTCGCTTGCGCCAGCCCCACAGCGCATAGGCCAGCCCGAAGCCGATCAGCAGCCACGACGCCAGCTCACCTCGGCTGCCCTCGATCCCCTCAAGCTGGCTCAGCGCCACGCCCAGACCGATGCCCAAGGTGCCAAGCAGCACCGAGGAGAGCACATGGCCCAAGCCGCAGAGCGCGGTGATGGCGAGCACGCGACGCAGCGACCAGCCGCGCGCGCGCCCGAGCACCACGAACGGCAGCGAGTGATCGACGCCGATCAGCGTGTGGAACAGGCCGATGCTGGCTGCGCTCGTCAGCAGCACGGGCATCGTGTAAGTGGCGCTCATCAGGCGATCCTCATCGAGAAGTTAGCGACCAAGCCAGCCCAAGTCGCGCGCCGCGCGTGACCTGCGCGCGTCGCTCATAGCTCAGGCGGCGCGCTGCTGTCATCTGTGGGTGTGGGGCGATGCGCGCCGCGTCGTAGCATCGGCAGCCGCTCCTCCACCGTGTTGAGCAGCGCCAAGATGCACACGGTGACGATCGCCAGCGCGAAGCCCTCCTTGTGATACCCAAACCCCACCACAGAGCCGATCCCCGCCAGCACCCAGATGCTCGCCGCAGAGGTCATCCCCACCACCTGCCCTTGGCGGTTGAGGATCACCCCCGCGCCTAGAAAGCCCACACCTGTGACCACTTGGCCGAGCACGCGCGTTGGGTCGCCTTGGGCGAGCGCTGAGGTGCTGATGCTGCCGAGGGAGGTGAAGACCATCGCGCCCATGCAGATCAAGATGCAGGTGCGCATGCCCGCAGGCTTGCCACGCAGCTGTCGCTCCACGCCGACCATCGCGCCGCACAGAGCAGTGGTCCCGATCTTGATCCAGAAGTCTAGGCTCTCCAGCTCCATAGCGCTCGTCCTGCGGCGGTGGGGGCGCGCGTCACGCGGCCACGCAGCATAACGAGCGACCTCGCATGTGGCGAGCGCAGATGCGCGCCTCGTGTCAAAGCGCGCCGAGGCTGCGGTGCGTGTTGGGGTAACCTCTCTCCTCGCCTTGTGTTAAGCTCGCGCCACGTCTTGGTTGAGCCTCCAGAGCTACCATGAGGTGCGCTATGTCACAGCACGAGGGTGAGACCCTACACTCCCATCCGCCCCCGTCCTCCCGGCGCCCGCTGTCGAGGCTGGCCATCGGAGCCATCCTCCTCGTCACCACAGGGTGCGCTGTGGGCTTGCTCTTTGGCCTCGCGCTGCCCGCGTTTGAGCGCTCCTACACGCAGGGCAAGTCCGTCAAGGTCGAGACAAACTTGCGCCAGCTCACCCATCAGGTCAGCGCTCATGTCAGCCGCCTGTGTGCTCTGCCTGAGCCCGTCGCGCTGACCCCCCCGCGGGAGACTTGCTGCTACGGCGAGGAGGCGCGCTGTGTTTATAACGCCGCTGACTGGGAGCATCCCGCTTGGGTCGCCATGGGCTTCGATCCTGGCGGCTCCACCGCTTATAGTTATGCGCTTGAGCGCGAGGGCGATGACGCGATCATCGTGCGCGCCCTCAGCGAGCTGAGCTGTGATGGGCAGCACACGATCTACACGCAGCGCGTCAGGCGCAGCGCTGACGACCCTTGCGTCGCGATCATTGAACCCATCATCGCCGCGCGCTAACGCGCGTGGCGCGCAATCAACGCGCAGGCCATCGCTGCGACGCCAGCGCGCTCAGCTGACTCACAAACGCCGCCACGTCGCTCGCATACAGCGCGCTGCTGTTGATGATGTCGCAGTCGATGATGCTGATGCGCCCAGACACCTCGCGCGCGATGTCCATGCTGAACGCCACGGACGGCGACCAGCGCTGCGCCGCGCCTTG
>CAYXWB010000270.1:0-7527 GCA_964468515.1 uncultured Bradymonadales bacterium | reverse complement strand
CCCTGGCCGTGATCGCATCACCTCCAGGGAGACACCTCATGCACAGCGCCGGACCGCCTGTTAAGAACAACAACAAGCAAGCGCTCATCGTCATCGGCGTCATCCTAGGCTTCGGCGCTGTCTGCGGTGGCGGATACTGCTGTCTTGGCCTCACGCCGATGCTCGTGGGAGGCTGGCTCAACCACATCACCGCCACCAAATCAGCGGCGCCAGCTGCCCCCAAAGCGCCCGACTCGCCGCAAGAACAGGCCGCCACGCGCTGGCTCACCGACTACCGCGCCGCTGGCACGCGCCCCGCCAACACGCACCTCGTGTTCAAGCACCACGACGCCGAGGCGACCATGTTCACCCCTGGCGATCGTGTTTCTTGGCAGCTCAGCCCGCACACCGGCACCACCACGCGGGTCGCGTTGCGCGGCCCTCAGACCGATCCGCGCACGGTGGTCGCCCACCTCACGCTTGGCCCCGCCACCAGCGGCCATCCCGTCCAAGAGGCGGACCTCGCGCTCGCCATGCACGGCGAGCTGCTGGAGATCGATGAGGCGTGGCCCCACTACCCTGTGGAGGGGGCCGACCCGAAGGAGGAGCCCTCGAAGGGGCGCCTCAGCCGTAGCCGCGAGGTCACTATGGAAGCCCTGCAACACCACATCAACCTGGAGCTCACCAGGCTGGAGGTGACACGCGCCATCTTGGGGCTGCCCAAGGCCGATGACGGGAGCTTATTGAAGCTGGCGGAGTTCTTGCGTGATGATCTGGAGGGGTTTGACATCAAGGCCAGCGACTACGCCTTTCGATGTCCGGCGGTGCTCAACCAAGAGCGCAAGATCACCGCTGGTCTGTGGGCCAGCGGACAGGCGACGCAGCAATGCGCGCTCACCTTAAAAGGCCCGCGCACCCCACCCATCAAGGGCAAGGGCAGGCCAGCCGCGCCGACGATGATCACGTTTGAGATCGAGTCTAACCTCGTCTTCAAGCTCAACAAGCAGCAGACGATCGATGTCCACACCACCCTCGGCAACTACACCATCACCGAAGGCTAAGCTGCGCCCTCATCCCACCTGCAACCCCACCGCTCGCCACGCGCATCCCCGCTTGGCATCAGCCTCAGCGACGCGCCGCGATGGAGGTTGTGTGTGAGCGATGCCGCTCATCTCAAGCGCCGCATCGCTCACAAGTGGGGGAAGCCACGAGCGACCCTCCCTGCTGACCGGCGCCAATCGAAGCGCCACCTCACGCTCCAGATGGCGGCGACAAGGTGCTGACGAGGCAGCTGCTCGGCTCGACGGAAAATGTCGCCACGTCACCATCTTGTGGCCACATTCTCCGTCACAACGCCCAGCCCCTCGCCCTCAGCACGGCTCGCGAGCTGTCGCTGACGCGTCCTCGCCGCACCGCGCTTGAGCGGGCTAAGCCCAAGAAGCGACACCCGCGAGGTGATCTCGCGCCCCAAGATCATCACGCGGACGGATCGCCCCTTTGGCGTCGAGACGCGGCAGACGAGCGCGCCCTACGGCGAGGTGGATGTGAGCTGGTCGTTCACGACGCGGGCGCTTGAGGCCGACGCGGGGGTTGAGCTTAGCGCCACCATCACCCTCACGCGCGCGAGCGAGGTCGTCGAGACGCACGAGACGACCGCACCGCTGCGATGGGAGGGCGACACCTTCCACCACACCATCAACCTCGCGGGCGACCACGACCTTGAGTTTCAAGCCATCGTCACCGCCGCCGAGCCTGAATGATTCGACGCCGTGGGCGGCCCCGTCCCCACCTGCAAAGACCAGCGTAATTTGGACGATCCCCGCATAAAACCTGCACCCGCGACGCACCGCGCGGGAGGTTGAGCTTTGAACCCACCCCCTAATCACCCGCGCGCATCGCTTGAATAAGACCTCCCCCAAGCCAGCGCCTCAGCCTGACTGACGCCAAGATGTGCGCCGGGGCCACGCCCCCACCCACGCGTGACATCGCTCCCACGCGGGCGCTATCATCGGCGCGTCATCGCCACGGTCGCGTGGCATCGCTCAAGCTAGCTAGGTTGGTGGAGGATCGCTCATGCGCGCGCGCTGGTTCTGGACACTCGCCGCAGCCGCGCTCGCGAGCTGCGCTGACGCGCCGCCCGCCACCGCACCGCCCACGCTGACGGGCGCGTCCTGCGAGGATGACGCGGCGTGTGGTGAGGGGGGATTGTGCCTGATCACTGGCCTGCTGAGCCACTGCGCGACTCGATGCGATGCAGACGCAGGCTGCGCCAGCGCCGACGCGTGCGTGCGCGATGAGCTGGCCCCTGGCGGCTGGTGTATGCGCCGCTGTGACCACGACGAGGGCTGTGACAGCGGCACCGCTTGCGTCAACACACAAGGCGCCTCGGTCTGCGCGCCGCCGCTGGCGGGGGAGATCGCGCCCGTGGCGTGGGATGAGCTCGCCAGCGCCATCGACCTGCGCTGCGACGCGCGCCCCATCGCGCCCGACCATGAAGGCCCCCGCTGGGAGCTTGACCTCACGCTTGATGACCGCGCCGCCCTCGTCTCACTGCTCACCCGCGAGGCCACCGTCCAGGCGCTCAGCTTGCGCGGCCCCGGCGCGCCGCTGTCGCTCACGGACACGTTTCGCCACCACAACACCCGCGCCTTGGAGCTTGACGCCCCTGTCACACCGCCCGAACAACCCCTCGGACCGATGGCGTTTGACTGGACCCTCATGATCCCCCACTCACCCGCCATGCGCGCGCGCCTGACGCCGGGCGACTACACCCTCATCGCGCGCGGTGAGGAGGCGCCCTGTGTGAGCGTCGCGCGCGCCAGCGTCGATCCTGGCCCGCGCGTGATCCACCTCAACCTCATCGACCTCACCGACGGCGAATCCGCGCTGTGGCACGACCCCACGCTGCGACAAGCCCTGCGCCGCACCAGCGCCCTGCTCGCCACAGCGGGCATCACGCTGGGCCGCGTGCGCTGGCAGCACACCGACGCCCAGACGCGCAGGCGCTTCGCCGTGCTGCGCGACGCCGACGACCTGCGCGAGGTCACCTCGCTCGGCAGGCTGTGGGGCCTTGACGCCGATCAGCGCGGCGTGATCCACGTCGCGCTCGTGGAGGATCTCACCGGGGATTTAGGGGGGTTGGCGGGGTATGCGGCGAACCTGCCGGGAGGGGTGGGGTTGCAAGGGGTGCCGCACCAGGGGCTGGTGATGTCGATGTCTGCCCTCAGTGACGCGTCCACGCTAGGTCAAACCCTCGCCCACGAGCTGGGCCACTGGCTCGGGCTGCGTCACACCACCGAGCTTTTGCGCGGCAGCACAAGCCCTGAGGCCGCGCGCCTGGATCAGCGCGTCGGCCTGACCGATCCACTGTCCGACACACCCGACTGCGACAATCCCAGCCTGAACCTCACGCGCTGCCCCGACCGCGATAACCTCATGTTCCCCACCATGCTCCCCGGCGTCATCAACCTGTCGCTGACAGCCCAGCAGATCGAGGCGTTGAGAGGCCACCCTGCCGTACGACCCGCCCCCTGAGCGGTGATCCGTGAGGTTGTGCGCGCGACGCATCGACGCAACGCGCCAAGAACACATCGCACCCGACGCAGCCGAGGATGGTCAACGCCGCGCTGACGCATTATAGAGGATGCGCCACTTGCCGCCCCGCGCACGCCCTGAGCCACGATGCCACCGCTTCACCACCTCATCCTCATCGCCCTGCTGAGCTCGCTCAGCATGACGCTCACGAGCGCCAGCGCGCTCGCGCAAGACAGCGATCCCGAAGCGGCCTCCGAGGCCGCGCGCGGCGTGCCTGTGACGCTCGCGCAGGCGCGGGCTAAGGCGATCGGCGCGAACCTGCCGCTCTTGATCGCGCGCCTCGACGCGCGCTTGGGCGCGGTCAGCGCGCGTCAGGCGCGCAGGCCCTTTGTGCCGGTGATCCAGCTTGAGGCCGGCTGGCGTGATGATGTGGCGCTCATCGTCGATGAGCGCAACCGCAGCCTCACCTACAGCGCCACCCTCAACTGGGTGCTGCCTGTGGGCACGCGACTGTTCGCGTCGGCGGGCGCCACCGACTTCTTCTCAGGGGCGAGCTTCGTGCCGGTGCCTGCCACCGCGCTTCAGCTGGGGGTGGTGCAGCCGCTGCTGCGCGATGGCTGGGGTGAGGGCAACCTGTTGGCGCAGCGTGACCTCGACGTGGCGCTTCAGCGCGCCATATTCTTGAGCGTGCTCAATGAGTTTCTGGCCGAGCTGGACATCGCCTACTGGGAGCTGGCGTTCTCACAGGCCAACCTCAACATCCGCGTCCGCTCGCGCGATCGCGCGCGCCAGCAGTTCGATGACACCAGCGAGAACATCCGACGCGGGCTGCTGGCCCCTGGCGAGATCCACATCGTCGAGGAGAACCTCGTGTTCTTTGAGCAGCAGCTGGTGCGCGCGCAAGAGGTCGTGGAGCTGACCCAGGTGCGCCTCGCGCGCCTGCTTCGCGACCACAGCCCCACCCCCATGCTCGCCGCAGACGCCCTCGACGCCCCCACCCTCGCCACGCCCGAGCTGGAGGCGATGTATGAGACGGCGTTGCAGCTCAACCCCAGCCTCAAGGCGCAAGAAGTGCTCATCGCGCAGGCGCGCGAGCAGGTCAGCTTTGATCGCAACCAGATCAAGCCCGCGCTCGACGCCAGCGCCGCGCTGCGCCTCAACGGCGTGGACCCGATACGCAGCCAAGCGTGGCAGCAGGCCATCAGCGCAGACCAGCCCGACTGGCGCGTGGGGCTGGTGTTCGAGGTGCCGCTGGTGCGCGATCCGGACCACGCGCGCGTGGAGCGCGCTGAGATCGGCCTGCAACAACAGCAGCTCACGCGCGATGACGCCCGCGACCGCGTGCGCTTTGGCCTGCGCGAGCTGGCCATCCAGCTCACGCGCCGTCAGCAGCTGTTGGAGCTGTCACAGCGCGGCGTGCGCTTGGCCGAGCTGAAGCTGCAGACCGAGCAAGAAAAATACCAGAGCGGCCTGTCCACGCTGCCCAACGTGGTGCTCTTTCAGCGCGACCTCGACACCGCGCGCAACGCCTACGAGCGCGCCATCACCGATGTGCTCATCGCCCGCACCCGCGTCGCGCAGCAGATCGGCGATCTGCACCAGCGCGCGGGCGTGAAGGTCAACTGACGCCATGACACAGCCTGAGACAACCTCCCCAAGCGCTGTCGTGGACCTGAGCGCCATCACCCGCACCTACCTCAACGGGGATGTGCAAGTGCCCGTGCTGCGCGGCATCGATCTGCGCGTTGATCATGGCGAATATGTCGCCATCATGGGACGCTCAGGCTCGGGCAAGTCCACGCTGATGAACATCTTGGGCTGCCTGGATCGCCCCACGAGCGGGCGCTACCTGCTCGACGGACAAGACGTCAGCGCGCTTGATGATGACACCCTGTCGCGCGTGCGCGGGCGCACCATCGGGTTCGTGTTCCAGTCCTTTCATCTGCTCAAGGATCGCGACGTGTGTGAGAACGTCGAGCTGCCCATGACCTACCAAGGCGTCGAGCCCAAGGCGCGCCGCGCCCGCGCCGTCGAGCTGCTGGAGCGCGTGGGCTTGGGCCACAGGCTCGACCACAGGCCGGGGCAGCTGTCCGGCGGCGAGCGTCAGCGGGTGGCCATCGCGCGCTCGCTGGCGAACAGGCCGAGGGTGCTGCTGGCGGATGAGCCCACGGGCAACCTCGACTCCGGCGCGCGCGGGCGCATCCTGGAGCTGTTTGAGGCGCTGCGCGAGGAGGAGGCCCTCACCCTCATCATGGTCACCCACGACGAGCTGATCGGGGAGCTGGCCGGGCGACGCATCATCATCGCCGATGGCCGCGTGCTC
The DNA here is from genome assembly GCA_964468515.1 of uncultured Bradymonadales bacterium. Taxonomy (GTDB): domain Bacteria; phylum Myxococcota_A; class Bradymonadia; order Bradymonadales; family Bradymonadaceae; genus CAYXWB01. The sequence goes on along the minus strand of CAYXWB010000270.1, from coordinate 1,691 downwards.
GATGATGGGCGAGGGACGCGATGAGACGCCTGGCACCATTGATAATCATCCTCTCACTGGCCGCGTGCGCTGACGCGCCCGGCGCCCAGGCCCCCACCACCTCACCAAGCACCACGGGCGCGCCGGACGCCCGCTCGCGCCTGAGCGCGATCGGGCGCTTTGACGGCCTCATCGTGCCGCGCAGCGCCACCAAGCTGCGCGCGCCTCAGTCCAGCTTTCGCATCGGTGATTGGACCTTTAATAGTGGCTGGATCGAGCTGATCGAGCTGAAGCCCGACGGCGAGCTGGTCAAGGAGGGGGAGATCGTCGCTAAGTTCGACTTTCCCGGCAAGCAGGCCAAGGGCTACGTGCAGGATCGCATGAACCAAGCGCAGGCCGAGCAGACGCGCGCGCAGCTCAGCGTGGGCGATGCGCTCACCGCGCTTCGCGCGGGCGTGCAGCGCAATGACATCGCCGCATCGCGCGCCCTCATTGACACGCGCCGCGAGGGCGTGGTGTCCGCGCGCGAGCTGGACCGCCTGCGCATTGAGCATCGGCTGGCCGACTTCGAGGCTGGCGCGCAGCGCAAGCAGGTCAGCGCTTATGAGCGCGCCGTCGGCGCGGAGCGCGCTTATCTGGAGCGACGCGTCGTGGCCAGCAACAGCGACATGACCCGCTATGAGTCGCTGCTCAACAGCTTCAGCGTGCGCGCGCCCCACGATGGCGTCGTGCGCCACGGCTTCATGCGCAGGCAGCGGCGCAAGGTCCAAAAGGGCGACGGCATGGGCAGCGGCCACGAGTTTATGACCATCGCCCGCGACGCCTCCCTGGAGCTTGAGCTGTACATCCCCGAGCACCGCTACGCGCTCTTGAGCGCGCAGCGCCGCTTCATCGTGCAGTCGCCCGCCTCCAGCAACAGCTACGAGGTGGAGGTCTCCCAGGTCGATGAGTTCCCCCAAGAATTGGGCTTCATCAAGGGCGACGACAACATGCCCGGCGCGCGCGAGAAGCTGTACATCGTGCGGGCGCAGTTTGTCACACCCCCGAAGGAGCTTGGCGCAGGCCAAGAAGTGAAGGTGCGGCTGCCATGAACCTCTGGAGCGCCCTGCGCGGCAGCCTCATTCAGCTGCGCAACAACCCCACCCGCACGCTGCTCACGCTGCTCGGCGTCGTCTTCGGCGTGGGCGCGGTGGTGGCCATGATGTCCATCGGTGAGGGCGCGCAGCGCGACATCCTCGCGCGCCTGGAGGCCATGGGCGCCACAAGCGTCCATGTGCGTGCTCGCGAGGTCCCCGACACGGAGCTCGCGCAAGCCATCAATGACTCCGTGGGCCTGAGCCGCGCCGACGTCGAGGCGCTGCGCCGCGCGCTGCCCGAGGCGCGCCGCATCGGCTGGCGCGCCAAGCACGACCTCGGCGTCACCGACCTGCCCGTGCCGCCGCACGAGGTCCACGTCATGGGCGTCAACCCCGAGCTGCTGGCCGTCCACGCGCTGCGCGTGCGTCAGGGGCGCGGCCTCACCGCGCTCGACCAAGAACGCGGCCTGCGCGTCGCCGTCATCGGCCCAGAGCTCGCCAGGCGCGCCTTCCCCAAGGGCGACGCCATCGGCGCACAGATCCGCCTCGACTACGCTTACTTTGAGGTCGTCGGCGTCCTGGCCGCCGCCGCGCTCGGCGCGGACGCGGCCGCCGACGTGTCGGCGGCCGCGTCCG
>CAYXWB010000269.1:0-7531 GCA_964468515.1 uncultured Bradymonadales bacterium | reverse complement strand
ACCTCCCCAGAGTCCTCACGCTCTCTCATCGATTTTGAGGAGTGCGATTGCCCTGGGTGCAATCGCCCGCCTGCTCAAAGTGTTGTCTAGCATTCAAGTTCATTTGGGCTTTGACACCTTGCCCTACTGGGTGAGCGAGTCGTTGCATCAACAGGCTTCGCCGCTGCGCACGAGCGCGATGCTGCGCCCTGCAAGAGCCCTCTCAATGCATGGGCGCAACCTCGCGAACGCTTGGGCGTCGCTCAAGAACAGCAAGCCTGCGGCTTGGGCTGAGACGCTCTCGCTCGTGCAGCTTGGACTAGGCGATGACATTGAGGGCGTCGTGGTGCTGCCTGATCCGTCGGGCGGTCATATCAGCCTCGCCCTCCAACATCGCTGCTTTCAAGAGCCTCTCTTTGCTTCCAACCTGTCTGATGGACAGCTCGCGTGGCTGTGCTTCGTGGCGATGGTGCAGCTCGACCCTAAGCCCTCGCTGCTGGCGATCGATGAGCCCGAGCTGCACCTGCACCCCTATCTTTTAGGTTGCGTCGTCGGCCTATTACAGCGGCTGGATTACCCAGTCTTGGTGAGCACGCACTCGAATGCTGTGCTCTCGCTCTTGCATGAGCCTGCTGATTCGCTGCGCGTCTGCTCCTTGGAGGAGGGGCGCGCGGTGTTATCAAGGCTTGACGCTGAAGCGCTGCCTCAGTGGCTGGAGCGTTTTCGTGATCTTGGCGAGCTGCGCGCGAGCGGCTACCTCTCTAACGCGCTGCTCCCTGTAGGTGAGGCTGACGAGGTGCCGGAGGCGGGGACATGAGCGTCATGGTGCTCTACGAAGATCAGCACGCGCCTGCCCCTCGTGATCGCTCGAGAGGTTCGGATTATCCGCTGCACAAGCTCGTCTTGAGCTTGGCTTTTGACACGATGAGCGCGACCAGTGCGCAGGTTGAGGCGCCTTGGCGGCTTCATCAACGTCTCGAAGGGGAGGTCCGCGCTAACCCTCGCAAGGGGGTTGATCAGCTCCTCATGGATCTTGGCATGGCGGAGCGGAGCCTGTCCGCGCGGGCAGCTGCTCGTGCTCGTTGACCGAGACAAGCTGCGCCAGCATCTCAACAAGAATAAGGGCAGCAGAGCTGCGCTCCCCTCAGACGCGACGGATGCGCTGCTTACGGCTGAGCTGCGCTCACGCAGTGATGCTCCGGATCGCGTGGCCGCGTTTCTCCTCTACCAAAACATTGAGGGGCTGCTGGCACACTTGAGGCAGTGTGACGCGACGCTGCTCCCTGATCATCTGAAGCGCGCGATTGAGCGCAAGTCGATGATCGACCGCGATCTGATCTTCAGAGAGGCGATCGTGGCGCGTCAGCGCACACTGCGAGATTGCCTCAGAGGGCATCAACCTGGGGTTGACGCGCTGGCTTGGGCGATCGCCGCCGCGCTCAACTCATAGGCCCGGCTCAGTGGCCAGCAGGGTGGCGCGCAGGGGGCCAGGCAAGCACAAACGCCAGGTCTTGTAGGAGTCCACGCCCAGCAGGTGGATCAGGTCGCTGCGATCCTCAATGGGCCACGCTTGGCCGTCGGGGTCGATGATCGGGATGGACTGGCCGCCCTGGCCGCGCTTGGGGTCGTAGGGCTTGTACGGCGTGTTCTGCGCGCGATCGACGAGCACGGTGAGGGTGGGGTCGAGGCCCGCGTCGCGGGCGATGGTCTGGGCGCGGTCGATGGTGCGGGCTACGCGCACCGGATCTTGGCGATCCAGCTCCACCGTCTTGTAGAGGTCGCGATCGAGCAGGCCGATGGCGAGCGTGCGCAAGGTGGGGTCGTCGTGGGTGCGCCAGCGCTTGAGCTCACACCATACATCTACATCATCGAGCGACAGCAGCTGGCGCGCGTCCAGCGCCTCGCCGCGAAGCAGCTTCGAGAGCGCCTGGGCCATGTGGCATGTCTCTAGCGCGTCGTCGAGGGCGAGCGCGTGGGCGCGCTGTAACACCGCCTCCAGCATCTTCTCCGAGGCGCGCACCGCCTTGTGCAAGTACACCTGCTTGTACATGTGAAAGCGCGCGATGAGGTAGCCCTCCACGGCCTCGCGGGCGCGGTAGCTCACGGCCAAGCGGCGCGTCAGCCGCCCGCTTGGGTCGTGGCCCTCGTAGACCTCCAACATGGTCAAGATGCGGTCAAAATCATACATGCCGATCTTGACGCCCGTGGCTTGGCCATCGCGCAAGATGTAGTCGAGGCGATCCGCGTCGAGCTGGCTGGAGACGATGTCGAGCAGCATCAGCCGCTCGCGCGGGAAGTCCTCGCGCGGTCCAAAGTAGCGCACGATGCGCCCCGGCAAGCTCGGATCGAGGCTGACCAACAGGTCATGGACCTCCTCGCCAGGCGTCTGGATCAGCGCCTCGGTGTAGTGCTCGTGGTTGACGCCGGTGACCTGCTCGATGGCGTGGCTGAACGGGCCGTGGCCGATGTCGTGGAGCAGGGCGGCGCATAAGACCTCCAGCCGATCCTCCTCGCTGATCGGCGCGCCCTGACGCACCAGCGACTCCAAGATGCGGCGCGCGACATGCACCACGCCCAAGCTGTGCGCGAAGCGGCTGTGCTCCGCGCCGTGGTAGACGAGGTTGGCGAGGCCGAGCTGTCGGATGCGCCGCAGCCGCTGCACGGTGCTCGTGCAGATGAGCTGCCACAGGACGCGATCGACCGGATCGCGCGTGTCAAACGCGATGATGTTGTGGATCGGATCGCGCAGCAGCTTAGGCCTCGCGGTCATCATAGCGGCTCACCGTCTTGTGAGAGGGGCTAGCGCGCAGGCAGAGCGGGCGCGCGCGGGTGGTAGCGCTATAGCATGCGCGTCGCGTGGGGGGCAATCTGGCGGCGCGCAGGCCCGTTGTCGGAATCTATCGCGCGTGGTACGACGTTAAGCGCGGTCAGGCGCCCCATCCAAGCGCTGTCACGGGCGTCATTGTGCGCTCACCTCCTCCCACGCTCGCTAAAATGGCGCATGGACGCGCGCACGGACGCGCGCTCAACGCTCATGAGCCTCAGATACACGGAATCCAAGGCATGGAAAAGTTTATCATTGAGGGCGGTCATCGCCTCAGCGGCACGGTGCGCCCTGGCGGAAGCAAGAACGAGGCGCTGCCGGTGCTTGCCGCCACCTTGCTCACTGACGAGCCCGTCACGCTGCGCAACATCCCCCACATCCGCGACGTCGAGGTTATGATCGAGGTCATCGTGGATCTGGGCGGTGAGGCGCAGTGGTTGGATGAGAACACGCTGCGCATTCACGCCAAGAATGTGAACAAGGTGGAGCTTGACGCCGAGCTGTGCCGCAAGGTGCGCGCCTCGATCCTGTTCGCGGGCAGCATGCTCGGGCGCAAGGGCGCGTGCATCATGCCGCCGCCCGGCGGTGATGTCATCGGGCGGCGCCGCCTCGACTCACACTTCCTCGCGCTCAACGCGCTCGGCGCCACCATCGACACCGATGGCCCCGTGTTCGCCTTTCGCGCTAAGGAGGGTCTGCAGGGCACTGAGATCTTCATGGATGAGGCCAGCGTCACGGCCACCGAGAACGCCATCATGGCGGCGACGGCGGCCAAGGGCACGACCATCATCCGCAACGCCGCCTGTGAGCCGCACGTCCAGGGCCTGTGTCAGATGCTCGTCAAGATGGGCGCGCGCATTGAGGGCATCGGCACCAACATCCTGCGCATTGAGGGCTCGCGCGGTCTGTGGGGCTGCGATCACACCATCGGCCCCGACTACCTGGAGGTCGGCTCGCTCGCGGGCTTGGCCGCCGTCACCGGCAGCAACATCACCATTGAGGGCGTCGTCCCCGATGACCTGCGCATGATCAGCCTCGTGTTCGAGCGCTTGGGCGTGAACATGAAGCTTGAGGGTGACAAGCTCCACGTCTTCGGCGATCGGCCGCTGACGATCCGCCCCGACATGAACAACGCGATCCCCAAGGTCGATGACGCGCCGTGGCCCGCGTTCCCGACCGATCTGATGTCGATCGCCATCACGGTGGCGACGCAGTCGCAGGGCACGGTGCTGTTCTTCGAGAAGATGTTTGAGGGGCGCATGTTCTTTGTGGACTCGCTCATCGCCATGGGGGCGCAGATCGTGTTCTGCGATCCTCACCGCGTGGTGGTGGTCGGCAAGAGCCCGCTGTTTGGCGCCACGCTGGAGTCGCCCGATGTGCGCGCTGGCATGGCCCTGCTCATCGCCGCGCTGTGCGCCAAGGGCAAGAGCACGATCTACAATGTCAGGCAGATCGATCGTGGCTATGAGCGCATCGACGAGAAGCTCAACGCGCTGGGCGCGAAGATCGAGCGCGTCTCGGTGGGCTGATGGGGTGAGCCAGGGCGCGTCAGCGCAGCTGGCGAGCTGCAACAACAGCGAGGCCGGGCGCGTCAGCGCCCGGCCTCGTCTGCGTCGAGCGCGCGCCTTAGGGCGTGAGCGCCATGGGGGCGGGCCAGCGCGAAGGGTCGTGAATCAATGGCTCCTCATGGGGCACAAGCTCAGCGCGCATGGCCGCGCTCAGCGCGGGCAGCGCGCGCGTGAGGAAGCTGTCCACGCTCAGGGTCGCGCTGTGCTGAGGCGCCTCGCGCGCGAGGGTGGTCAAGGTCGCGTCTGGCATGCCGCACGGCACGATGAGCTGAAAGCCGCTCAGATCATTGGTGAGGTTGATGGCCGCGCCGTGCATCGTCACGCCGCGATGCACGCGCATGCCAACGCTAGCGATCTTCTGCTGTTGCGGGGTCCACAGCCCAGGCGTCTGCGGATCGTAGCTGGCGCTGACGCCGTAGCTGAGCAAGGTCTGGGCGAGGGCGTGGGCGAGGTCGCGGATGAGGTCGACGACGCCGAGCTGGAGGGCGTCTAAGCGCACGATGGGGTAGAGCACGAGCTGTCCTGGCTCATGGCAGGTCAGCTCACCGCCGCGATCGAGCTGATACGCGGGCACGCCGAGGTGTTCGAGCAGGTGCGGGGTGAGGATATCTTGAGGCTTGCCGCGCTTGCCGAGCGTGATGGTGGTGGGGTGCTCAAGCGCGATGAGGTAGCCCGCCCACTCATGGGCGGGCGCATCGAGCAGGCGCTGGCGCAGCTCAAGCTGCATGGCCAGCGCCTGCCCGTAGGGGACGAGCCCCGGGCGCACGAGGGCGACGCGTGCGCCCATCGCTCAGCCCTTCAGCGCGGTGAAGAAGGTGTGGTCGAGCACGACCACGGGCGCGTGATAGCGGCGCACGCCGATGCCACGCTCCACCAAGAGCGAGGCGAACGTGGCGCGATCGATGAGGGTGATCGGAGCGACGCGATCCTCGCGGCTTTCTTGGACGGCCTCGCGAGCGATCTCACCGAAGTGGATGATGATGCCCTCGCTGGCGGCGTAGTGGTGCAGCGTGCCGCGCAGGCCCGTGACGGCCTCGCGCTGCAGCGGCTCGGTGTGCGTGCTGCTGAGCTGGATGCAGACGCGCACGTCGCTCAGGCCCTGGCGCCAGTTGGCAGAGAAGAACACGTCGCCGTCGCCGCTGCGCTTGGAGATCTTGACCTGATGGTAGCCCATCGTCTCAAGCAGGGTCAGCGCGATGTGCTCCAGCGCCTCGGCGCTCAGCCCGGGCAAGGCTTGGCCCATGTGCTCCACGGCGTCTTGACGCAGGGCGTCGGCGGCGGCGTGCAGCGCGCGCTCTCGGTCGATCATGGCGGGGCTCATGCCCCAGTCGCTCAAGCCCCAGCGGCTGATGTCGTGGCGCACGAACAGGGGGCGCACGCCGCGCTGATCGCGCAGCTGGTTGTCGTTGACCATCGCGGCTTGGACGGTCATGGACGGATCGTGAGTGTGAAAGCGCACGAGCTTGCGCTCGAAGATCTCATCCGCGATCTGCTTGATGGGCAGGGGCTTGGCGCCAGCGTCTTGGAGGACGGCGTAGGCTGCCTGAGCGATGCCGTCGAGGTTCATGGGAGCGGTGACGGGCTTGGTCTGCTCGCGCCGCTCGGGGCGCCGCTCCTCACGACGCGGGGCCTCCTCACGGCGCGGGCTCTCCTCGCGGCGCGGCGCGGTCTCCTGGCGAGGCGCCTCCTCACGACGAGGTGCCTCCTGACGAGGCGCCTCTTCACGGCGCGGCGCAGCGTCTTGGCGGGGTGCCTCCTCGCGGGGGCGACGCTCCTGGCGAGCGGGGGCAGGGGTGGGCGCGGGGGCGGGCTCACCACGACGCGTCGCGCCGCGCTCGCGCGGCGCGGGCGCCGCAGGCTCAGCGGGGACGGGCGCTGGCACGGGCGCGGGCGCTACAGCCTCAACGGCTGCGCTCTCGCCGCTGTCGTTGGTCGTCTCATCCGAGCGGCTGCGGTTGCGGCGCCCGCGACGGCGGCGGCGCTTGTTGCCGTTCCCATTGCCATTGCCGTTGCCCTCGGAGGGCTCAGCGTCGTCGCTGAACAGCTCAGGATCTTCGGGATAAGAGAGGGCCTTAGCGGAGAGCTCAGGGGCGGGCTCGGGGGCGGGCTCAGGCTGAGAGGTCGCGACCTCAGCGTGCTGAGCAGCGGCGGCCTCTTGCTCGCGCCGCTCGGCCTCCTCGTTGAGCTTCTTAGCGAAGGCTTCACCGAGCGCGAAGACGCCGGGGCGAGTGCGCAGCAGGGTGTTGGCGTCCTCCTTCTTGACCTCCTGATTGAGGCGCGCGCTCATGGTGACCTCGGGGGTCTTGCCGACATGAGACAGGAGGTTATCGCGGATGGCGATCTCGGTGATCTTCTTGTAGTGCAGGGGGCGCCCGGAGCGGCGCAGGACTTCGAGGGCGGCTTCGTAGAAGGTCATCGGCAGGTGTTTCCTTGGGGCGATCTGAGCGTCAGGGTGCTCCTTAGCTCGACCAGCGGCGCGCCGAGGCTCACCGCCGCGATCCTCGCGCCGACGCGCCCCATGGGGGCGAGCGGCGACGAGAGGGGTGTGCGGCGGCGAGGTCGTGTGCGATCATCCACGCTCAGGCGCACCCCTGCGCGCCGTGTGGCGAGGCAGGGGGACGTGCGGTGGCCGGGGTCAGACCCGATACAGATCGAACAGCGCCTCATCGGCAGCTCTGGAGGTTGGGAGCGAGCGGGGCGGCTCATCAACACGGCGATCGCGCGTGTGGCGCGGCGTACTGATGGGGCGACCCTCACGTCGCGACAGCTCAGGCTCGTTGTGTGGTGCTCATCGCGCGGGCTCTGCTAAAGCGAGGGGTTGTGCGTGAGCGATAAAGGTTTGAGGGCCTCAACACGTGGGGTGAGGCGTTGATTTGTAAGGGCGCTCGCTGCAGGGCAGCGAGGTTTGAGACGCCCGCGTGGTGCTCAAGCGTAGCACAAGCGAGTCATCGGGCATCCAAACGGCGCGAACTGTACCTGAGCTGTGACCACGCGTCAACGCCTCTGCCGCACCTGCTCCCTAGAGCAGCGCAAGACGAGACGAGCGGGCGCCGCTTGACTTGAAGTCAAGCGGCGCCCGCGCGTCAACAGGAGCCAGGAGGGGGCGCGGGGGGGGCGCGGCGCGCGCCATCGGAGCAGGGAGCGCGCGGCGCGGCCGCGT
>CAYXWB010000268.1:0-7534 GCA_964468515.1 uncultured Bradymonadales bacterium | reverse complement strand
GTGATCTCGTAGAGGACGATGCCGAGGCTGAAGATGTCGCTGCGCTGATCGATGGGGCGCCCATCCCCGATGGCTTGCTCGGGGCTCATGTAGCCGAACTTGCCCTTGAACTGGCCGGTGCGGGTCTGGGTGAGGCGCTGCTCGGCCTTGGCGATGCCGAAGTCGCACAGCTTCACGACGCCGTTCATGCCGACGAGGATGTTCTGCGGGGAGACGTCACGGTGGATGATGCCGAGGGCTTGGCCATCCTCGCTGACGCCGATGTGCGCGGCGTGCAGGCCAGCGGCGCAGTCGGCGACGACGCGCACTGCCAGCTCACGGGGCAGGAAGTTACCCTGCTCAATGCTGCGCTCGCAGAGGGAGCGCAGGTCGGGGCCATGCACGAACTCCATCGCGATATAAAAGTAAGGGGCGACCTCGCCCAGCTCATAGATCTGGACCACGTTGGGATGATTAAGCCGCGCGGCGATGCGCGCCTCGTCGAAGAACATGCTGATGAGGTCAGGATCTTCGGCCAAGTGAGGGAAGATGCGCTTGATCGCGACCTGCTTGCTGAAGCCCGCGATCTCCCCTTGGCGCCGCGCCAAGAAGACCTCTGCCATACCACCCTGCGCGATCTTGCGGATCAGCTCATACGGGCCGAATGTCTCGGACATGAACACTCTCGCACAACACGGGGCGTGGCAGGATGAGGCGACCGAGGCGACTTGCGCAGCGCAGGTGACAAGCGCGCTCGAGCGCGCTTGTCTTAACCTCACGCGGTGAATACCGTCAAGCGCGCGGCGGCCTCATGGTAGCGTTGCCAGCGAGGTCATCGCAACTTTTATACTGTCTTTGAGGAGCCACAAGATGCGTATCGCGATGGTGTGTGTGGGCGACGAGCTGTTAGACGGCCGCGTGACCGATGCGAACACGCGAGAGGTCGCGCGCGCGCTCGGTGAGCGGGGGTTAGAGCTGTCGCGCGCGGTGATCCTGCCCGATGACCTCGACGCGCTGAGTCAGACGCTCGATCTGCTCGCACGCGAGCACGAGGTGGTGATGGTCAGCGGGGGCCTGGGGCCAACCCAAGACGATCGCACGCGCGAGGCGGCCGCGGCGTTGATCGGGCAGCCGCTTGAGGTGGATGAGCGCTCGCGGGAGCTGCTCTTGGCGCGGTTCGCTGAGCGAGGCGTGGCGGTGACGCAGAACAACGCGCGCCAGTGGCTGTTCCCGCGCACCGCTGAGGTGATGGCCAATGGTGCGGGCACCGCCGCCGGCTTCGCAATCCAGCATGCGGGGGCGACGCTCTATTTCTTGCCCGGCGTGCCGCGCGAGCTGGCCTGGTATCTGCGCGGCCCGCTCATCGACCGGATCGCGCCTGAGGCGCAAGCGCGTGAGCAGATCGCGCTGTTTGGGCTGCCTGAGAGCCACGTCGAGGACGCGCTCACCGGCATTGAGGCGCTGGCGGCGCAGCTCAGCGGGCGCGTGGCCTACTGCGCCAGCTATCCCGTCATTGAGGTCACGATCAAGGCGCCTGACGCCGAGCGCGTCGCGCAGCTGAGCGCGTTCGTGCGGGCGCGCGTGGGCGCGTGGGAGATCGGCAGCGGTGGCGAGCTTTTGGCCGCGCGCGTGGGCCGGCTGCTGGAGGATCGCGACGCGACGGTCACGACCGCAGAGTCTTGCACAGGTGGGCTGTTAGCGGGCGCGTTGACGGAGGTGCCAGGCAGCGGCGGCTGGTTTGAGACGGGCTTTGTGACGTATGCCAAGAGCGCGAAGGTGGCGCTGGTGGGCGTGCAGACGCAGGCGCTGGAGTCTTTTGGCGCGGTGAGCGCGCAGGTGGTGTGTCAGATGGCGCAGGGCGCGCGCCAGCGCGCGTCGGCGACGTATGGCTTGGCGATAAGCGGGATCGCTGGGCCTGATCCCACAGAGGGCAAGCCCGTGGGCACGGTCCACTTCGCGCTGGCCACACCTGGGGGGGTCTGGCATGAGCGGGCGCTGTTTCGCGGTCGCGATCGGGCGGGGGTGCGCGTGGCGTCGGTCTACACCGCGCTGCGGATGTTGTTATGGGAGCTTGAGGGGCGGCTCATCCCGAGCGTGGATCGCAGCGGAGCGCACGACCTCGCGCTGGTCTGGGAGCTCGACGCGCTGACGCGCGCGCTCGACCCCGATGCGCGAGCCGGCTGAGGGTGCAAGTGAGGGGCTCGCTTGGACGATCCCTGCATAGAATCTTGCCCATCGACGCACCGCTCGGGAGGTTGTGCGTGAGCGCGCCTCACCCAGCGAGCGAGGTGTGGACCGCGCGCGCGGGCAAGAGCAGCGCGTAGCCTTGGCCACGGCGCGAGGTGATGAGGCGTCGCGCGAGCTGCTCTGGCGAGGTCATGGGGGCGTCATCGCCGACGCTGACCTCAGCGATGAGCGCGCGCAGCCTGTCAGCGTCTAGGGTGCCGATCTCAATGAGCTGGCGCAGCGGGCGGCGAATCGCGCTGACCGCTTGCGCCAGGTCGCAGGCGTCACCGAGCGCGTCGAACAGATCCCAGGCGTGGACGATCGTGCCCGGCTGGCAAGCCAAGGTGTGCAAGATCACCGCGCTGGTGGGCTTCATCGGCACGAGCTTGCCGTCGCAGTACACCGACGCATGATCGCCGTCGCGCTCAATGGCCAGCAGCAGGCCCTCGGCGCCGCGCGCGCGCGCAGGCTCATGGCTCACGGACAGCGGCTGCGTGAACGGCTCCGTCTCGGCGCTCGGCTCCCAGGCCAGCACCACGGCGCCGACTTGCAGGCGCGCGCCGTGGCGAGGCAGCATGGCGCGCTCACCGGGCGCCACGCGCGCGCCGTCGATGAACAGGCCGTTATGAGAGGAGATGTTCTGCGCGTACCAGACGCCCTGCTGCATGCTCAGGCGCGCGTGTTGACGCGAGACGGAGCGATCGGGCAAGCAGAGCGTGGCCGGAGGCAGCCGCCCAATAATGAGCGCATCGCTGGTGCTGGCGTGGAAGACCTCCCCTGGGCGCACGCGCGAGTCTTCCGGTGCTTGTACGACGCGAAACGAGAGCGCGTGAGAGATCATCAAGAGACCTGAGCGTCAGCGATTGAAGGGCTGGTTCATATCATGGCGCATCTTGCGCCACAGCGGGCGCGCAGATCAAGGGCGCGTCACAAGGAGCGACAGATGGAGAGCGTCAGCGGGTGGACCTTCGAGCGCGCGCTCGGCGAGGGGGCGTTTGGGGTGGTGTGGTTGGCGCGCGATGCGCGCGGCACGCAGGTGGCGATCAAGCAGGCGCGCGGCGCGGTGAGCGCGGCGCGACGAGACGCGCTGCGCGCGGAGGCGCGCGTCGCCGCGCGCTTGAGCCACCCGCACGTCGTGGCGCTGTATGACATGGGCGAGCAGGATGAGCGGCCGCATCTGGTGATGGCGTATGCGCGCTGGGGGGCGCTGAGTCAGTGGGCGGGGCGGCTGCCGTGGCAGACCTTAGGCGCGCTCATTGAGCAGCTGTGCTTGGGGCTTGGGCATGTGCACGCGGCGGGGTTGCTGCACTTGGACATGAAGCCTGCCAACGCGCTGCTTGGCGCGGAGCAAGGGGCGCTATGCGCGATGCTCTCCGATCTGGGCATGATGGCGCTTGAGGAGGGCGGCGGCACGCCAGCCTATATGGCCCCGGAGCAGCGCGCGCGCCAGCGCCACCTGCTCGGCCCATGGACCGATCTGTACGCGCTGGGGCTGATGACGCGCGAGCTCATCACGGGGCAGCGCGACGCGACGCGCGCGCAGCTGCTGGCGCGGCTTGAGGGTGTCCCTGAGGCTGAGGGGCTGGCCCTGTGGCTTGAGCGGATGACCCACCCGCAGCCGCTGGCACGCTATGAGAGCAGCGCGCACGCGCTGTCGGCGCTGCGGGCGCTGGCGCCGCCGTGGCATCCGAGGCCGACTGAGGCGATGCTGCCCGCGCTGACGTGGGGCGAGCCTGAGGCGGCGCTTGAGGGCTCGACGCAGGCGGTCGCGTCGGCGCTGACGCGCGCGTGGGCGACGCACGAGGCGACGAGGGTGCAATTCGCGGGGCTTGGTGCGGGGTTAACAGCGCTTCGCGAGCCGCCACTGGTAGGGCATGAGAGCGCACGCGACGCGCTCTGGGCCGCCCTGCGCGACGCGCAGGGCGGCCCAGTGGCGGTGTGCTTGAGCGGGCCGGAGGGGATCGGGCGCAGGCGGCTTGGGCGATGGATCCAGACGTGCGCGCATGAGCAGCTGGGCGCGCGCGTGATCGCGGTGGAGGAGCGCGCTGGCGAGGCGGCGTGTGTGACGCTTGGGCGGCTGGTGCGCGCGCTGTGTATGCCGCATGGGGATGCGCCGCGCGGGGCGCTGCGCGGTCACTTGAGCGCGTGGCTTGAGGGCGCGGGGGTCGCGCCCGCGATCGCGGACGCGATGGCGCAGGAGGCGGCGGGCTTATTGCGCGAGGCCGACGATGGTGAGGCGATGCTGCGACCTGCGCGCGAGCGTCTCAGCCAGGTGGCGCACTTGTTGGCTGTGGTGAGCCAAGGCGCGCCGCTGGTGATGATGATCCATGACGTGGGGCGCGCGCCGATCGCGCGCGGGCTGTGGGAGAAGCTTCGCCAGACGCACGCCAAGGCGCTGGTGGTGATGACCGCCGCCGCGCCCGATCCTGCGATCGCCGACGCGCGCGACATCGCGCTGTCCCCGCTTGATCCTCCAGAGATCGCGCTGCTGGTGCGCGAGGTGTTGGGGGTGGCGCGCGATGTGGCCGAGTCGTTGGCGATGCAGGTGGGCGGCAACCCGCGCTTCGCGCTGGGGGTGCTGCGCGAGTGGATCGCGCGCGGGGCCTTTGAGGAGGGGCCGACGGGGCTGGTGCTGGCGAGCCCGCAGGCGCCGCCGCTGCCGCAAGATCTGAGCGCGCTGTGGCGCATGAGGCTCGACGATGCGCTCTCAGGCGCATTACAGGCGGACAGGGCGAGCCTGTGGGTGATGGCGTTGTTGGGCGATCCGGTGCCTCAGGGGCTGTGGGAGGCGGCGTGTGAGGGGCTGGGGGTGGCGCCCGCGCATGAGGCGTTGAGCGCGCTAGAGCGTGCGGGCTGGGTGACGCGCGCGCCAGGGGCGTGGCGCTTTGTGTCGGAGCTGAGCCGGCGCGCGTTGCGCGCGGAGGCGCAAGGCGCGGGCGCGCTCGCGCGGGCACATGAGGCGGCGGCGCGCGCGCTGGAGGCGCGCGCGCCTGAGCGCGCGGTGGAGATCGCGCGCTGCTGGCTAGGGGCGGGGCAGCAAGCGCGGGCGATCGGTGCGCTGCGCCCGCTGCTGGAGCTGGGGATTGAGGCGGGCAGCGCGTATGCGATGTTGGAGGTGCTCGAAGGGGTGGAGGCGGCGCCTGCTGAGCTGACGACGCTGCGCGCGCGCGCTTGGTACGCGGTCGGTGAGAATGACCGGGCGCAGGCGATCTTAGAGACGCTGGATGTGACGACGCTTGAGGGCGACGGGCGGCTGCTGGTGACGGCGCTGGAGCTGAGGATGTTATTGGCGTTGAGCCGAGGCCAGCTGCCGATCGCGCGCGAGGCGTCGGCGCAATTGCAGTCGCATCATGCGCAGTGGGGCGCTGATCCTGGCTTGCAGTTTCGGGCGCTGGTGGCGATCGGGCGCGTGGCGATCCACACCAAAGACTACCCGCAGGCGGTGGCGAAGCTCTCTCAGGCGGTGGCGTTAGACTCACCTCATATCTCTCCCCTGATGCGCTTTGGGGCGTCGATCCTGTGGGGTTCGGCGAGCTTTGAGCATGGCGATCTGGAGGGCGGCTACCAGACGCTGGCGCAGGCGATCCCGATCGGGCGTGAGCTTGGCGCGACGGGGCTGTTGGGCTTATCGATCAACTCGCTGGGCGACGCGGCGCTGCGGCTGGGCAAGCTGGAGGAGGCGGAGCGGTGGTTTCGCGAGGCGCTGGCGCTGTGCCAGGAGCGCTACCCGTCAGCGAGCTATCCGAGGGGGAACTTGGCGTGGCTGCTGATGTTGACGGGGCGCGATGAGGAGGCGCTGGCGCAGCTCGACGCGGCGCTGTTGGGGGTGGGGCCAGGGGTGAGGCATCGGGCGTGGTTCTACTTGGTGCAGCTGCGCCCTGGGGCGCTCGCTTGCTTGGGCCGCGCCCGCGCGTGGGAGGAGGCGATGGCGCTGTGGGAGGAGGGTTTTGAGGCGGTGGAGGTGGCGCATGATGAGGGCGCGCGGGCCGCAGAGCGCGGCGCGCGGGCGTGGGAGCGCCAGGGGGAGTTTGAACACGCGCGCGTGATGTGGGGGTGCGCGGCGCGGCTGTGGGCGAGGCTAAAGGATGAGGCGCGGGCGCAGGCGGCGCTGTCGCACAGCGTCCGCACAGCTGGCGCAACGGCAGCCGGTGGCTGAGCTCGCTAGGCTAGGGATCGAGCGCGCCATGGCGGCGCGCGCTGACTTGAGGTCAGAGGATCCGCGAAGCCATGAAGAAGCCCCCCTCCCCTGTGCTGCTGCTGTGCCTGAGCTTGTTGAGCGTGAGCGTGCTGGTGAGCGCGGCGTCTGCTGATCCTGCGGGCGTGGCGGGTGAGGCGATCGTGGTGACCACGCTGTCCGATGAGGTTGACCCAAGCGGCCTCTCACTGCGCGAGGCGATCGCGCAGGCGCGGGCGCGTGAGGGGGCGCAGCGGGTGGGGTTTGCGGCGCCATTGCGCGGGGAGATCGCGCTTCGCGCGCCGCTGCATGTGCGCGATGACGCGGCGCTGACGATCGTGATGGGGGATGCGCTGCGCGTGGCGGCGGCGCCTGGGGCGCGGCTCTTGGTGAAGGAGGGGGCGGGGGCGCTGACGGTACAAGGCGCGCGCATGGTGGGTGGTGAGGTTGTGGGCAGCGCGGGTGGCGCGTGCGTCGACGCGCGTGAGGGGGCGCTGATCTTAGCGGGTGTGACGCTGTCTGACTGCGAGGCGCCCGGCACCCCGGCGATGCCTGGGGGGGCGCTGCGCGCGGCGCCTGGGGTGAGGCTGGAGGCGCACCAGACGCGCTGGCATGAGGCGCGCTTGAGGGGCGCAGGGGAGGCGCGTCCATGGCGCGCGCCGCGCGCTCGCGCGGCGCGATGAGGGGGAGAGAGGCACCTACAGGTTGCGTCGAGGCGTCGGGACGTGGCACGACTATGGCGCGCGTGAACGCGCGCGCCATGAGCGACGTCTGACGGGTCGCCGCTGAGCGCAGCGGTGGCGGTGTTGATGCCTTGATGAGGAGCTTGTATGCAGCGCCTGTTCTTGTCTCTGGATCTGGCCATCCCCGTGATCGAGCTGTTGTTGGGGGCGATGGACGAGATCGATGACGCGCTGGCGGGGGATGAGGGTGGCGCGCAGGTGCAGTGGCGCGGGCCAGCGCAGCTGCGCATGACGCTCAAGCAGATCGGGCCAGTGGACAGCGCCTTGGTGGGGGTGTTGTGCGCGCAGCTGCGCGAGCTGGTAGCGCCGCTGTTCCCGTTCCAGCTGGAGTCGCATGGGATCGAGGGGTGGCCTCAAGATGACGCGGCGCGGCTGGTGTGGGGGGGCTTTGACGCGAGCGGCGCGGAGGTGC
>CAYXWB010000267.1:3750-7537 GCA_964468515.1 uncultured Bradymonadales bacterium | reverse complement strand
CCCCTCCGCCCCCCCCCCCCCCCCCGCCCCTCCCCGCCCCGCGCCGCCCCCCACGCGCTGCGCGCGTGTTGGGGCGGCTGTAGGAGAGGATCAGGGCTGGGTCAGGTTGGTCTCGTTGAGGTCAAAGCGGTAGAGGCCGTGCTGACCTGCGGAGAAGAAGATGTCGTTGTTATGGATGTGGATGTCACGCGGCCAGCCCTTGGTGGGGAAGTAGGCCTGGGCGAAGGGGGCTGCGGGGTTGTCGAGGTTCATGACGAGCAGGCCGCCGGGCACTTGGAACAGGGCGCGTCCGGCGCGGGCGTCTTGCAGGGAGGCCCAGCTGTCGACGTCGGTGGTGGCCATCAGCGAGAGCGTGTTGCCTTGCAGATCCAGCACGCTGAGGCGGTTGGTGTAGTCCTGGTTCGAGCTCTGGTTGCCGTTGTAGTACCAGGAGTTCTGGTGGCTGACGAGGGCGTGTCCGGCGTGATCCAGGGTGACCTGGTTGACGAGCTGGTCTTGGAAGCGGTGCGTGCCTTGCAGCACGGCGATGTTGCCCTGACGGGTGAGCTTGTTGATGGTCGTCTCGACTACGGCTTGGCCCCAGAGCAGCCCCTCCGTGAGCAGGGTGTTGGCCTCGGCGGCGATGAGACGACCGGGGACGTTCACCGGCTGCGACACGACGGGGGAGGCGGGGTTGCTCAGGTCGATGGTCTTGACGTAGTAGCGCACGTAGGGGCGGCTGTCGTTGGGCAGCGTGACAGGCGTCTTGTAGCTGACGTGGACCTTGTCACCCTCGACCACGATGCCAGCGGCCTCCTCGGTGCTGGGGGAGCTGAGCTTGGGGCGCACGACGGGGGAGGCGGGGTTGCTCAGGTCGACGATGTGCAGATCGTAGCTCTGCCAGTAGCGGCGCCGCTCATTGGTCCACTGATTCTCCGTGGTCTGGACGCTGCTGGCGGGGACCTCGGCGCAGTCGCGCTCACCTGCGGTGTTTTGGGTGCACTGATAGAGGGCGCCGCTGCAGACCTCATTTTGCACGGTGCCGTTGGTGCGGGTGAGCTGTGAGCAGCTGATCTGGCCGCTGTAGAAGGTGCACGCCTGATGCGTGTACTCGCCGCTGGGGCTGTTGGTGTAGCAGCCGCTGTTGTAATATTGGAGGTTCTGCGCGGGGCTGATGTAGCGGACGCGATCGGTGCCCTCAAGGCGGTTGTGTGACTTGGCCTCGGTGAACACGAGGGCGCGGTCGGTGGCGTGGACGCCTTGGTCAAGCCAGCTGCCGTAGCGATAGCCCGCGACGACGCAGTCATTGGCGAAGCCGCCGCGTCCGCAGCCGGGGCCCCAGCCGCCGTAAGAGTTATAGCTTGGAGGCAGGTCGGTGCTGGTGAGGGCGCCGCGCGCGGCGGGCTGGGTCGGGTGGGTCAGATCCCAGGCCTCCAGGTCGGTGGTGTAGGTCTCCTTCTGGGTGGCCTGATCGTAGCTGTAGCTGGTGGTCAGCGCGACGAGCAGCTCGCCGACCTTGAAGGTCTGCGCGCCGCTGGGGATGTCGATCTCAGCCACGGGGGCATCGGCGTCGACGTCGCCGCTCAGGGGCACGATCTGGACGCTGTCTTGGCGCTGCGTGGCGCTGCGGTTGCCCCACCAGCTGTAGGAGCTGTCGCGGTTGAGCTGTCGCGCGCCGTGCTGGCCGTAGACCTTGAAGTCAGCGTAGTCAGGCGCCAGATCGAGGCGCCCCAGCTCCTGAGGCTGCGAGGGGTTGGCGGTGTTGAACAGGCTCAGCTCGGCCTCGCTCAGGTTCGCCGTGGTCTTGTCGGCGATGTCGGCCACGAACGAGCGGCGCACGGGCGAGCCGTGATCCATGGTGGCGCGCAGGGTCAGGGTGTTGTTGGAGAAGGTGAAGATCTGCACCGCTGAGATGTAGCGCTGCTCGGTCTCATTCCAGCCGCTAAAGGGCAGCAGCACGAGGCCGGTCTCGCGGGTGCCGTTGGGGGCGAGCACGTCGGTGCCCTTCTCCAGCACGCTGAAGGCGCGGTCATCCCACTGGGCCTCGCTCCAGCTCTGGTTGAGCGTGAGCTCCGCGCGGGTGATGAGCGGGTTGGGGTTGGTCAGGTCCGTGACGTCATACAAGCTCACGGCCATCGTGTTGCGCAACTCGCCATTTTGCCCCACGTCGTTCTTGCCGATGCCGATCAGGCGCGTTTGGGCTGCGACCGCTTGGAAGTAGTCGTTCCAGCCGGAGACGATGAACTCGCTCTTCTCGGTGATGAGGCCCTGCTCGGTGATCTCGAACGCGTGAAACGGATCAACGCGACGGTAGGTCACGAAGAACGCCTTCTCACCCATGAACAAGGTCGCGTACAGATCCTCGTTATCACCGAAGGTCTTGTGATCGATGGGGGTGGGCGCGTTGATGTCGCTGAAGTCGTAGGTCTCGACGTGATTGGTGTTGGCGGTGTTGCCCCAGGAGTTGCCCGAGACGACGCGCAGGATGTCCTGATGGAGGTCCATGTTGAACTTGGTCTTGATCATGCCCTTGAGCAAGATCGAGGCGCCCTCCACCATGGTGCCGTCGGGGCTGGAGATGTCGACCATCGCCAGCTCGCTGCGGCCTTGGCTGGCTTGGTTGTTCCAGTCATGGCGCGCGACCATGAGGCGATCGCCGGTGGCCTGGATGTCTTGCACGTAGCCGCCAAGCTGCAGCGTGGACTTGGCCTCAAGCTTGCCTTGACCAGACACGCTGAAGCTGCTGACGAACGTCTCACCGCCGCCGTTGTACTGGTTGGCCACCACATACAAGGCCTCTTGGCCGTTGCCACGGGTCAGGCGGCTGGTGGTGATCCAGCCGGTGACATCGGCGGTGCCGGTGACCTTGGGGGCGCTGGTGTTGGCGATGTCGACGACGACCACGCCGCCGCCATGATGTCGCTCAGGCAGGGCCTGCTCGTGTTGGCTGCCCCAGCCGTAGTGATACCAGTCGTTGAGCAAGATGTAGACGCGGTCGCCGACCTGGTACATCTCCACGGGGGTGCCGCTGACCTGCACGCGCCCGATGATCTGTGGGTTGGACGGATCAGCGAGGTTGATGATCTGGAGGCCGCGATAGGCGTTGAGGTTGAGCAGGAGGTTGGTGCCGGCGATCATGCGATAGATGTCGCCCTGCTCAGCGGTGCGCTCCTCATCAGGCGCGCCCGCCGCGGGCGGCGCGGCGTTAAAGTCATCCTCCTCCGCGCGGTCGTTCTCTTGCGTCTGCTCGCCGCTGCGCCCATCGGCCGCCACGAAGTCGGTCTGACCACGCACGGGCGTCTCATTGGCGCCGGGGTTGATGGGGGGCAGGCCAGGGTTGTTGTTGTCACCACAGGCGGCCAATGCTAGCGCTGCGACAGGGAGCCACGCCTTCACGTTAAAGAGCAGGGCGCTCGCGTTAAATCCACGCATCTTCTTCCTCGTCTGTTCACTCAGGAGGGCGCCGCCGCCCTCAGGGGTTGTGTTGTCCGCGTGATAAGACATTCAAGATAAATGCCAAGCGCCGATGATTTCGTGAGGTTCGCATGAGATCAAGCGCTGCGCGGGTGTGGCGTCGCGCAGCGGCGTCTGCAGCTCGCGCAGCGACTCAGATATTCAATGGGTGGCGCGCGTGGCCTTCAAACTTTTGAAGGCGCGTGAGCGCGCAGCGCTCACAAGAGGGAGGCCCCCAGCGCGCACAGCGCGTTGGGGGCCTCCCTCTTGTTGCACCGTGAGCAGGCGCGGGGGGGCGGCCCCCCCCGCGCGCCCACCCCCGCCGCGGGCGCGCCGGACCCGGCCCAGCGCGCCC
>CAYXWB010000267.1:0-3740 GCA_964468515.1 uncultured Bradymonadales bacterium | reverse complement strand
CGCGAGCGCGCTCACGCGCGCTCGCGCCATCAAGCGCGGCGGCGCCGACGCAGCGTCACGAGCGCGCCGCCCATCAGCGCCAGCAGCGCCCACGGGTGCGCTGGTGCGCCGGGCGCGCTGGTGCAGCCGCCGCCTTCAAGGATCAGCCCCACCGGGGGCGTCTCGGGCAACAAGATGGTCACGGTGACGCTCGCGCTGTCATCGCCGCTGGTCGCCGTGAGGAGCGTCTCGCCAGCGGGCAGGTCCGTGAGCGTCACGCTCCATGTGCCATCCTCACCGATCGTCACGGTCTGCGTCGCGCCGGCGCCGCTCACGCTCACCGATTGGCCCGGTGCGCCTGTGCCTGTGACCGTGACGCTTGGGCCTGTGACCTGCGCGCCAGGGCCTGGGCTGGTGATGACCACGGGCGCGTCGGGAGAGGCGACGGTGGTGGTGACGTTGACGGTCGTGCTCAAGCCGTTGGGCGCGGTGGCGGTGACCTCGATGGTGTAATCCCCAGCGGCCAGCGCCGCGGTGGGCGTGGCGCTGAAGGCGCCGCTGGCATCAGGCGTCGCGGTGAGCGTCTCAACGACCTGGCCAGCGGCGTCGCGGAGCACGATGGTGATGCTCGCGCCAGGGTCGGTGGTGCCCTCAATGCTGGGCTGCGTCTGCTCGCTCACGCTGCCGTCGGCGGGGCTCGTGACGCTGAGCTCAGGCGCTTGGCTGTCCATGGTGACGCTGATCTCAGCGGCCTCGCTGGTGTTACCCGCGGCGTCGGACGCGACCGCGCTCAAGGTGTAGTCGCCATCAGCGACGCCCTCAAAGCGCGTGGTCCAGTCGCCCGCCGCATCGGCGCTGACGTCTTGGGTGTCCACGACCTCGCCGTCGGCGTCGAGCAGCGTCACGGTGATCGTGGCGCCAGGCTCGCTGGTGCCTGTGACGTCGATCGTGCGTGTCGTCAAGAGCTCGCCATCCGCAGGCGCGGTGATGGCGAGCTCGGGGGCGCTGAGATCCACGGTGAAGGCCGCGCTCACTGGCGCGGAGGTGTTGCCCGCAGCGTCCGTGGCGCTCGCTGTGACGACATAATCACCCTCGGTGAGCGTGGGGCTCATGGTGCTCCACGCGCCCGATACGTCGGCGGTCACCGTCTGCATGTCTACCACGACGCCTTGCGCGTCGAGGAGCGTCACGATGACCATCGCCTCAGGCTCCGTGGTGCCGGTGATGGTCGGCGCCTCCTCGTTGATGGCGCTGTCTGGGGCGGGGCTCACGATGACCACCTCAGGGGCGGTGGTGTCGATCGTGAGCTGCACGGGGCCAGCGCTCGCGCTGTTGCCCGCGACATCACTCGCCACCGCGCTCACCGTGTAGGTGCCATCCATGAGCGTGGGGCTGCTGTAGCTCCAGGTGCCATCGCTCGCCACGGTCGCCGCGCCCGTGCTCACGGTGGCGCCTTGCGCGTCGAGGATCGTGACGATGACGGCTGAGCCAGGCTCCGTGGTGCCGGTGATGCTCGGCTCAGGCTGGGTCGTCACGGCGCCATCTTGCGGGGTGACGATCGCGAGGGCGGGGGCGGTCACGTCCACGCTCAAGGACACAGGCGCGCTCGTCGCGCTGTTGCCTGCGGCGTCGGTCGCGGTGGCGGTGATCGTGTAGGTCCCCTCAGCGAGCATCATCGCATCGACGCTCCAGGAGCCGTCGGGGAGCACCGTGACGTTTTGCGTCTGTGTGGCGCCGCCCATATCAGTGAGGGTCACGACGAGCGTCGCGCCAGGCTCCGTGGTGCCCGTGATCGTGGGCGTCGGGTCCTGGGTGATGGTCGGATCTTCAGGGGACAGGATGACGACGGGCGGCGGCGTAAGATCGATCGTGATGTTGACGCTCACGGGGGCGGAGAGGTTGCCTGCAGGGTCGGTCGCGACCACCGAGATCATGACGGCGCCCTCAGGCAGCGCCGAGGCGTTGAAGGTCCACACGCCTGAGGCGTTCACGCTCGGAGTGCGCTGCACGGTCTGGCCATTGGCGTTGGTGATCGTCACGGTGACGGTGGCGCCGGGCTGCGTGGTGCCCCGAATGTTGGGCGTGCTGTCGTTGGTCACAGCGCCATCAAGCGGCGCCGTGATAGCGACTGGTGGCGGCGTGGTGTCAAGCGTGTAAGTCACCGCGTCGCTCACGGGGCCGCCCGTGGTGGTCACGGTGGCGGTGGCGGTGATGACGCCATCCATCAGGCCGCGCGGCGGCGCGACCCAATCGCCCGCGCCTGTGGCGGTGACGGTCGCGGTGCCCACCTGCTGACCCGCGCTGTTGGTCCACACGATCGTGACCTGCGCGTTGGCAGTGGCGGTGCCGCTGATGGAGGGTTCTTGATTTAGCAGCGCGCCCTGGGTGGGGGTGGTCACATCAACGGTCAGGCACAAGCCGCCCGCTGTGGGGCAGGTGTAGCCAGGCTCAACCGCGCAGCTCGCGCTGCACCCATCGCCGCCGCTGACGTTACCATCATCGCAGCTCTCGCTGGCGCCCACGGTACCATCACCACAATAAGCGGGCCATGTGTAGGGGGAGCACTTGTAGTTGGGGTGCGCGGGGTTGACGAGGCCCGTGGTGTCGAGCGCGTTCAGCTCGGCGGCGCTGCCGTACAGATAGGCGCGGTGCATCGTCACCAGCCTCGGCAAGATCGTGGTGCTCAGCGGGATGTGCTGCGAGAAGTCTTGCACCTCGCCGCTGATAAAGAGCGAGCCTGTGCGGATCGCTGGCCCGGGGAACACGAAGTTCGTGTCGGCGTAGACGTTATGGCACGCGGGGAGCCCCACGTAACGCTCCAGGGAGCGGGTCGTGAGAGGGGGCGGCGCTGACCCCAGCCCCATCGCGTTTTGACCTGCGCCGCGCGGGTTCGGGCTGACGATGCCCCCGCTCGTGACCGTGAGGTTGAAGCGGCTCAGCAGATTGGGCAACGTGCGGTTTGCCGCACCCTCGCCCTCGGCCACATAGACGAGGTGTCCGCCGCGCGCCACGAAGTTATAGAGGCGGTCGATGTCTGCGACGGTGAAGGGGTTGGTATAACCAAACTCGACAAACTTCGTCATGTAGAGGATGTCGAGCTGATCGAGCTGGGCCTGAGAGGGCCACCCGGTCTGCTGCCCGAAGTCCGTCACCGTGACGTTCGCGGCGCCGCCGAAGGTGGCCTCATACGCGGTGCGCAGCGAGCTGGCTTGCGGATAGTCACTCGCGCTGCTGCCCGCGAGCTGCCAGTTGCCGACGCGCACGGCTTGTGCTGCGGCGTCTGTGCTGCTGGCCATCACCAGCAGCGTCGTCAGCGCGATAAGCAGCGCCGATGTGAGGGATCGTCTCATCATCTCACTCCATCATGAGGGCAGGGCTGGTCCGCCGTTGTGGCAGCGCCAGCTAAGTCCTGGTCTTGGTGATCTATCTGATTGTGACAGTTTGCTTGCGAGAAGACCAAGCGTGTCGCCTGAGGCGCCTTAAAAGTCAAGGCGATGAGACGAGGCAGGCCCACCCGCGCTAGCGCGGGTGGGCCTGCCTCGTCTCGTCCTCTTGGTGTGAGCGCGCGAAGCGCGCCGCTCGCTCAGCTCAAGCGCGCGTGCACGGCGCTGGTGAACGCCGCGATGGCGGCGTCTAGGCCCGCGACCTCGGCGCCGCCCGCTTGGGCGAGGGTGGGGCGACCGCCGCCGCGACCGCCGATGTGGTGGGCCACGTCGTTGATGAGGTCGCCCGCGCGCAGCTTGTGCGCCTTGACGGCCTCC
>CAYXWB010000266.1:4656-7549 GCA_964468515.1 uncultured Bradymonadales bacterium | reverse complement strand
GCGAAGCGTCGCCCGCCCCCTCGCGCGACGCGCGCTAGCTCGCGTCGCGACGTCGTCGCACGCGCCAGCGCCCCAGCCCAAAGCCCACCACCAGCAGCAGCAGCGGCGCGCCCGCGCGCGCGGGGCTCGCCGCAGCGCTGCACCCCTCATCATCACCACAGCCATTGCCCCCGACCTCAGCGACGGGGCGCTCAGGCGGCGCGCCCATGTCGACATCGACCCCAGGCACGCTCGGCATGTCCGCGGGCATGTCGACAGGCGGCTCCATCAGCTCGCCCTCGGCGGTGAACGTGAGCGGCTCGCTCAGGAGCAGCGGGCGCCCTTGCAGGTCGCGCACATCCCCGAGCGTGAGGGTGTAGGTCTGCCCAGGCGTCATCGTGGAGGTCAGCAAGACCACCGTGTCCGGGCTGTTATTGCGCAGGCTCACGTTCTCTAGCGTGAGGCCGCCGTCAACCGTGACGCCGCTCGTGTCAAAATGATCGGGGTCGATCGTGTGCGACAGGATGACGTGAACGCGCTCAGGGGAGACGATGAGGACCTGCGCCAGCTCAAACGGCGTGAAGGCGCGCTCGGGGCGAGGCGCGCGCGTGTAGGTGTCTGCGATGGTGCCGTCTTCGAGCACGGCCTCATAGGTCAGCCCCTCAGGGGTGATCGTGATGATCTGCACATGGTGAGCGCTCATGGCCATCCCAGGTGATTGCAGATACCAGCGCCTAGCATCAGGCTCGCGCTGACGCACCCCTAAGCCCCCCTCGCCCACATAGACCACGCCCGCAGGATCGGGCGCGTCCTTGAGGATCGGGACCGTACGCTTGAGCGCGTGCCCGTCCGACTCCAGCACCAGGTCGACGCCATATTGCTCGAACAGCGGCACCCAGAAGATCTTGGCGGGGCCTGGGATCTTGACCGCCGGATAAGCGGGGATGTGGTAGTTGGCCAAGATCCAGCGCGCGTCGCGCGCCTCAATGAGCTGCTCCTCCAAGAAGCGGCGCTGATCGCCGCCCGCTGACGCGTTGGAGTCGAGCGTGATCAAGCGCGTGTGCGCGCCAAAGCGTGTGGTCGTGTAGTTGTGCTGTGCGCCAAAGGGGGCGAAGATCTGCTTGTAGATCCGATCATCGGCCTCATGGTTGCCGCGCGCGGGGATGATGGGCAGGATCTTGCCCGCCTCGCTCACCGTGAGGGTGTGATCCTCCAACCACTCGCGCCACTGCGGCCAGTTGTCGCCGTCATAGATGTAGTCGCCGCCGTGCACGAGGGCGATCACCTCGGGATCAGCCCCAGACAGCGCGGCGATGCGTCGGTTCATCAGCTGACGATCCTCGCGATCGGAGCGCGAGTCGCCGCCATAGAGCAGCTTGATGGGGCGCTCATCGACGGGCGCCGTCGTAAAGTGCAGCTCGCGCGACACCTCCCCGTCACTCTCCATCACGAAATAATAGGTCGTCGCAGGCTCAAGCCCGCTCAAGCTGACCTGATGGTAGTGCGCGTCTTGCTCCGTGTTGAGGTACGCCGCGCTCGCCACCGCCTGCGCCGTCATCGCATACGCTGACAGCGCCTCGCCATCGCGTGACACGGTGTCTAAGTGGACCTGATGGGTCGTGCCCGCGCCGAGCGTGGTCCAGCCCACGAACGCCTCATGCGCGGGGTCCTCCGTCCAGACCACGCGCCAGTGCATCGGCGCGCCTTCTGCCCAAGCCAGCGCCGGGGCCAGCACACTACAACAGAGCGCGAAGGCCACGAGGCCACGTCGTCCAGCTCGCCAGTTCATCGCACAGGCTCCTGCGCTTCGGGGCGGTGACATCGAAGACGTCACGCGCGTGTCACGGGCCTGTCACACTAGCATGATCGTGAGGTCCTTCGCCACGCTCAGATGCGCGCTCAAGCGAGCGCGCGTCCTTGGCGCGCGCGCTGATGAGCCACCACAGCGCCAGCGGCGCCACAAAGTGAGCGACGCGCAGCAGCGCGCCCTCCATGCCCCACGAGCCCCACATCACCACGCGGCTCAGCGCCGTGATGGCGCCCCACGCCGCCATATAGAGCAGCATCCAGCGCGCGCGCGCGCCCGCCATAAGCGCCCCCGCCAGCAGCAGATCAAGCGCGCCGATGAGCGTCAGCATGACGCGCGCGAGGTGCTCTGGCATCCACACCCCAAACAGCCTGTGCCCCGCCATCATCAGCAGGTCGATGAAGTGCGCGTGCAGCCCCATCGCCTCAACGCCGTGCGCCGCGAACGTCAGCGCCACGCCCCAGCGCAGCGTCTGCTCGCTGAGCGCGGCGCGCCCGGTGAGCGCGGACCACAGCGCCAGCGGCAGCGCGAGCCTGCACGCCCACGCGAGCACGCTCAAGTGCGCGAACGCAGCCCCCCCTTGCTGCCAGCTCACCAGCGCCACCAGCAGCCCCCACACGGGCCACACCCACAGCAAGGCGCGCGCGCGCGGCCACAAAAGCGCCAGCGCCGTCAGCGCGCACGCGAGCCCAGCGCCGCCCAGATCGAGCGCGCGCGCCAGCGCCTCGCTCACGCCCACGTCCAAGAACAGCAGCTTCTCAATCGCCGTGCGATGACGCCACGTGTACACCACCAGCGCGCTCGCTTGCGTGATCGCCGCCACGCCCATGAGCCAGCGCGCGCGCTGGCTCATGGCCTCAACGCGCGGGCGATCTCCAGCGCCGCATAGCTCAAGATGCCGTCACAGCCCGCGCGCTTGAACGCCATCAGGCTCTCGCGCATCGCCGCATCACCGTCCAACCACCCATGACCTGCCGCCGCCTTGATCATCGCATACTCGCCGCTGACCTGATACGCGTAGGTCGGCGCGCCGAAGGTGTCCTTGACGCGTCGGATGATGTCTAAGTATGGCATGCCCGGCTTGACCATCACCATGTCCGCGCCTTC
>CAYXWB010000266.1:0-4646 GCA_964468515.1 uncultured Bradymonadales bacterium | reverse complement strand
CAGATCCAGCGCCACCTCGCGCAGCGCCTCGTCGCTGTTGGCCGGGTCCATCTGATAGGTGCGCTTGTCGCCTTGGCCGAGCGCGCCCTTGGAGCCGACCGCGTCGCGAAACGGCCCATAAAACGCCGACGCATACTTGGCCGAATAGGCCAGCAGCCGCACCGTGTCATTGAACCCGGCCTCATCCAGCGCGCGTCGGATGGCGCCGATGCGCCCGTCCATCATGTCGCTCGGGGCGATCACGTCGAAGCCCGCGCGCGCTTGCACCACGGCCTGCGCGCACAAGACCTCGATCGTCTCATCATTGACCACATAGCCCTCGCGCACCAAGCCGTCTTGACCGTGGGAGGTGTAGGGATCGAGCGCCACATCACCGATCAGGCCGAGCTGCGGGTGCGCCGCCTTGATGGCGCGCGCGGCGCGGCACATGAGGTTGTCGGGGTTGGTGGCCTCGCGCGCGGACTCATCCTTGCGTGAGGCGTCGACCACGGGGAACAGCGCGATGGCGGGGATGCCGAGCTGGACGGCCTCGGCGAGCGTCTCGACCCACAGGTCCACGGACTGACGCGCCACGCCCGGCATGGAGGCGACCTCTTGGCGCTGACCCTCGCCCTCTAAGACGAAGATCGGCCAGATGAGGTCATCGACGCTCAGGCTGTGCTCGCGCATCAGGCGTCGCGACCAGTCATCGCGGCGCATGCGGCGCGGGCGAGCGAGGGGGAAGCTTGTGGCGGGGATGAGCTGGGTCACAGGTCGGCCTCCTGGGGGCGAGGGGCTTGGGGCAGGTAGTCGCATAGCAGCGCGTCGAGCTGCTGGCGATCGAAGGGTTTGCGTAGCACAGGGTTAGTGATCGTCTCCAAAAAGCGCGCGGCCTCCTCGGTGAAGGCGCCGCCTGTGATGAACACCACGCGCGCGGCTTGCTGCGGATCAAGGGCGCTGAGGCGCTCGAAGAAGCCCATACCGGTGAGCTGGGGCATCATCAGATCGCAGAAGATCGCGTCAAAGCGCTCGCCAGCCTCTAGCAAGCTGAGCGCCTCGCGCGCGCTCAGGCAGCTGACGACCTCATGCTCGCGACGCCACAACCGCTCCATCACGCGCAAGATGTGGGGCTCATCATCAATGACCATCAGCCGCGCGCGGCGCGCCGTGTCGGGCGCGGGCGCCTCGTCTTGCGCCGGCGCGCTAGGCAGCGTGACGCGAAAGCGCGTGCGCCCGGGCGCGCTCTCCACCTCGATCGTGCCGCCATGGGCGCTCACGATGTTCTGACAGATCGCCAAGCCCAGGCCCGTGCCTTGGCCGGGAGGTTTGGTGGTGAAGAACGGCTCAAAGATGCGCTCTAAGCGCTCGGGCGCGATGCCGCTGCCGGTGTCCTCCACGTCGATCTGCGCGTGCGCCTGGAGCTGGATGGCGCGCACGCTGATGAGGCGCTCGGCGGCGTCGGCGGGGATGGCTTGAGCGGCGTTGAGCAGCAGGTTCACGAAGACCTGCACTAGCCTGCTCACGTCGCCGTGAATGGGCGTGAGGGGGCCGATCTCAACCTGTAACGTGGCGCGATGACGCAGGTTGTGCTCCGCCATGCTGATGGCGCGCGAGAGCGCCTGCTCCAGGGCGACGCGCTCCACCTTGGCCTCGCGCGGCGAGGTGAAGGCCTTGAGATCGTGAAGGATCTCGCTCGCGCGCTCTAAGCCTTGCGCGGCGTCACTCAGGCTCTTGAGCAGCTCCTCGCCGTGCGCGATCAGCCCTACGCCGCGCTCGCTCAGCGGCGCGTCGTGGTCAAAGCGCAGCCTCTTGGCCTCCTCAAGCGCTTGGCGCATGCGCCCCATGACGAAGTCGATGTTGGCGCGGGTGTAGGTCAGCGGGTTGCTCAGCTCGTGGCCGATGCCAGCGGCCATGGTGCCCATCGCGATCACACGATCCATGCGGAGCATGCGCGCTTGGAGCTGCTTCTGGTTGGTGATGTCATGGCCGATCGAGGTGACGTAGCGCAGCCGCCCCTGCTCATCAAGCACCGGGCTCGCCGTCACCGCGAGCCAGACCTCCTCGCCGCTGGTGTGACGCAGCTTGTGCTCAAGCTGAACCGCCTCCCCACGCGCCAAGCGGGCGTGGAGCGCCGCTTGCGCCTCAGGGCTCATCGTGTCGGAGAGGCTGTTCGTGATGCGCGCGTCTTCGCCCTTGCTCGCCTCGGGGCTGATCCCAAAGGTCTGCTTGTGCGCGTCGTTGGCGTAGATCACGCGCGCGCCGTTGACCTGGCCTCGCTCATCGTAGCTCAGCTCGACGATGTGAATCACATCTTGGCTGCGCGTGATGAGGGCCTCAAACAGCCGCAGCTTGCGCGAGGCGGCGTCGCGCTCGGTGACATCGCGCCCCACCGCCAAGAGCGCGGGCGCGCCCTCATACATGATGCGCAAGGCGTTGAGCTCAAGCTCTCGCGCCGCGCCGCGCACACGCGTCAGCGGGTAGACGAAGTCATCGGGGTGAGCGCCCTCCATCACGCGGTCGATCAGCGCGTAGATGTGGGGCAGGGCGCGCTTGTCTAAGAACTCGCGCGGGCTGTGGTTGAGGATGCGCTCCAGCCCCTCCTGCCCGAACATTCGGCGCACCGCCTCATTGGCGAACACGACCCGATCGTCTTGGATGATGGTGACGGCGTCGGGCAGCAGGGCCATCAGCGCCTTATACTGCGCGCGGCTCTGATGCAGCCTCCCCTCGATCTCTTTGCGCTGTGTCAGGTCGTAGAACACCACCAGGGTGTCGCCCTCGCTGGCGGGCAGCGCGATGGCGCGCGCGGTCCCGATAAACGTGGTGGCGTTGAGCCGTCGCAGCGTCACCTCAGGCGGCGCCTCATCGCTGTGATGATCACGCAGCAGCGTCATCGCGTCGGGCTCCTCAAACAGCGCCGCCAGCGCGCGCCCCTCAAGCTCCCCATGCGCCGCCGCGAACGCCTGCTCACAGGCGCTGTTGGCCTGCTTGATCTCACCTTGTGCGTCGCAAAACAGCAGCGGCGAGGGGTTGACCATGAACAGGGTGAGGGAGGCGCGCTGGGCGTGCCACAGCTGCTCGCGGCTGTGGCGAAGCGCCTGGGTGCGCGTCTCCAGCTCATCCTCCATCACGCGCAGCGCGTGGCGCAGCCGCGCGTAGCGCTCGGGGGTGAGCTCGTCGAGCTGCTCGGGCAGCGCCTCACTCCAACGCTCAGATCCCTGACGCGCCTCACGCTCACTCATCGCTGCGACCTCATGCGCTGGCCCGCGCGCGCGGGCTCACAGCTTAAACCCCTTCGCCAGCTGGAAGACGGAGAACATCAAGGTGGCGAACACGACCGTCATCAGGCCAATCCTCATGAGATAAGAGAAGCCCTTCATGTACTTCTGAAACGTCTCCTGCGCGCGCTCCTCATACAGCTTTGAGGCTTGCAGCAGCATCTCCTCCAGCCGCCCCGTCTCCTCGCCCAGATCGAGATAATCGAGCACATCGCTGGGCAGCTGCGGCAGGGTCGCGCACGCCTCACACAGCGTGTGGCCCTCTTGCAGCGCCATGAGCACGCGATCCACGCGCGCTCCCATGCGAGGATCGTTGCAGGCCTCGACGGACAGCGTCAAGCAGTCCATGATGGACATGCCGCTGCGCAGCGAGGTCGCCAGATAATAACAGAACAAGTGCACGCTGTTGAGCCGGCTCGGGTCGCTCACCACGGGCAGCCTCATCCAGACGCTAAAGCCCACCTCGCGCCACGAGAAGTCCACCGGCAGCCGCAGCCACGCGGCCGCCGCCAGCGCCCCCACCACCAGCACCACCAGCGTCAGCGCCAGCGGCACCACCAGCAAGCTCAGCGCCGCCTGCACCATGCTCGTCGCTTGGGACAGCGCCACCAGGTTCGACAGCAGCGGGATCGCCACCCCAAAGGCCAAGAAGAACAGCAGCGCGGGCTCGTAGAACGCTCCCAACACCTCATTCTTGCGCGCGAAGCGCTGGCGATACAGCGCCGCTTGTGCCTTGAACGTCGCCGGCACCTCGCCCTGCACCTCGGCCACCCGCAACAGCTTTCGCGCGCTCTCATCCAAGAAACCGTACTTGGCGAACGTGTCGCTCAAGCCCAGCCCCTCCTCCATCAAGCCATGGCGCAGCCGCCCCATCGCCTCATCGGCCAGCCCCTTGCGCTCCAAGAAGCTCAGCACCTTCGCATAGCTCAGCCCGCTGTCGAGGCCCTGCGCGAAGGTGTCACAGATGACTGCTGCTTGTGGATCCGTGAGGTACGTTGAGGCGACGCGTGTCACCGGCTCAAGCGGGTTGCCGTACAGATCATAGCCCATGATGCGAACTCTCTTGCAGCAGACGAGGCTCAACGCGCAGCGCAAACCATAACAAATGCGCGCCGCG
This sequence comes from uncultured Bradymonadales bacterium, assembly GCA_964468515.1. Classification (GTDB taxonomy): domain Bacteria; phylum Myxococcota_A; class Bradymonadia; order Bradymonadales; family Bradymonadaceae; genus CAYXWB01. Next base: position 272 of record CAYXWB010000266.1, on the reverse strand, counting down.
CGCCCACGCACAAACAGCATCATCTTCGCAGGTGCCATCGGCGCGATCTGTCTTAGAATCAATCCGTGATGGTCCTCGTCGTGAGCTTGAGAGATCCCCCCGCTCCGAACCACTACGCCCAGGGTGAGCCTATGAGTGCTAAGCAGGATGCCATGATCGCCAGGATGCGCGAGCTGCTCCAAGAGCGCTACCTAGCCTTGCGGATGGAGTCTTATGCCGTCCAAGAGGACTTCGCGCGCGGCGGCTGCCGCATCTCGTGCGTCATGCACGAC
>CAYXWB010000265.1:0-7559 GCA_964468515.1 uncultured Bradymonadales bacterium | reverse complement strand
AGGCGCTTGGGTGTGAGGGATGCGCCGCGGGTCGCTTGACGCTGCTTGATGCCTCCCCACCCTGTTATTACGGGGGGGGCCTCGCGTTGTACCCCACGGCGCGGCCGCCCGCTGTGGAGCGCGACGCCTCAACCTTCAACCTAGGAGAGGATCGATGAGCTGGGCGCTCCCTTACATCCCCAAGCTCCAAGCGGGGGAGACTGTGCAGTTTAGGCCAAGAGGCCACTCCATGACCGGGCGTGTGAATAGCGGCCAGCTCGTCACCGTCGAACCTTGCACGATCGAGGCGCTGAGCAAGGGTGATATCGTGTTGTGCAAGGTCCAGGGCACCTTCTATTTGCACCTCGTGAGCGCCATCGGCCAAGACGGGCGTGTGCAGATCAGCAACAATCACAACCACGTCAATGGCTGGACCAAGACCGTCTATGGTCGATGCATCGCCGTCGAGGATTAGCACGCCTCATTCGAATCGCGTCGCGGGCTGTTTGAGATGCGAGCCGCCAGTGAGGCTTCATCGATGATAGAATTGATCGGGCTCGTGTGCGTCGCTAGCGTGAGCTTATGGTTCCTCTACCTGGGCTACTTGGCGTTCAACACAGCATCTCAGCTGTGGCAGCGCCATCACATGCGCTTGCGCGCGCGTCTGGCGCAAGCGCAGGCGCGCGCGCAGCTTCATGGCGCCCGCGCGGGATTGCACATGCTCGCGCAGGCCATCGCCGCGCGCTTTGAGCTACAGCTCGCCACCCACGACGCGCTGCCGGCTCAGCTCTCCTCCTCGGACGGCGCGCTGTATGTGGAGCTGGCCGAGGTTCAGGCTGCGCCGCATCGGCGCCTCTTGACCGTGCGCATTCGGCAGCCGCTGGCGCATCCGCTGCTGGCGCCCGTGAAGACGCGCCACGCGCGCAAGCCCGATGAGCAGCTCGTATGGGAGCAGCGCGTTCACGCGCCGCTGCTGGCTCACCTGCGAGCGCGTGAGGTTGAGCCGGCGAGGCTGTTGCATGTGAACCTTGAGGCCGCGCGCCAAGCGCGCCACCTCGGGTGGGACGCGCAGCTCATGCTCAACGCGGTCGATGATGCGGCGCGCGTCAACGCGACGATCGACGCGCTGAGGTCGCGCGCGCAGGCGCTGGCGCAGCAGCTCGACGCGCTCCACGACGATGACGCGCGCGCCGCGCTTGATGATGAGACGCTGCTGACGCTGCTCTTCTTGGCCCGCAACCACACCTGCTTACCCGTGGCTGAAGCGCGCGCGCTCATCGCGCGCCATGAGGCGCGCGTGGCGCCTTGGATGGCGTCGCGCGATCTGTTCGGGCTGTGGAAGAGCCTGCCGCTGTCGATGCTCTTGCGCTGTCGTCGCGCGCCCGACGCGCCGCTGAGCGCCGCGCTGTTGCAGTGCGCGCTCACGCGCGCCTCGGCGCAGACGCTGCTGGATGACCCGGCGCTGAGCCTGCGCGAGGACGATGTGCCCGCGCTGGCCGCAGCGTGCTTGGCACACCAGCGCGAGCGAGACATGATCCTCGCGCGGCTGTACGCGATGCCGCTGGCGCCGCTGCTGAACGCGCTGTCGTGGATGGCGCCTGAGCCCGCCTCGAAGCTATGGGCGCTCGACGCGCTACGCGACAGGGTCGCCAAGCGCCTCTGGGAGCTGGAGGCACAGCGCGCCAAGCTCGCCCGCGCGCTGCAGGAGCAGCCCTCCGCGCAAGCCGCTCAGGCGCTCGCATGGCTCGCGGCCGATCGGCCCGGTCGTCAGGTCGTGGCTCAGGCGCACCTGCTGGCTTGGGAGCGCGCCCCTGCGCTGGGACAGGCTTGGCCGCTTGCGCTGTGTCGCAGCCTGCTGCTGGTGCCAGGCGTCGAGGTCGCACAAGCGCAGCTTGGCGCGCTCTTGACACGCACGCCGTCGCGCAGCCTCTGCGAGACGATCGACGCGCTGCGCGAGGTGCACCCGATCGAGCAGCTGCTGGAGCTTGCGCTCCAGCAGCCCGCGCTGCGCGATCAGCTGCTCTATCACACCGACCCGCTGTGGCGCTGGGAGCGCGTCACGCAGGCGTGGCGCGCGCGCGAAGCGCCGCTTGATGGCGAGACCTTGACGCGCTGGCACCTGATGCTTGGCTTAGACGGCGCGCCTGAGGTGCATGACGCGCAGGCGTCGCCCACGGAGGCGCAGCGCGCTCACGCGCGCCTCAAGCGCGAGCAGGTCATGGCGCGCGCGCTCAAAGCGGCCCTGCACGCGATGCGCGCGCGCCTGCGTGAGGCTCCCCCCTCACCACAGCTCTATGCCACCTTGCGCGAGCTGGTCACGCTCTCACCTCACCACCGCGCGGCGATCGCGCCGCTGCTCGCCACCCTTGAACAGGCCGCCTCCAGCGGCGCCTTGAGCCTCGCCGCGCAGCATGGCGCTGCTGGCGCGCTCTCGCTTGATACCACCGCGTCTGGCGCGCTCTCCTTGGAGGAGTCATCAGGATGAGAGGCTGCGTTCCATTTGCTTATGTTAAATGATATCTAGATTTTATATTCTTTTAATTGTTAATCAAACACCCTAAACCGCTTCATGGTGCAGGATCGCCAGCGCTCGCTCAACCCGTCTCGCCCACGCGTAAGCCACGCTTACGACCGCGTCACCTCATCAAGCCGCCACATGCCTCGTGGCCCCTCCACCTCCAGCGCGTCGACGCGCCGCCCGCCAGCACCCACCTCACCCATCACGCGCACAAGCGCACCATCACCGATCCAAGCGTGCATCAGCGTCAAGTCGCGCGCCGAAGGCGCGCGCTGGCGCTGCGCCGTCCCCGACGCAGGCGGTGGCACGACCTCCAGCACCCCATCGAGCAGCGGCCAGCCGCTGCCCGACGCGGTCAACAGGCCGCGCGTCGTGATGAGCCGCCCTGGCGGCCCTGGTGACCCTGGCATCGCGCCCTCGGGCTCAAGCGGCGCAAACGGCTCAAGCGCCTCCCATGAGGCGACGCCTACGGTCCCATAAGCGTCCACGATGAACACCACCTGCGCTAATCCCGCGTCAGGGTGGGGCGGCACGGGCAGCTGCGGGTCGGCACCAAGCCTCGTGAGCAGGCGCCCTTGATGACGCCATCCGGCGAGCCCGCGTGTGATGTGAAGCGCGGCGACCAGCGGCACATAAGGGCGCTCTCCGAAGATGTGATCCCTATACATCTCCACCACGGGGCGCGCCATGGCGAGGTCGATCAGCTCGACCTCAGCGGGCAGTGACGCGCGCCCCCTCGCGTCACACCGCCACTGCCCGTCCACCGCCACGAGCCACACCCCAGGCTCAAGCGCCGCGCTCGTGTGCAGCGTCGCGCCGCAGAAGGTCGCTACGCCATCGGCCGCGACGTGTGCGATGCCGCGCATGCGCAGGCGCTTGTTGTGGAACCTCGCGGGCGTATCATAGAGCTCACGCGTGGAGGGGAGGCGTGACAAGTCGAGCTGGAGCAGCGGCGCCTGTTGCGTGATAGGCCCTGATGCGTCCTCATCGGTCTGCGCGTCGGCGTCCACGATCACCACGGGCGCCCAGGACCTCACCCCGCGCTCGCCAAGCGCCTCACGCGCCCAGCGCGCGACCTGCTTGGGGCTGCCCTGCGCCAAGCGCGCGCCGAGCGCGCCTCCTGCCGCTTGTCTCAGCGCATCGTGGGCCTCACGCTCAATCAGGATCAGCCGATCGCCCGCGCGCAGCGCGCAGCGGCCCTCCTCCATGTCATGGCTGTGGAGCGTCGCGCCTAAGATGTGGGTGTAATTCGCGAGCGCGGCTTCGGCCTCTGGCGTGAGCGGCGATCCCTCGCGTTCCAGGTGCCAGCGCAGATCATGATCAGTGGTGAGCTGCTCGACGCGCTCGCCACGCACCAACAACACGCGATGAAACCCCACCCAGCGAAACCGCGCGATGCCCTCATCCAGCGTCAGCTCAGCGCAGGTCACGAGCTGGTGAGGATCACTTAGCACCCCGCGCAGATCCTCGCCTGCATGCCACGCCTCAATCAGCGCGTCGCGCGGTGTGTCACGGGAGGTGTGCAGCAGCAGCCAGCGCCGCCCGCGAGCGGTCACCACCCCATCGGCGCTGCCTGAGCGGCTGCCATCACCTGCGCGCGTGGCCGCCCACCCTGAGCCTCGCATGGCGAGCGCTTGAGCGCTCGCCCACGCTGGCGCGTGCGTCCACGGCACCACGTCTTCGGGGCCATGAGCGCCTATCAGCGCGCCCTGATCGTTGTCCATCACCACCGCGCGCTTGAGATCGCGGTCCCAGCACAGCCAGACCTCATCGCCAAGGCGCGCGAGCTGGAGCATGTGTCCGGGCGCACCCCACCAAGGGGGCGCGTCATTGAAGTCGAGGTAGGTCAGCGCGAAGGGGGTGGGGGTGTCCAGCGGCTCGCAGTGACGCGCCCAGACCTGCTTGACCGCCACGCCATGCTCAATGAGCGCCTCCACACACGCGCGCCCTTGCACATGAAAGTGGCTCACCTGCCCTCCCAGGGCGCGGCAGACCTCAACCGAGCGCGTCTGCACATAGCGCACATCGGGCAGATGAACTGGCACCTCGGTGGCGATGGCGACCAGCGCGCCGCGCGCGAACCCCAGGGGCTGCACCTCCTCCATCAGCGCTTCACCCAGCAGCGCGGGCATCGCCCGCGCGTAGGCCCACAGGACTTGCGCCGTCAGCCCCTGCGTCGCCTCCACCTCGCGCAGCGCGGGCGTCAGCGCTGGGCCGCTGATCGTGGCATCCTCAGGCAGGCGCACGCGCCAGGTGGTCGTCGCAGTGTCAAACGATGTGCGAGCCATGGGCGCCTGCTCCTTGCGTCTGCGCGCTCACCCGAGCGTGAGCTGTACCTCAGCGTTGCGCGCCCAAAACCAGACGCGCCTCAACACCACGACCGCCTCATCAGCGCGCTCAGGCGTCTCACTGGCGCCCTCAACCTGCCAGTGCGCGTCATCTACATAGAGCGGCGATGCGGGCGGCGCGGCGCGCGGCGCGAGGTCGACGCGCAAGCCGCGCCAGCGCAACGTCAGCCCGCGCGTGAGCGTGTCCCACTGCGCGCGCGTGAGCTGCACCTCCACGAAGACCACGCCGTCCACCTCCCACGCGCTCGCCCCTACGCGTCGCCCCGCACGATAATAATGCGGTAAAAATGGCCGCCCCGCGCGTCGCAGCATGTCCTCGCGTTGCAGATCATCCTCGACGCCGAGCGTGTCGTGACCTTGGCGCCAGTCCAAGTGATGACGCAGCTCGTGCATCAGCGTCTCATCCAGCTCATAGGCCCAATCAAAGCCCGGCTCGCGCGCGGCGACCACCACAAAGGAGCCATAATATAGCGCGATGCTCGATCGCACCGGCCCCTCTCCCACCAGCGCGCCCAGCGGATCGGGGATGCACTCGCCAAGCAAGGGCACCCCCTCAAACTCGGCGTCATAGCGCGCCGCCTCAAACACCTCGACGTGGGTGATGCCCTCGCGCAGCGCCTGTGGCAGCGCCTCCCACAGCGCGCTCGCGCGCGCGGTGAAGTCCTCAAGCTCCATCAACCAAGCGCCAGCGCGTTGGTCCAGCAGTCGGCTGGCGCCACGCGTCGCTCAATCAGGCTGTGGGAGAGCAGCCACGCCTGCAACCGCTCGTAGTAGTCCGCGCTCATGCTCAGATCGAAGGTGAAGCAGGGCACGGTGGCCGCGAAGATGGCCGACATGAGCGGATCATCGGGGGCCGCGCCCGCGCGCGCGAAGTAGATGGCGCGCGCCTCATCCGGGCGCTGGTGCAAGAAATCAAGGCCGCGCTGCATCACCTTGAGCAGCTTCGTGAACGCCTCTCGCTTGCGCTCAAGCTGCTGCGGCGTGGTGATCAAGATGAGCTGGCAGAAGTCCGGCACGCCCCAATCCTTGAGCGCGAAGAAGTCTGCCTCTAAGCCGCGCTGGCGCGCCTCGACGACCTCGAAGTTGTAGAAGGCTAGGGTGGCGACGTCCGCTTGGCCTGCGGCCAGGGCGTCGGTGTGGTAGAAGCCGTTGTTCACGGGCTCAAGCGGCGCGTTCGCGTCGCCGCCATCGGCCGCGATCATCGTGCGCACGATCGCAGGCCCGCCAGGGCCAGGCGCCCCTGGATACTGGACGCGCTTGTGCGCCATATCGCGCGGGCGCGTGATGCCGCTGCTGGCCAGGTACATCACGCCGCCGTTGGTGTGCAAGAACCTCGCGAAGCCCACGACCTCTTGTCCCTTGGCCCGATCTTCGACGAGGTGAATCGGCTCCGTCACCGCCGCGTCCAGCTCACCGCTCAAGATCGCGCTGAGCGCGTCGAGGTGCTCGGTGGGCTCCACGAGCTCAAGCTCAAGCCCCTCTTGCGCCAGCCAGCCTTGATCTTGCGCGATCAAGAAGGGCACGTGATCGGGGTTGAGGAACCACTCCAGGCCAAGTCGTAGCTTCTCCATGCGCTCACTCCTCGCGACCGCGCCACGCGGCCGCCTGTTGATGCTGTGCCAGGATCATCGCAGGGTCCATGATCGCTCATCATCATGAGTTAGCACAGGAGCGCGGCGCGCGTCTCGCCCGCTGCGCTCATCGCTCATCGCTCATCGCGGCTGACACATCCTGCGCGTCGAGGCGCTGGATCAGCGCCTCCAGCGCCTCGCTCGGCGCTTGCGCCGAGCGCACCATCGCCAAGTAGCTGCGCAACGTGTCACGCGTCTGATCGCCCACCTTGGTGAAGTGCGCGCGCAGGTAGGCCTCAAGCGGAAAAGGCACGAGCGCAGGCCCCAGGCGCATGAGGGCGCGCAGCGCCACGGGCGTCTGGATGGCGCGCAGCGTGGCGGCGATCGACGCGCCCGACTTGGCTCGCGCGGCCGTGATCTCACGCATCGCGTCGATGGCGAGCCCCAGCGTGTCACCTCGGCGTAGCGCCTTGAATGACCACCCCTCAAGCTCCAGCGCGGCCAAGAACGGGTTGAGCGTGCTAGACGCTTGCGTGACCACCGTGCTCAGCTCTGGCGAGCGCTTGAGCGGCAAGCCGCCGCGCTTGTAGAGCGCCACCAGCGGCTCCACCCGCTCGGGCGCGCCCTGGATGAGGCTCGGGCTCGTGGGCGGCAGCCAGTACGCTAGCCCCGGCCCTGGCAGCGACTCACCCTCCAGCGGGCCCTGCCACGCGATGAACCCGATCATCCCCGACACGAGCCGCTCGGGATCCACCAGCGCCGCCAAGTGCTCGTGGTCATGCGGCCCAGGCTGCAAGGTCACGATCGTCGCCTGCTGCGGCGCGCGCGCCAAGAACGGCTCAAGCCACGGCTTGCGCAGCGCCGTTGAGGAGACGCACAGCATGATCACGTCCCAGTCACCCTCGCCGATCGTCTCGGGGGAGGTCAAGATCGCGTCGGGGCGCAGCAGGTGCGCGCGCGTGTCGCTGTGGCCGGGCCGCGACGCGTACTGATACAGCGGCAGCGCGTCGCCGAGCGCCACCTTGTGATGGGGCTTGATGTACAATCCCACCCGCGCGCCCGCGCGCTGCGCGTGCAGCGCGTACACTTGCCCGACCGCGCCCGCGCCGACGAACAAGATAGACAGAGGAGAGGAGGGGGGGG
>CAYXWB010000264.1:0-7579 GCA_964468515.1 uncultured Bradymonadales bacterium | reverse complement strand
CTGTATCTTTGCGCGCCCGGAGGGGGGGCTTGCGCCGCTGCCTACAGGGGGCGTGGACGCGCGCGTCGCGCGGGTCCACCTGCAAGAAACGCGCGTGAACGGGGCTGAGTTTGAGCCCTAAAGCGCCCATACTCTGCCGCGTTCACGCGGTGGCCTAGCTGAGGCGCGCGCGCCTCAGCGCCTCCAGGTGATCTCAGCGAAGGCGTTATGGTTGTGGATGCTCTCTTGGTTGACCGCTGAGACGCGGAACCAGATCACGCGCGCGTCATCGCGCAGCTTGTCCGCGACGTTGCGGACCATGTCCTCGACGAAGGCGGGATTGTCATAGGCCTGCATCGTGACGAAGCGCTCATCAGGGCGCTTGAGCAAGGTGTAGAGCGGGGCTGATGCGGAGCTCTCAGCGACCTCGATCAGCTCCTCTAGCCAGATGAACGCCTCGGCGGCGACCTGCTCAGGGGCCATGCGCACCTCAATGGTGACATGACCGCGCTGGTTGTGGGCGCCGTAGTCGCTGATCTCCTTGCTGCACGGGCACAGGCTCGCCACGGGGACGACCACGCCGAGCACGAAGTCCTCGCTGCTGCCGTCCGACTCACCGACGAAGTAGCCAACATAGTCGAGCAGCGAGCGCTCCTTGGAGACGGGCGCCTCCTTCTCCATGAAGAAGGGGAAGCGGACCTCCAAGTGAGCGCGCTGCGCGTCAAGGCGCGCGCGCAGATCGCGTAGGATCTGGGGCATCGTCCGCATGGTGATCTCGCCGCGATGCGCGTTGAGGATCTCCACGAAGCGGCTCATGTGCGTGCCCTTGTAGTGATGCGGCAGCTCGACTGACATGGTGACATCAGCGATGGTGTGCTGCGTGCCTTGGCCGCGATCGAGGATCACGATCGGGTAGCGCAGATCGCGCACGCCGACGCGGTCGATGGTCAAGCGGCGATGATCGGGCTGGTTCTGGACGTCTTGCATGATCTCCCTCGACGAGCGGATAGGCCTTGTGGGCCGGGCGCTGTCTATCATAATCACGAGGTCAGGCGCAAAGGTCATCCATGCGCGCAGACAACGCGCGCGCTGAATAATCGTCAGCGCGCGCCCGTCTGGATCAACCACCGCCTCCTACTGGCACGCTCCGCGCGAGGATAATCCATCTATGAACAAGCGCCTGTTGGCCGCGCGCGTCTGCGCGCTGACCTTATGCCTGATGCCTACGCTCGCGCGCGCTCAGACTAGCGGCGATCCAGCCATCACGCTGTTGGACGTGGTGACGACGAGCGCGGCGAGCACGTCGACGACGACGGTGGTGTTGATTGATGTGTTCGTGTGTCCGCCGATCCGCACAGCCTGTGATGTGCTGTCCAGCACCTCAGAGCTCACCTCGCTGACCTCGACCGCTGACCACATCCAGCAGCAGCCCGTGCGCCAGCGCCGACGTCGCGTGGAGCTGATGTGGCGTTATATGCGCGAGAATCGCGCGGAGCTGGAGCTGGCGCTGGCCTCGGGGGCGGGGCCAGCTGTGGATGATCTGGTCAAGCTGTATCGCATCCCTGAGCATGAGCAGCGGGCGTTTGGGCGGCGGCTGCGCGGTGAGCGTGAGGCGCTGCTCGGGGCGCTGCGTGAGCCTACGCTCGCGATGACGCACGCCTCGCAGTTCTTGAGCGTGCTTGACGCGGTGATTCAGCGCCCGGCGAGCTGATCAGGGGGAGGGGGGTGCAGTGAGGGCGGCGCTGGGGGTGGCGATGGGGCCGAGCAGGGGCGCGTCCGCGGCGGGCGCCTCGCTCAGGCGCGCGAGCAAAGCGCGCGCGTCAGCGTGCCCAGGCGCGCGCTCCAGCAGCGCCTCCAGCGTGGTGCGCGCGGCGTCGAGGTCTTGCTTGAGCGCGATCTCAGTGAGCGCGCGCTTCATCAGCCCATCCAGCGCGGCTTCACGCGCGATGCGCCGCGCCTCCAAGGGCGCGATCACGCTGTCAGAGGGGATCTCCTCTAGCCGCGCCAGCGCCTCCTCGTAGCGGGCCTGCTGGATGGCCTCTTGAGCGAGCGCCAGCGCCTTGGCGCGAGGCCGCTCACGCTGCGCGTGGCTCATCAGCGCGCGCACCTGCCTGACCTCCTCTGGGGTCAAGCGAGCCTCCTCCTCATCAAGGGCGTGGATCTCGCTGATCACCTGCTCCACCTCACCGCTGGCGAGCTTCTCGGGCAAGCGGGCAGCGCGCCGACGCACGCGCGCGAGCGCGCGATCGTACTCCGTGACCACCTCAGGTGTTGGGCTCACGGAGGGCAGCGGCTCAGGTTGGGCGACGAGCAGCGCGATGGTGATGCCGAGCGCTGTGACAAGCGCTGCAGCGAGCGCGATCCAAGGCGCCGCTGAGGGGTAAGTCACCAGCGGCTCAGGCGCCGCCTCGGCGTCAGCTGGTTCGAGCGGCTCAGCGCGATGCGGCCTGCTGCTTCGCGCGGATGGGGTGATCGCGCGCGGGGTGTGCTGCGCTGGGGCGAGCGTCTCGGCCAGCGGGTCGATGGCCTCGCGCGGCGCGCTGGCGAGGCTGGCCGCATCAAACACCCACGGCGCGCCGAGCGCGTCGGGGTCAGCCTGCTGCGCCGCCTCATGCGCCTCATGTGCCACGCCAAACGCTGCCTCAAGCTGCGCGGCGTCTTGAAATCGCGCGGAGGGGAGGTAGGCCAAGGCGCGCTCCAAGAAGGCGCGCGTGGCGTCGGGCAGCGGCAAATGCGCGATGTGACGAAGCGGGTCGTGCTTGAGCTCGTCCTTCTCAAGGCCTAACTCTGCGGTGCTCTGGCTGCGAAACAGCGCGTGTCCCGTCCACAGCTCCGCGATGATGACGCCCAGCGCGTAGCAGTCGGTGGCGGGGCTGATCAGGCCGCGCTGGGCGTCCTCGCTTGGGCTGGAGGTGAACAGCTCCGCGCGTGTGGGGAACAGCTGCTCAGGGGCCATATAATAAGGTGTGCCGAAGGTGGCGGTGGTCATGCCACCGTCTTGAACGTGTCTGGCGAGGCCGAAGTCGAGCACATAGACATGGGGCAGCTCACCCTGCAGCATGATGTTCTCGGGCTTCAAGTCGCGATGCACGATGCGCTGCGCGTGCGCGGCGCGCAGCGCGCGCAGGAGCTGCTCGATGATCACCCGCGCCAGCGGCGCAGGCGCTGGCTGGCCTTGTCGCATCAGCGCGCGCAGCGACACGCCGCTAATGTAAGGCATCACCAGATAAGGTGAGCCCTCATGCTCGCCCTCATCCATGAGCTTGACGATGTTGGGCTCATTGAGCTCAGACAGCGTGCGGATCTCGCGCAAGAAGTAGCGGCGCAAGACCTCCTCATTGTGGGCGGAGGTCTGCGCGGGGTCGAACAGCTTGAGGGCGCCTCGTGCTTGGAGCTTGGGGCGCTTGAGCGCGAGATAGACCGCGCCAAAGCCGCCTTGGCCGATGGGCTCCACGAGCAGGTAGTCACCGATGATGCGGCCGCAGAGGTTGCGTGCGCCCGAGGCGTTGGCCGCGCGCGCGGCGTGCTCAAGCGGGATGAAGTGCAGCCCCGCGCAGGCGTGGCCAGGGCAGGGCGCGCCGGGGGGGCCGTGGCGCGCGCACTTGCGACACACGCCCGCGCTGGGGATCTCCCGCGTGGTCGTGCTCACGAGGTCCTCCAATGGCGCGGCAGCAGACGCATGATGCAAGCCCTGACGTGTTGAGGTTCGCAGCGTCACATCTTAAGGCGCGCTCGCGAGCGTGTCCACGCGGGCGAACGTGCCGCGATACCATCCGCGCACGAGCGCTTGCGCGCGCTTGCCGCGCGCGGTGTAGCCTGCGTCCTCGGGGCCGCCCAGATCGAACCAGTTCCACAGATAGAGGCCGCCAAGCTCGGGCTCCGCATCCCACACGTCAAACATCGCGCGATAGCAGCGCGCTTGGAGGTCGTGATCGATCGGCGCCTGGGCGTTGTAGTCCCAAGGCCGCGAGGCGGCCAAGCTGTGCGAGGGGTAGCCGATCTCAGTGAGCCAGTAGGGGCGCCCGAGCTGGGCGGACCACGCGCGCACGCGCGCTAAGAAGGGCCGCCAGCCCGCGCGCAGCGCGTCAAGATCAGGGTCAGGCGCGTGGCTCAGCTCATGATAGGCCGAGATGCCCGCCACATCAAGCGCGTCCCAGAAGCTGACCTCCTCAAAGTGATCCCAGTTGGCAGAGTAGGTGAGCGTGCCATCAAAGCGCGCGCGCGCGCGCTTGATGAGCGCGAGCCAGCGCGCGCGCTCATGCTCCAAGCTCGCCAGCTCGCTGCCCACCGAGAGCGCCTCGACCTTGTGCTGCGCGCCGAGCGCGGCATAATGCGAGATGAAGCGCGTGTAGCTGTCCCACCATGCGTCGGGACGCTCAGGTGCGAGCGCGCCGCGCCACAGGCCGGGGCCGCGCTGCTCAATGTGGAGGATCGGCATCAGCAGCACGCGCAAGCCGCGCGCGCGCGCGCCCGTGATCACCGCGCCGAGCACCTCGTCTGAGGGGGTGAGCGCGGGCGTCGGGGCGATGGTGTCCGCGCGCACATCGCGCTGATGCCAACGCACCACGAGCGAGACGTCTGTGGCGCCAAGCGCCGCGATCTCATCGAGGCGCGCGCTGTAGTAGGTGCGCTGGGCGTCGTCGTCGGGCTCGAAGTAGAACATCCCCAGCGCCACGCCCTTGCGAAAGGTGGCATGGCGTGTGATTGGCGAGGCGATGTCTGCGAGCGGGTCTTGCATGCGCGCGCTGACGCGCCGCGCGCGCGCGGCGCGCGCTGGCGCGTGCGTCGTCGCAGACGCGACGGCGCGCTAGCTCGGCTCACGGGATGTCGAGGATCTTGTGGGTCTGCAAGCTCAAGCGCCACTGCGGATGCTCAAGGCAATAAGCGAGCGCGAGCTGCGTATTGCGCGCCGTGTCGGCGCTGTCCATGGGCTGCAAGTAGAAGCGCTCAAAGTCCATCGCCGCGAAGCGCTCGGGTGGGGCGAGCGTCTGGGGGAACACGAGCTTCAATTCTTGGCCGTAGGTGAGCTTGAGGGGAGCGTCGGCCTTGGGGCTGACGCAGATCCAGTCGATCCCAGGCGGTGGCGTCTGCGTGCCGTTGGTCTCGACGGCGATCTCAAAGCCTGCGCCGTGCAGGGCCTGGACGGCGGCCTCATCAAGCTGAAGCAGCGGCTCGCCGCCAGTGCAGACCACCAGCGGCTGGGCCTTGCCATGATCGCCCGCAGGCCAAGCCGCCAGCACAGCCGCCGCGAGCGCTTGGGCGTCGGCGAAGCGGCCGCCCCCGGGGCCATCGACGCCCACAAAGTCTGTATCACAGAACTGGCAGACGGCCTTGGGGCGATCGGCCTCGCGGCCTGTCCACAGGTTGCACCCTGAGAACCGGCAGAACACGGCAGGGCGCCCGGCTTGGCCGCCCTCACCCTGCAACGTGTAGAAGATCTCTTTGATCGAATAGGCCATGGCTCGCTCCTGTCGGCTCGCGCCTTGAAACGGTCGGCGAGCGCTGGGGCAGGTTGTATCAGAGGGGCGGCGCGGGTCAACCCTCACACGCAGCGCGAGGGCGCGCGCGCGATTTTGTGACGATGCTATATCATCGTTATTGAGCCTGACCCGATCGCGCGCTCGCCTCTCTGCGCTGGAGCGCGCGGCGCGGCTGGGGTAAGCTGCGCGCCGCGACGCGGCGCCTCAGGTGGCGCGCCGCGTCGTCATCCCCCGACAGGCACGAGGAGCGCGCGAGCATGCAGCAGTATCTGGAGCTGATGCGTCACATCTTGGAGCATGGCGAGCGTCGAGGCGATCGCACGGGCACGGGCACGCGCTCGATCTTTGGCCATCAGATGCGCTTTGATCTGTCAGCGGGTTTCCCGGCCGTGACGACCAAGAAGCTCTACATGAAGGGCGTGGTCCACGAGCTGCTGTGGTTCTTGCGTGGAGAGACGAACGTGCGCGCGCTGCAAGCGCACAACGTCACCATCTGGGATGAGTGGGCCGACGCGCAGGGTGAGCTTGGCCCGGTGTACGGCGCGCAGTGGCGCTCCTGGGGCGCGCACCGCGAGGGCGCGCCCGGCATCGACCAGCTCGCCCAGGTCATCGACGCGCTGCGGCGCGATCCTGAGTCGCGCCGCCACGTGGTGAGCGCGTGGAACGTGGACGCGCTTCCGATGATGGCTTTGGCCCCGTGTCATGTCATGTTTCAGTTCTATGTGTCGCGCGGTGAGCGGCTGTGCTGTCAGCTCTATCAACGCTCAGGCGATGTCTTCTTGGGCGTGCCCTTTAACATCGCCTCTTATGCGCTGCTGACGCACATGATCGCGCAGGTGGTCGGCCTACAACCTGGGGAGTTCATCCACACGCTGGGCGACGCGCACCTGTATGAGAATCACTTGGAGCAAGCGCGCCAGCAGCTTGAGCGCGAGCCGCGCCCGCTGCCCACGCTGTGGCTCGATCCGAGCGTGACGCGGCTTGAAGACTTCACCCCGGCGCACATCGTCCTCAAGGACTACGCGCCGCATCCTCCCATCAAGGCGCCCATCGCCATCTGAGGGCTCGCATCATGGAGCTGTGCGCTGTGGCCGCGGTCGATCGCGGCTGGCTGCTTGGCCGAGATGGGCAGCTGCCTTGGCGGCTGCCCGATGAGCTGCGCTGGTTTAAGTCGGTCACGATGCGCTACCCCGTGGTCATGGGGCGGCGCACTTATCAGAGCATCGGGCGCGCGCTGCCAGGGCGCGCGAACATCGTGCTGTCGCGCGCGCCTCAGCTGGAGGTCGCCGCTGGGGTGCAGCGCGTGAGCAGCTTCGAGGAGGCGCTTCGCGCGTGCGAGGGCGCCGAGCGCGTGATGGTGATCGGCGGCGGCGCGCTGTACGCGCTGGCGCTGCCCCAGGTGCAGACGCTCTACTTGAGCGTCATCGATGCGCGCCTTGACGGCGACGTGCGCTTGCCCGCGCTACACGCCACAGGTTGGGAGGTGGTCAGCGCGCAGGCCCACGAGGCCGACGCGCGCCACGCCTACGCGTTCGTGTCGCTGACGCTGCGCCGCGCAGCGTCCCGACCCGCGCTCGATCCTGCGCAAGCCGAGGTGCCCGAGGCGTGGCTTGAAGTGCTGACCAGCGCGCCCTGATCCAGCGCGCAAGTGAGCGCATCACACCAGCGCGTGGCCTCCTCGATGGCGTCGGCGTCGGGCGGCGAGGTCTGCGCTAAGCCGCGCCTGCGGCGCTGCCAGTGGACGCGCATCTTCTCGAGGTGGCGCATCCACAGCGGGCCGCCGCGACGGCGCAGCGGGGCGCCCAGCGCCAAGTCTTCAAAGCAGGTGGGCGCGTCGCTCAGATCAGGCGGCAGATCGACGATGAAGATCGGATAGATGCGACCATGATCCTCAACCAAGAACTCATCGCTGACCCCTAAGCCTGCGCGCCACAAATGCGCGCGCAGCAGGTGCGCTTCGAGGTTAGGCTGCAAGATGAGGCGCCGCGCACCGAGCGCGAGCGGGCTCACGCGCTCAAGCATCGCGCACATCGTCAGCGCCCCCATCCCCGCGATCGTGATCGTGGCGACCTCGCCAGGGCGCAGCGCGTCGAGGCCGTCGCTCTGGCGCGTGATCACGC
>CAYXWB010000263.1:0-7607 GCA_964468515.1 uncultured Bradymonadales bacterium | reverse complement strand
ACCAAGTTCAGATCCTCGCCGTTCCACAGCGCCTCACTGTGCGAGCACTCCCAGATGGTCGCGTGGAGGCGGTGCGCGTCGAGGCCATCGAGCACCTGCGTGAGCCACGCGGGCCCTGCGGGCGCGCCATACGTGTAGCCAAACTCACCGATCAGCACGGGCGTGGCCGCCTCGCGCTGGTAGCGCCCCAGCGCGTCGAGCAGGCGATCGGGGTGGGTGGTGATGAGGTTTGAGCGAGGCCACAAGAGGAGCGCCGGATCGTAGAGGTGGGGCGCATACAGCGCCTGATCGGTGTCAGGCCGCGCGGACACATCGCCCATGCCTAAGAACTCCACCCCTGGCGCGCCAAAGCCGATGAGCAGGTGGGGGTTGTGGCTGTGGGCCAGCGTGGCGAAGCGGGCGTAGAAGGGGCGCAGGATGTCGGTGGCGAAGCGGCGCAGGGGCGTGCGCCCCCAGCCCGGCTCATTGAGGGCCTCGACGCCAAGCAGCGCCGGGTGGTGGGCGAGCGCGTCGAGCATGAGGTGCCACGCGTGGAGCAGCGCGTCGAGCAGGCCGCGCCGGTTGCGCCACAGATCATCGAAGGCCTCGATCACGCGCTCATCAAGCGCATAGCCCAGAAACCAGCCGCGCCACTCAGGTCGCAGATCGAGCGGGGTGTTGGCGGGGCAGGCCCAGCGCGGGAAGCCGTCGCCGCACAGCGGCGCGGCGAACAGGTCTTGGTGCAGATCGAGGATCACGCCAAGCCCGTGGGCTTGGGCGGCGTCAAGCAGCGCGCCAATGCGCGCGAGGTAGCGGTGATCGAAGGCGTCGCGCTCAGGCTCCAGCGCTTCCCAGGACCAGGTGACGCGGGCGGCGTTGAGGCCCCAGCTGGCGACCTGCTGACACAGCGCTTCAGCGCGCTGTCGCACCTCGTCGAGCGAGGCGTCGGGGTGAGACAGCTCAAAGGGTAAGAAGGGTGACCACTTGGAGCGTCCGCCGAGGTTGACGCCGCGCAGCTGCACGTCGCGCCCGAGCGCGTCGCGCAGCGCGCCGCTGTCGAGGTCCACCCGCAGCGGCGCGGGCCAAGGTGTCTCGGGGCGCGCATCGTTCAAGGGCGCACCATCCTGGCGCGCAGCGTGGCGTTCTGCGGGGTGCTGCCCTCGCTCCAGACCACAAAGTAGGCGCCACCCTCCAGGTGCACGAGGTCAGGACCAGCGGTGTTAAAGGCGCGCACTTGGCCGTTGCTGATCAGGCGCGTGGCGCTGCCTGTGCGCGCGAGCTGCGCGTTGAGCGGCTGGATGTAGAGATCGCCTGCGGCGGCAGCGCCTGAGGCGCGCATCCAGGCTACGAGGCCGCCGTTTGGGCCAAGCGCGGCGATGGGGCGGCTGTCATAGGTGCTGCCGTTGCCAAACTCAGAGACGGTGGTGGGGGCGTTGAAGGTGCCCTGACGCACGAAGACATTGTTGCTGGCGGTGCTCTGAAAGGCGAGGGCGAGTCGGCTCTGGGCGTCGGGCCTGGAGTATCGGCTCAGCTCGTGGACGGCGCCGGTGCCGGGCTGGGCGGGGAAGGGGCCTTGGGGGTCGACGATGGTCTGGCCAGGCAAGATGCGGTTGTAGACGACGCGCTTGGGCTCAGCGGCGCCGCCTGTGCTCGGGTCAGCGGCGCGCGAGCGGGTCCAGGCGACGTAGAGGGTGCCATCGGCCAGCGCCGCGATGGAGGGGCGCTCGTGCTGGACGAACTTCTCGCGGCGCACGATCATCGCGTCGCCGAGGCGCGCGCCCGCGCTGTCAAAGCGCTGCGCGGCGATCTGGAAGGTGCCCCCGTCGAGGTCATAGTAGGTGGCGGCGACGACGGCGTGGTCTTGGTCAGGGGCGGCGGCGGCGTCGCTCTCCCAGACGAGGTCTGAGAGGCGCTGACCTTGGGCGTCGAGCGGGGTGATCTCGGCGGCGATCGCGCGCGGCGTGCCTGCTGGGGTGAAGGCGCGCGCGAAGGTGCGGTTGGTGCCGTCGCCCTCGGAGGTCCAGGTGATGAACACGGACTGCGCGCCCGCGACCACGCTGACGTCACGATCTTTGCGGCCGCTTGGGCCGACCTGAAAAGGTGGGATGAGCACGGCGCCATCGCAGCCTAAGCGGGTGGCGAACACGCGGAAGTCGCGCACTTGCGCGCTCTCGGGCCGCAAGTAGGCCACCCAGATCCCCTCCCCATCAAACGCCGCGCGCCCGTGATATTGCCCGGCCTCGCCAGCGTCGATCCTCAGCGTGGTGTTGAGGTTGATCGTGGTGGCGCAGGTCGGCGTGGGGGGCAGCTCCGGCTCAGTCATCATGTCTGGCTCGGCCATCATGTCTGGCTCGGCCATCATGTCCGGCTCAGCCATCATGTCTTGCCCCTGGTCTGCGATGTCTTGGCCGTCATCGGGCGTCATGTCGTCGAGGTCAGCGTCAGACGGCTGATCGGCGTGGTCAGGCTGGTCAGGCGCCATGTCGCTGGGGCCGGGGCCTGGCGGCGGCTCGACGCGGATGGTCTCGCCTGGGGCGTCGCGGTCGTCGATGTCGCCTGTGGCGCAGGCGCAGGTGAGCATGAGCGTGGTGATGAGCGTGATGCGTCGGGGGTTTGCGAGGGGGGAGGTGTGCATCAGTGATTCTCGTGGTGGCGTGACTGCGCGATCCTTAAGCTTGCGAAAAGTCATAGCGTAATCGCCACCGAGAAAAAAGACCTTTTGGTCGGAAGTTGCCCCTCGCCGTCAGCGCGTGGCGCTCAAGGTGGCCTCCCAATAGGGGGCGCGTCGCTTGGCGCACAGCATCGCGACGCGCACGACATGATCGGGATCTTGCGCCTCGCGCCACGCGTGGCAGAGGGTGTCCGCGGGCAGCTTCATGGGGCGCTTGAAGTGGACCTCTAGCGTGCAAGGCGGCTCAGGCAGCAGGCCGCTAAGCTCGCTCAAGCCGCGCGCCAGCGCCCACATGCCGTGCGCGATGGGACGATCAAAGCCGAACAGCTTGGCGGTGATGGGCCACATGTGGATGGGGTTATAATCACCGGAGACGCGGGCGTAGCGGCGGCCCGCGTCGTGGGGCAGGCGGATGGCGCAGCTGGCGAGCGCGCCTGAGGGCGCGCCCGAGGGCGTGGGCGCCTTGGCCTTATCAGCGCGCTTGTCGCTCATGAGCGAGCGATCGGGGCAGAGCGCCGTGGTGACGCCGCGCCAGACGACCTCACCGGTCTGATCGCGCACTTCGGTCACCAGGTCGAACTCTACACCGCGCTTGGCGCTGCGCCGCTCCCCGGTGGTGACCTCCAGATCGAGCGGCGCTAGGGGGTGGATGGGGCGCAGCTGCCAGACGGTGTTGCGCACGTGCACCATGCCCGCGGCGGGCAGCGGGAAGTCGGGGTGAGCGACGAGCTGGGCGTGCAGCGGCGCGGCCAGCACGTGCGGGTACAGCAGCGCCAAGGTGTGCGCGTCGGGCAGGCCGCAGACCTCAGCGTAGCGATCGAGCAGGCGGCGATCGACGCTCACCTTGGGTTGGATAGCGCGCAAGGTGGGCATGCCGGGGCGCTTGTCTCGGGGCAGCGCGATGCGCGCGTAGGCCGACATCAGCGAGGGGGTCGCGTCAAAGGTGAGCGTGGTCGTCATGGCCGTCCTGTGCCGAAGGGGCTGACCTCGCGCCAGGCCGCAGGCCACGGCGCGCCTCGGTTGCCCGGGATGTCGCGCCCATCGGGCGCGACCACGAAGTTGTCTTGATCGCCAAAGGCGCGCTCTTGGCTTGTGCGTCCGCCGCGCGCGCGCATGGGGGTGAGCTTGCCATTTGTGCGCAACATCACGACCTCATGCGGCCCTGGGCGAAGGTCCACCAGCGCGCCTTGGCGCTTGGCGTTGAGCAGCTGCTCCTCATTGCCGATGGGATCGGCCGCGGTCTTGGCCTTCAAGGTCCAGACCAGCAGCGAGGTCGGGTCGTGTTGGGGGAAGGCCTCTTTGAGCAGATCGGGATAACCATAGAAGCTCTTGCCGATGTCATTCTGGTTGATAGGGCCAGCCATCAAGCAGACGCCCGCGAGCAGGTCACAGCCCTCGGGCAGCTCGACCACGCCCATCAGCTCCGCGACGAGCGCGCTGCGCGCGGCGGCCGCGCCGAAGGCGCGCACGGCCAAGGTCCAGTCTAAGCCTTGCGCTTCGATCGCTGCGCGATCGAGGCCGCCAATATAGATGCGCTGACCCGCCAGCGCGAACGCCTTCTTGCCGCGCGCGGTGTTCTTGCTCAGCGCGCGCCCCGTGGGCAGGTCGGCCCACAGGGGCAGGTTGGCGACGATGCGATCGGTGATATCGCTCAGCATCTGTCGGATCTGACGCAGGCGCTGCTTGCCCTCGGGGGTGAGCACGTCCACGCGCTCCATGAGCAGCAGGTCCTTGGCACGCTCGCGATCACAGCCGCTCCAGCGTGAGAACGCGTTATAGGCCGCGCGCCCGCACTGCTGGGCCAGCGCCTCGGGCACGTCCATGTCTTGGCGCTGCTGATAGGGGGTGGGCGCCTTCTCCTCGTGGTTAACCCCGGGCTGGATGCGCTCGCTGCGCATCGCGAGGAGGTTAGCGCCCAACAGGCGACACGTCTGGGGCGCGATGTCGAGGCGATCCTCGCTTGGCAGCTGGCCGACCTGGGCGACCAGCGCGAGCCGCCAGCCCTTGGCGCGCTGCGACGCGTCGAGGCCCGCGAGGCGCTCAAGGGCGCTGATCGTGGCCCGGTTCTGCGCGCGCGCGGCGCCACAAAAAGGCGCCATCATCACCACCGCCGCGCGCTGACCGTGCGACGCGATCACCGCCGCGCGCTCCATCGCGTCAGCCAAGATGCCGATGTGCAGCTGCTGCAAGTAGCCGATGGTGGGGATGTCGTCGTGGTGCAGCACCTTCTTCTGCGCGGCGCGAAGCGCCACGCCCGCGAGGCTTGTGAGCGGGTTGTGGCCGATGAAGGTCAAGAGCATCGTGAACGGCGTGCGGTAGGGGCGCGCCAGCACGAGGTGGACGTGGGTGGCGTCGGGGAGCGGCGCGACCTCGGCGCCGTGAAGCGCGCGCAACAGCGCGAGCGCGCGCTGCGCGTCCTGGGGGCCGAGCGTGACCTGGCGGTGGCCGCGATAGTTGGTCGACTGACGCGCGCTCAACACCCCAAGCGACGCCTCCTCAAACAGCTCACCCTCAGTCACGGGCGCGGCGCTCGGCACAAAGCGGGTGGGGGGCGTCATTGATAAGAGCGCGAGCGCTTGGGTGGCCTGCGCGCGCGTCATGCTGAGGCGGCGCCTATAGCCCACGGGCGAGCTTGAGCTGAGCGCCTCGGGCAGCGCGTAGCGATCGCGTCGCTCACCAGCGGCGGCGAAGTCTGCGCCGCGCCCGATGCGCTGAGCGTGAGGAGGTGGTAGGATCGGCACAAGCTCCAGCGGCTTCTGCGCGCGCGCTTGGGCGCTTGGGGTGGGCTCTCCCGGAGCGGGGCGGTTCATGCGCACCTCAATAAGGCGATGCTTGGGGGAAGGAGCGCGCGGCTCCCGACGCGTCGGTCAGTTCTGAGGTGCGTTACGTCATTGGTGCGCCGCTTGCAAGGCGAAACTTGACGCCAAGTGCTCGCGATGATTCATGATTCATCAATCAGATGGCGCGCTTACGAGGCAGAGCACGCGCGCGGGCACAAACCCAGCGCGCTCATACGTTGCATTCGGGGTGCTCCCCCCACGCCGTGGTGAGTTCTTGTGACGAGGTGATGATGCGATCGTGGTTCTTGCGTGGCGCGCTCGTGGCGCTGCTGATGAGCGTGGCTTCAGGCTGCGCCCGCTCAAGCGATAGCCCCTGTGAGGCCTGTGAGGCGCCCGCCGATCTGTTCGCGCCGCTGGAGCAGCCCTACTCGGCGGCGCTGTACGCGTCGCGTCAGGCGCACCAGCCGATGATGCGCGCCAGCGTGATGAGCCTGCTCAGCGAGCTGGAGGCGCTCAGCGCGCGCCCCAGCCAGAGCTGGCCCGCGCCCTATCGCGATGAGGAGGAGCTGACACGCCAGACCATCGAGCTGATGCGCAATCAGCTCAAGGTCACCGCCGCGCTGACCATCACGGGCGATCATGAGCAGTCGCGCCAGACCTTAGAGGAGCTCGGGCAGGTCTTGGGCGAGGTGCGCGGCTCGCTTGGGGCGTCGCAGCCGTTTGATCAGCTGATGCAGGTGTACTTTGATCTGTCAGCCTTGCTGGAGGCGCTTGAGGCCGAGCAGGTGGGGTGGCCGCAGGTGATGTCGCAGGCCAAGCAGGTGCGCGCGCGCGCGGCGCGGCTGCAGGCGCGCGCGCTGGCTGGATCATGCCGTGAGCATGTGGTGTGGCGACGCATCGACGCGCTGCAGGCCGCGCCTGAGGCGACGCCCGAGCGCGCGCAGTGGCGCTGGCTGGTGAGCGAGGCGCAGCTCAGCTTCGAGGCTTACTTGGAGCGCTGTCGCGCGTGAGGTCGACGCTCGGACGCAGCCGAGCGTCGACCTCACGTGCGCTCATGCGGCCACGGTGACCGCGCTGGGCGCGGTGACCGTCGCGAGCGGCTCGCTCATCTGCTCGGCCGCCTCCTCGGGGCCTTGCCAGACGGGCATGGTGGTCTTGCCGACCATGACGTCCACGAGCTTCTTGACCCGCTTGAACACGGACTCTTGCACGTAGGGCACGCCATACTGCTCGCACAGGGCCTTCACGCGCGGCTGGGCCTTCTGATACTGGAGCATGGTCATGTCAGGCCACAGGTGATGCTCGATCTGGTAGTTGAGCCAGCCGTGCAAGAAGTCGGTGCGATCGCCGCCTGTGGCGTAGTTCACGGAGCCGATGATCTGGCGCAGGTAGAACTCATCGCGGCTGTCGATCGGCTCATCGAAGCGGTAGATGTCATCGCCCGCGTGGTTGGGGACGATGATGATGAACGAGTAGATGTTGGCGACGATCTCGGCCAAGATCCTGTTGAGCAGCACGCTGGAGCCCATCCAGAGGCCGAGCAGCGGGTTGATCAGGGAGCCTGCGAGCAAGAAGGCGGCGGGGATGGCGATGAAGTTGACGCCGATGTACGGCAGCCAGCACTGGGTCCACACCTGACGCCCCGGCTCCTTGAGCGGGTTCCACACCTGCCAGTCGAACAGGTCGAGGCGCTCAGCGCCCTCGACCTTGTCGCGGCGCTGGTGGGCGTGGTGCAGCTCCTTCATGGTGTTGGGCGCGTAGTAGAAGAACTTCCACGTCACCGCGAAGAAGCCGACCAGCGCATAGCGCAGCGGCATGGGCAGGTTCGACTCGCGCAAGAACTCCAAGTTCAGCTCGGGCTGATCCGGATCATGCTCCTCACCGAGCTTGTAGTGGTGCAAGAAGTTGTGTTCTTGGACCCACGCCTCGGGGTACATCCAGTCGAGCCAGTCGATCAGGCGGCGCTTGCCTTGGGCGAAGCCCTTGGAGGTCAGGTGCGCGGGCGCGTCGGGGATCTTGTCATAGCCGCGATGCAGCACATGGTGCGCGATCATGGCCCAGCGGTTGAAGTTGCCCTGCCCGATGAGCATGGCAGACACGGGGTTAGGCGCGATCCATGCGGTGGCGTAGCCGAGCGCGGTGCAGGTGCGCCCCCAGCGGATCATCTTCTTGAGGTG
>CAYXWB010000262.1:0-7632 GCA_964468515.1 uncultured Bradymonadales bacterium | reverse complement strand
GCGCTCACGGATAGTGCGCGAGCGCGGACTCCCCTAAGCGCGACTCTAGCAGGCGCAGCATGTGGTCCTCAAAGCTGCGGAGCTCCTCAAACCAGTCCGCCCCATAATCATCGCCGATGATCACCTTCGGATCCGCGCTCACGGGGCTCATCACGAAGACGCTCGGGTTAAAGTCATTGCCCTCCTCGAACACGCGCAGCCCGCGCTCGAACGCCTCCCCCTTGTAGGTGTGGCCGAACAGCTCGCGCGTCTCCTCGTCCGCGTAGATGCCGTGCGCCAGCGGCGTCGCGCTCTTGGTCTTGTGGAGCGCGTCGGCGATGGGCAGCAGCCAGATCGCGCCGCCGAAGCCGCGCGGTAACATCACCATGTCGCGCTTGGTCGGCAGCTTGCCAATCACGGGCTGCTGCTTGGACGCGGCCAGCTGCTTGAAGTAGCTCACATGCGGGCTTGCCCAGGCTGATTTCAGCTCGGGGGAGCCTTTCTTGAGCCAGAAGACGCAGAAGCCGTCGGCCTGCAAGTAGAGGTTGCGGATCGAGGGCGCGAAGCTGTCCAACCCCCACTTCTTGGCGAGCTTGTCGATCCTGTCTGCGCTCGCGCCCGGCGCGCGCACATAGCCCACGATGAGCGACTGGTCTTTGCGCAGATTGGCCACGTAGGCGTCGAGCTTATCAAAGTAGTCTGACAGTGGCCCCTCAAGCGCGGGGGCCTCCACTTGGCCATCGCCGCCCGCCAAGATGTCCATCAGCCAAGCCTCATCGCGGACCTCCACCTTGAGGGTTTGGGCCTTGGCGATCTTTGAGCCAGCCTTGTCACCGCAGATCAGCAGATCGGTCTTAGCGTTGAGCGACTTGGCGATCGTGGCCCCGAGCGCGGTGAGCTTGGCCTCGGCTTCGGCGCGTTTGAGCTGGGTGAAGGTGCCGGTCAGCGCGATCGTCTTGCCTGCGATGGGGCTTGTCATGAAAACCTCGGCTTGATGGTCTTGTAACGATGTTATTTCGATGTTTTGTGAGGCGCTGAGCCCGAACCTCACCGCGCTGTCCACCTAGAAGGGGCAGTGTGAGGGGCGCTGCGCGAGGCGCGCAACCCTCTTCTTGGGCTTGAACGCGCCTGTCGCGATCAGACAAGGAGGCTGAGGTGAGCGCTGTCACAGACCTACAGAGGCTGGAGGCGCGCGCACAACTGCGCTATGGTGGCGCCCGTCATCCGATGACGCGGCGCGCCCAAGGCGCGCGTCGCAGGCTTTGAGAGCACAGGAGTCATTAGCATGCGCGAGCTGATCGCAGAGCACATCAACACCCTCTCGCCCTATGTCCCCGGCAAGCCGATCGAGGAGCTGGAGCGCGAGCTTGGGATCACGGGCGCCATCAAGCTCGCTAGCAATGAGAACCCGCTGGGGCCAAGCCCCAAGGCGATCGAGGCGATGTGTCGCGCGGCCGCAAGCTCCCACATCTACCCCGACGGCTCAGCCCACGCGCTGCGCGAGGCGATCGCGGCGCACACGGGCCAGCCTGCGGCCGAGATCGTCGTGGGCAATGGCTCCAATGAGCTGCTGACCTTGCTCGCGCGCACGTTCTGTTTGCCGGGCGATCACGCCGTCATCAGCGACTACGCGTTCATCGCGTACCGCGTCATCTTGCAAGCCGAGGGGATGAGCTGGACCAGCGCGCCCACGCTGTCGCGCTACGCGACCGACGTGGACGCGCTCCTGGACGCGGTGCGCCCCGAGACGCGCCTGATGTTCATCGCCAACCCGAACAACCCCACCGGCACCCACCTGCCCGGGATCGCGCTGCGTCGGCTGCTGCATGCGGTGCCGGAGCATGTGATCGTGGTGCTTGATGAGGCCTACCACGAGTATGTGCAGGCGCCCGACTATGACACCGCGCTGACCATGCGCGGGCTGCGCGAGCGCCTGGTGATCACGCGCACCTTCAGCAAGGTCTATGGCATGGGCGGCGTGCGTCTGGGCTTCGCGGTGATGCCCGCGCCGATGGCCGACTACATGAACCGCGTGCGTGAGCCGTTTAACACGAGCCTCATGGCGCAAGCGGGCGGCATCGCCGCGCTGAGCGACGAGGACTTCGTGCAGCGCACCGTGTCCACCAACGCCCAAGGCATGGCCACGCTTTGCGCGGGCCTCGACGCGCTCGCCACGCACGGCGTCAGCTACATCCCGAGCGCCGCCAACTTCCTGCTCATCCAGACCCCGCACCCTGGCCACGCGGTCTATGAGGGGATGCTACGCCAGGGCGTGATCGTGCGGCCGATGGGCGGCTACGGCCTGCCTCAGTCGCTGCGCATCACCGTCGGCACCACCGAACAGTGCGCGCGCTGTCTGGAAGCGCTCGCCACGGTCCTCAACTGGCTCGCCACAGGAGCTGCGCGCGCATGATCATCGCTATCGACGGACCCGCAGGCGCGGGCAAATCCACCATCGCGCGTCAGGTCGCCCAAGCGCTCGGGTTTCAGCTCATCGACACCGGCGCGATCTATCGCACCGTGGCCTACCATGCGCTCCTGCAGGGGATCGACTTAGACGATGGCGCCGCCTGCGCCGCCATCGCCCGCTCGCTGCACTTCTCCTTCACCCTAGAGGGCGATCGCAACATCGTGCGCTGTCACGATCAGGTCTTAGGCGATGAGATTCGCACCCAGGCGGTGAGCGAGATCGCCAGCCAAGTCTCCGCCTTGCCCGAGGTCCGCGCCGCCCTCCTAGAGGTGCAGCGCGAGCTTGGGCGCGCTCACGACAGCGTGCTGGAGGGCCGCGACATCGGCACCGTCGTCTTCCCCGACGCTCAGCTCAAGGTCTTCCTCACCGCCTCGCCACAGGAGCGCGCCATGCGCCGCGCCGCCCAGCTGCGCGAGCAAGGCCAGCCGGCCGATGAGGCGGCCATCTTCGCCGAGATCACCTCGCGCGACGCGCGCGACTCAGGCCGCGCGCACGCGCCGCTGCTGCAAGCGCACGACGCGGCCCCCGTGGACACCACAGGGCGACCGATCGGTGAGGTGGTCGAGGAGATCGTGCAGCTCGCGCGTCAAGCCGCCTCTTAGCGCTTCGCGACGCGCTAAATGGGTGATCTGTTGAGGCAGATCAGCGCGTCGTTGGCGAGCACAGGGGGCTCCAAGCCGGGGTTCAGCTTGCGTTCGCCGCGACGGATGATCCCGATCAACAGCGCGCCATGTTTGTCGCGCAGCTTCCGCTGCAGCTCGCCAGAGGGCAAGGTGTTGCCCTCCAACATCTCAAGCGGCAGCGGCGAGGTGTAGAGGTTCACCTCAGTCGGCATGAGCGGATCGCTGATGACCGCGCTGACGCCAGGGGAGGCCGCGGTGTGGGCGAGCAAGCCGTTGCTGATGAGCGACGAGGCCAGGACCTCGTCAGCGCCTGCGGTGGAGGCGTGCTCCACGTTCTCAGGATCGAGGCTCTCGGCGCAGACGTGCAGCGCCACCTTGCGCTCGCGCTCAAAGGTGCGCTCTAGACGTCGCACCGTGAAGACCGTGAGCACCACGCTCGCGTCGCGCGCCGCCGAGCGCAGCTCGCCTTGCGAGGTGTATGACACGATCGCGACCGCGCGCGCGAACCTCAGGCGCACCTTGTCGTGCTCCGACGCGCGCGTGAAGTCGCCTTGCACGAAGGTGATGTCTGGGGAGAGCTCCTCGGGGCGCGGGATCGGGGCGAACACCAGCAGCGCCGCGTGCTGCTTCTGGTTCAGCTCCTCTTGGAGCTGCTTGAGCGAGAGCGGCACGGTGTCATTCCAGCCCGCGATGATGATGTGATCGGACGGCGTTGACGCTGCGCGGGCGCCCATCGGGCACCACCCACAGCCGCCCCAGGTATTCGAGCGCGAAGATGATCAAGCTCCCCCCATCGAGCCACATCAGCGTGGTGTGGATATAAGCCGGGATGTGGGGGACGAGCGTCTCGTAGACGAGCAGCGCGACGCTGAGCACGATCAGCAGGTTGATGCACCACAAGAAGAGCACATAGCGGGCGTCATTGCGGTCGGTGAGGATCGCGCGAACCTCATGACGGATTGACATGAAAGTGGCGCTCCTCGCTACGCTCAATGCGGCTTTAAGCGGAGGTAGGCATGGGCGAGGAGGGGGTCAGGTGGGCGCTCAGGCGCGCGAGCTGAGCGATGCTGTGCACGTCTTGGCCCAGGATCGGCACGCGCTGCATCTTGTGCGCGCCGATCTGGCGCGCCAGCAGAGCGAGCGCGTCTTGATCGCGCGCGGCCAGCTGGGACAGCGCCGCGTGGCTCAAGCGCAGCTGCTCGCGCAGCGTGTTCAAGCGCTCAGCGCTCACCGCCTCGCCAGCGAGCGACGCCAAGGCCGCGTCATCCAGCGCGCTGAGGTCCGCCTCATCAAACGGCGGCGTGACGCGGTTCACGATGAAGGCGCGCGCCTCTTGGCCAAGCTCACCGAGCTTCTCGTGGAAGTACAGCGCCTCCTTCATGCGGCGCGGATCGGCGCTGGCGATGATCAAGAAGTGCGTCTGCGCGTCGCGCAGGATGTAGTCGATCATGTCGCCGCGCGTGTGCAGCGCCTGCTGCAAGAACTCCAGCGTCTCGAAGAACTCCGTGAGGTCTTTGACGAACGCGTCGCCGAAGATCACGTTGAGCAGCTTCAACACCACCGCCCCAGGATCGAGCAGCTTGCCCAAGGTGGAGGTCCGCTTGGTGGGCAAGAACCACTTGATGATGCGCTCGTCAAAGAACGTCCGCGCGCGCGAGGGCGTCTCCAAGAACTCCAGCGCGTTCTTGGTCGGCGGCGTGTCAAGCACGACCAGATCGAAATAGCCGCCCGTGTAGAGGTCATGGAGCTTGTCGAGCGCCATGTATTCTTGCATCCCGTGCAGCGTGGACGACAGCAGCCGATAGATGTTGTTGTCTTGCGCGCGCTGGAACGCGCCCTTGTCGGGCGCGAACTTCTTGACCAGATCATCCAGCGTCTTCTTCTGGTCGAGCATCATCGCCCACAGCTCGCCGCCCTCCTCGACGGGCAAGCCGAGCGCGTCGAGGTCAATGCGCTGGGGCTGATTGGACAGCTCGCTCAAGCCCAGGCTGTTAGCGAGGCGTCGCGCGGGGTCGATGGTGAGCACGATCACCTTGCGGCCCATCAGCGTGGCGCGCAGGCCCAAGGCTGCGGCGCTGGTGGTCTTGCCCACGCCGCCGGGGCCGCAGCACACGAGCAAGCGCGCCTGACGCAGCAGCGGGCTGATGGGGTCTTGGGGCAGCGCGTGATCCTGAGACAAGGTGAGGCTCCTGACGCGGGTGGGCTCAGCGCGCGAGGCGCAGGTGCTCGGCCATGCGACGCACGACCTCGCGACCATCGCGGGCATATAACATGGGGACCTCGATGATGTCGCCGTCGAGTCGCTCGCGCAAAAGCGCCACGTACTGGCGATCGCGGTCAAACCACTGGCGCGCGAGGTTCGCGCCGCTGGCCACGCGCGCGAGCGGCCCGTCACCTGCACCGTGCGCATCGTCTAAGCGCGCGAACGCGTCATCCAGCGCGGGGTCAAAGGGCGCGTCGTGGACCATGTTGAGGATCGTCAGCGTGAGGCCGCGCTTGAGCTGGGCCTTGAACGCATCTGACAGCTCGATCGTCTCATTGACGGGCATCTCCTCGGGCAAGCACACGGCGACGATGGCGCAGCGCTTGGGATCGCGCACCAGCGTGTCGATGTCGCTGGCGAGCGTGGCGAACTTGCCGATGCCGCGCATCATGCCATGCAAGGTCTGCGGCACGTTGAGATAAGTCACCGCGTGGCCCGAGGCGGGCAGATCCACCAGGATGTGATCGTACACCGGCGTGTTGCGCTCGCTCTGCTGATAGTAAGCGAGGACGCGGTTGAGGATGCTGAACTCATTGACCGAGGGCGCGGCCTTGAAGAACACGCGCGCCACGCGGTTCTGGATGACGCTGCGCGAGACGCGCTCGCTGGGCACGAACTGGCGGATGATGTGGACGAGCGCGTCCTCGCTCATCAGGTTCTGCACGGACAGCCCCGGCACGCCCGTGACCTGATGGATTTGGCCGTCCGCGAGCGCCAGCGTGAGCAGATCGGCCAGCGCCGAGTAGGTGTCCGTCTCAATGACGAGGCAGCGACGCCCTTGCTTGGCGAGCGCTTGGCCCAGCGCCGCCGCTGCGGTGCTCTTGCCAACGCCGCCCTTGCCTGTGACGAAGATGAGCCTGGTCGAATGCAGCGCGTCGAGCATAAGCCTCTGTGGCGAGCGAGGTTCCGGCGAACCGGTCGGTTTGCCGTTTTGAGCGCGTGCGCGAGGGGGGATTTGGGGCGGCGCGCGCATGTGGGGGACAGCATAGCGCAGATCTGCGCGTGGACAAGGCGTAGATCGCCTCACGCGCGCGCACGCGCGCGTTCAAATAAGACAGATGCGCGCGCGCGCGCTGGATGTGCCCACACGCGACGAGGGCCGCCCGCGCTGTAAGCGCGAGCGGCCCTCGTCAATCTCGCGTGAGCCAGACGCGCGCTTTGCGCGCGTCTCTCAAGCGGGGAGGATCAATCCTCGTCGCTCATGGCCTCAGCGAGCTTGTCCTTGAGCAGGTCGCCGAGCTGAGCGGTGGCGCCGCCCTCCTCGGAGTACTCGCGCAGGCGGCCGGACTCGCTGCGGCGCTGGAAGCTCTTGATCGACAGGGCGATCTTGCGCTCCTTGGCGTCGACGCTGATGATCTCGACCTTGTGCTCCTCGCCGACCTTGACCACTTGGCTGGGGTCGTCGATGCGCTCGTTGGCGAGCTCGGAGATGTGGATCAGGCCCTCAACGCCCTCCTCGATCTCAGCGAAGGCGCCGAAGTCGGTGAGCTTGGTGATGATGGCAGGGGTGATCTTGCCCGGGGGATAGCGTGAGGGGATGAAGTCCCACGGATCCGGGGTGAGCTGCTTGATGCCGAGGCTGAAGCGCTCGTTGTCGACGTCGATGTTGAGGACCACCGCCTCGACCTCGTCGCCCTTCTTGTAGACCTCGGAGGGGTGACGGATCTT
Source organism: uncultured Bradymonadales bacterium (assembly GCA_964468515.1). Lineage (GTDB taxonomy): Bacteria > Myxococcota_A > Bradymonadia > Bradymonadales > Bradymonadaceae > CAYXWB01. The sequence goes on along the minus strand of CAYXWB010000262.1, from coordinate 629 downwards.
CTGCGTCCAGGAGATGTCGGAGATGTGGACGAGGCCGTCGATGCCGTCCTCGATCCCGATGAAGATGCCGAAGTCGGTGATGTTGCGGATCTTGCCCAGGATGCGCGTGCCGACGGGGTAGCGCTCCTCAAGCAGCGTCCAGGGGTTGGGCTCGATCTGCTTCATGCCCAAGCTGACCTTCTTGTCGCGGGTGTCGAGCGAGAGCACGACGACCTCGACGATGTCGCCCTCGCTGACGACCTTGGACGGGTGCTTGATGCGGCGCGTCCAGCTCATCTCGGAGATGTGCACGAGGCCCTCGATGCCCTCCTCAAGCTCGACGAAGGCGCCGTAGTCGATGAGGCTGATGACCTTGCCCAGCACCTGAACGCCGACGGGGTAGCGCCTCTCGGCACCCTCCCACGGATCGGGGGAGAGCTGCTTGTAGCCGAGGCTGACGCGCTCGTTGTCGGGGTTGAACTTGAGGACCTTGACCTGGATCTCGTCGCTGATGTTGAACAGCTCGGAGGGGTGTTGGACGCGGGCCCAGCTCATGTCGGTGATGTGGAGCAGGCCGTCGATGCCGCCGAGGTCGACGAACGCACCGTACTCGGTGATGTTCTTGACGATACCCTCGATGATCGCGCCCT
>CAYXWB010000261.1:0-7655 GCA_964468515.1 uncultured Bradymonadales bacterium | reverse complement strand
GCCATCACGGCCGCCGCCGCCACCACCGTAGCCGCCACCGCCACCGCCGCCACCGCCGCCGTAGCCGCCGCCGCCACCACGCGAGCCACCGCCACCGCCGCCACCGCCGCTGCGCTCTTGGGCGAGGTCGACGTGGATGGTGCGGCCATCAAAGTCTTGACCGTTGAGGGAGACGGCCTTGCTGGCCTCCTCCGCGCTGGAGAAGGTGACGAAGCCGAAGCCACGCGAGCGGCCGGTCTCACGGTCCGTGATGACCTTGGCTTCGACGACCTCACCGCATTGCGAGAAGAAGTCAGCGAGGCTGCGGTCATCGGTCGCCCAGGCGAGGCCGCCAACGAAAACTTTCTTGGACATGGTGCTCTCTCTCTCTTGTTGAATCTTGTCAGCCCACGAACGACAGGCTTGCCGTGCTGACCCATTGCGCTACTCGCCTGGCTCTCCCCATGCCCATCCAGGCGGCTGTCGGGCTCATGAGCTCACACCAAAGCCGACAAGTCGGGGGTAGGTGGAGTCATGCTGTGCTGGCTCAAACCAGCACAGGGGTTGTTCACTGTTATCCCATAGCCTGCGCGTTTTGCCACCAAATTTCAAGCGAAATGGTGCCCCTCACAGCCGCGACGAGGCGGACGAAGGTGCGCGCAACCTCAGAGGAAGAAGTCGGGCAGCAGCGGCGCGCCGGGCGTGACAGCGTAGGGCTCGAAGTCTTCAACGCCGGCCTCGCGCAGCACGTCCTCATCGACCAAGAACCGCCCCGTCAGCTCACCTCGGCCGCGCGTCAAGATGGCGTAGGCGGCGTCGGCCATGATGTCGGGCTTGCGGCTGGCCTGCATCACCTCGTCGCCACCGAGCAGGTTCTTCACGGCGGCGGTGGCGATGGCGGTCTTGGGCCACAGCGCGTTGACCGACACGCCCCGATCTTTAAACTCATCGGCCATGCCCAACACGCACAAGCTCATGCCGTACTTCGCCATGGTGTAGGCCACGTGGTTGCCAAACCAGTGGGGCGCCATGTTCAGCGGCGGGGAGAGGTTGAGGATGTGCGGGTGCTCAGCTTGGAGCAGGTGGGGCAGGCAGAGCTTGGAGACGAGGAAGGTGCCGCGCGTGTTGATCTGGTGCATCAGATCAAAGCGCTTCATGGAGGTCTCCAGCGTGCCCGTGAGCTGGATGGCGCTGGCGTTGTTGATGAGGATGTCAATCCCCCCAAAGGTGGCGACAGCGGCGTCGACGGCCGCCTGGACTTGGTCCTCAAAGCGGATGTCGACCTGCATGGCGAGGGCGTGGCCGCCTGCGGCTTCGACCGCCTCGGCGGCGCTGAAGATGGTGCCAGGCAGGTTCGGCTGCGCCTCGACGGTCTTGGCCGCGATCACCACGTTGGCCCCATCGCGCGCCGCGCGCAGCGCGATCGCCTCGCCGATGCCGCGGCTCGCGCCAGTGATAAACAGTGTCTTGCCCGCTAAGCTCATCGCGCCCTCGGCTGGTGAGGCGGCAGCTCAGCATGAGGCGCCGCGTGCTCGTGTGATGGTGCGCCCGCGTCGATGACGCTTGAGGTGACTGACGCAGCATGAGGTCAGCTTAGTCTAGGTGTGATGTTTGGGCACAAGGCTTTGCGGCGCGCTTGCTGCGGTTTTTTCGAAATAAAAGCTCTGCTTCATCCTTTTGACGAACCAGCGACGAATCCTTAGATTCCCTCGGCTATCGCGGTCGCCTGAGGCCGCAGCGCGGATCAAGCTTTGGAGAGGCTTATGGCAGACGTTGATCCGGCCATGCGCGCAGCGGCCGCGCCGAGCGGGCCGGGTGGGCCAACATCGCGCACCACCCGAGCGCGGCTGATGCGCTGGGTGCTCCCTGAGCGGGACATCTTAGTCGCGGTGATCGCTTACGCTGTGCTGATCGGCGTCTTGAACCTGATGATGCCGCTGACCGTGCAGTCGCTGGTCAACTCCATCGCTGTGGGGGGCGTGCTCCAGCCGGTGGTGGTGCTGTCGCTGATGCTGCTCATCGCGCTGATCTTCTTGGGCGTGCTGCGGGTGGCTGAGGCTTATATGATCGAGCTGTTGCAGCGGCGCTTGTTCGTGCGCCTGAGCGCGACGCTCGCGCAGCGGCTGCCACGCGTCAGCTATGAGGCGTACAGCCGCTATGATCTGGGCGCGCTGCTGCACCACTTCTTCGAGATCGTCACCGTCCAGAAGGCCTCCTCGACGCTGCTGTTGGACACGATGTCGCTGGCGCTTGGCACCACGCTGGGCTTGCTGGTGTTGGCCTTCTATCACCCGATCTTGCTGGCGTTCGCCCTGGTCATGGTCACGCTGCTGCTGCTGATCTTTTTCGGCTTGGGGCGCGGCGCGGGGCGCACGAGCGTCGATGAGTCGAACGCAAAATATGCAGTAGCGGCTTGGTTTAAGCAGATCATGTCGAGCCCCGCGTCGTTTCGCGGCGGCCAAGCGCTCACCGCGGCGCGCCGACGCGCGGATCTGCTGACGGTGAACTACGTCGACGCGCGCCGCGGCCACTTTCGCATCGTCTTGCGTCAGATCGTGGGCTTGGGCGCGCTGCACGCGCTGGCAGGCGCGGGGTTGATGGCGCTGGGCGGCTGGCTGGTGTTAGACGGGCAGCTGTCGGTGGGGCAGCTGGTGGCGGCGGAGCTGATCGTGGCCTCTGTGATCTCGCAGTTTGCTAAGTTTGGTAAGCATTTGGAGACGATCTACGACCTCCACGCCGCGCTCTACAAGCTCGATAATCTCATCGATCTGCCCGTCGAGCGCGCCTATGGCGAGCCCTCTCCTGCGCGCGATGGCGCCGCTGAGATCGTGCTCGACGCGGTGATCGTGAAGGGCTCTCCTGCTGGCGAGCCGCTGTCGCTGACGCTCGCGCCGGGCAACCTCGTGGCGCTGTCTGGCGAGGAGCTGGTGCGCGGCTCAGCGCTGCTGGATCTGCTCTATGGGCTGTCGCCGCTGGCCTCGGGCTCAGCGCTGATCAACGGTGTCCCGCTGCAAGACATCGCGCTGCCCAGCTTGCGCGAGCACATCTACTTGATGCGTGAGCTGGTGGTCTTCAGCGGCTCGGTGCTGGACAACCTGCGCTTGGACGCTCCCACGGCGAGCACCTCGCAGGCGCGCGCAGCGCTGGCGTCGGTGGGGCTGGATGGGGTGATCGCGAAGCTGCCTGAGGGGTTGCACGCCAAGCTTGACGTCAACGGCGCGCCGCTGACCACGGAGCAGCTGTGGCTGCTCCAGTTCGCGCGCGCCATCTTGGCCAAGCCCGGCCTCTTGCTCGTGGACAACGTGCTCGCGCAGCTGTCGCTGTCAGGGCGCGCGCGCGCCACCGCGGCGCTGCGTGAGCTGTCGTCTAAGAGCACCATCCTGGTCCACGCGGCCGATGTGACGCATGTGAGCAAGCCCACGCGCTGCATCACGTTGAGCGCCGATGGCGCCCAGGAGCAAGCATGAGCGCTGAACAGCCGCTGAGCACGCTCGCCGCCTTGCCCGCTTGTGCGGGGCAGGTGGCCATCCCCTCGACGCTGCGCTTCGCGCCGCTGGTGTTGCTGGCGCTGCTGTGCTGCTCGCTCATCGCGTCGCTCGCGCTGCCTTGGGTGCAGACGGCGCGCGCCGATGGCGCGATCGCGGCCTTTGATCCCCAAGCCCGCGAGCAGCCGATCCAGGCGCCGCTCAAGGGGCGCGTCGTGCGCTGGTTTGCGGTCGAGGGCGAGCGTGTGAGCGCGGGTGACCCGCTGGTGGAGCTGGGGGATAACGATCCTGAGATCATCGACCGGCTCACCCGGGAGCTGAGCGCGGCGAGCGCCGATCTGGCCAACGCGGAGCTCTCCTTAGAGGAGTTCACGCGTCGCATCAGCTCGCTTGAGAGGGCGCGCGCGATGGCCTTGGAGGGGGCAGACGCGCGCATCCGCATGGCGCGGCAAGACGTGCGGGCCGCTGAGATGACCTTAAAGGCCCAGCGCGGGGAGCTGACCGCCGCGCAGCTCAACCTGCAGCGCCAAGAGGCGCTGGCGGATAAGGGGCTCGCGAGCGAGCAGCGCCGTGAGCAGTCGCGCGCCTCGGAGATCCGCGCTGACGCCGCGCTCACCAGCGCGCTAGCGCGCGTGGAGGAGGCGCGCGGCAAGGTGTTGGCGGCGCGCGCCGATCGTGAGCAGCGCGCCAGTGATTTTGATGTCAACATCGCCCAAGCGCGCAGCGCGCTGCTCGACGCTCAGACCAAGCGCGCCAGCGCCGACGCGCGCGTCGCGCGCGCCCAGAGCGAGCTGAGCCGTCAGAAGGCCATGTTCATCAAGGCCCCCATCAGCGGCATCTTGAAGAACGTCTCCGCGCGCCAAAATGGCGCCTTCGTCAGCGAGGGCACGAGCCTGGCGACCATCGTCCCGGACGGGGGCGAGCTGGCCGTCGCGCTCTATGTGCGCGGCTTGGACGCGAGCCTCGTCATCCCGGGGCGGCGCGTGCGCCTGCAGTTTGAGGGCTGGCCTGCCGTTCAGTTCAGCGGCTGGCCCAACTTCGCGGTGGGCACGTTTGGCGGCGTCGTCGCCTTCGTCGATCCCGGCGCCACCCCCGATGGGCGCGTGCGCGTGGTCATCAAGCCCGATCCCGAGGACCGCGCTTGGCCGCCCGCCGCGCTGCTGCGTCAGGGCACCCGCGCGCAGGGCTGGATCTTGCTGGATGAGGTCTCTATCGCCTTCGAGCTGTGGCGCCAGTTCAACGCCTTCCCGCCCTCGCCCCCCAAGGACACCCAGGCGATCTTGCATAGTTACGATCCTGAACAGAAGGAGGAGTGAGCGTGATGCGACTGCTCGCTGTCGTCGCGACCGCGCTGGCGCTGCTCGCGCCGCGCGCCGCCTGGGCGCTCACGTGGTCCGAGGTCGCCTCCTCGCTCAGCTATCATCCGGACCTCGCGCGCGCGCAGCAAGCGCTGGCGCGCGCGCGCGGCGCGTCGTTGCGCGCTGAGGGCGCTTTTGACACGGGCTTGCGCGCCAGCGCTGAGGTGTGGGCGGTGCCTAAGGCGCCCTATGGCTTGCTCGATCTCACGCTCGTCCAGCCGCTGACCGTGTGGGGCGTGAGCGCGTTCGCGGGTTGGCGGCTGACCCCTGGCGAGGTGCCGATCTATAAGGACCAATACAGCGTCAAGACGGATCGCTACGGCGCCCCTCCCTATAAGGCGCCGCCTGAGGCGGCGGCGCATCCTGGCGAGCTGACCGCAGGCCTCGCCGCCTCGCTGCTGCGCGATGGACCCATTGATAAGAGCCGCGCGGAGCGCCTCAAGGCGCGCTATGCGCAGACGCAGGCCGAGCATGAGCTCGCTCAGCTGCGCTTGGAGCTTGGGCTGCGCGCGGCCACGGCCTATTGGCGCTGGGTCGGCGCAGGGGTCGCGCTGCGCGCGACGCAGCAGCAAGCGCTCACGGCGCGCGAGCGCTTTGAGCTCACCTCCGCGCGGCGCGCCATGGGGGAGCTGGATGATGTTGATCTGATCGACGCCGAGCGCACGATGTTGCGCATTGAGGCGGCGGCGATCAACGCGCGACGCGAGCTGGTGGCCGCCGCCCAAGCGCTCTCTTTGTTCTGGCGCGACGAGCGCGGCGCGGTGCGCCTGCCGCCCGTCGACGCCGCGCCGCCTGACATCGCGCCATCGCCGATGCGCGACGCGCAACAGCGCGCGCGCGATCGTGAGGGGCTTGACACGCTGCCCGCGCTGCTGGCGCTGCGCGCCAAGCGTGAGCAGCTGCTCGTGGCCGCGCGCTTGGCCAACAACCAGCTCATGCCTGGGCTGGATCTCACCGTGGCGGTGGCCCAGCCGCTGCATGCGGCCAGCCCGCAGCTGGTGGCGGGGCTCGCGCTGACGCTCCCGCTCCAGCTGCGTGAGGCGCGCGGCATGGTGGCCATCGCAGAGGCGGAGCTGCTGGCGCTTGATGCCAGCGAGCGCGCCGCGCGCGACGCCGCGCTGGCGCGTCACGTCACAGCGAGCGCGCGGCTTGACGCCGCCGCCGAGCGCCTCGCGCTCGCGCAGCGCCAAGCGGCGCTCGCGCAGCGCGCCCTCGACGCCGATACGGAGCGCTTGCGCTTAGGGGAGGGCACGCTGCTGGTGTTGAACCTGCGCGCGCAAGATCTGCTCGACGCGCGCCTCCAGCTCATCAGCGCGTTGGCGGAGCTTCAGGTCGCACGCGCTGAATACTTGGCCGCCTCTGGCCTGCTGCTGGAGTGAGGCCTGTGGCCTGGCTCAACTATCATCACCTGTATGACCTCTGGAGCGTCGCCAAGCTCGGCAGCATCACCGCCGCCAGCCAGGCGCTGCGCCTGTCGCCCTCGACCATCAGCGAGCAGCTGCGCGTGCTAGAGCGCTCACTGGCGCAGCCGCTGCTCGTGCCGCTGGCCCACAACGCCGCGCGACGCGCTCATCGACGCGAGCGCGCCTTAGGGCGCGCTCGCGGGTGGCGGCGCGGCGCCCGCCCACGGCTCCACGCGCGCCTCAGGGGCGACGTCCAGCGCGAAGCGCTGTGGGTCGCGGTTGTAGCGCAAGAGCCCCGCCTTCATGGACACCTCCAGCAAGCTCCCAGGGCTGACCTCCACGACGCCCCCATCGCCAAGCTGCGCGCGCACCCAATCAGGCTGCGTCACGCGCACCTTGACCTCGTCGGCCTCCAGCGCGAACGCTTTGATCTGGGCGCGATCGCTCGTCTTGATCTGGAGCGCGCCGACCGCGCCGCTGAGCTTGACCTGCGCGTCGTCGATCACCTCCAGCTCCAGCGACGGCGCCTCCACATCGACCACCTCCACTGCGCCGCCGCCCGTGATCACCAGCCTGCGCAGCAGCGGGGTGGTCACGCGCACCACCTGGGGTGTTTGCGCGGAGGCTTGCTCACGCGCCTCCACATAGAGCGTCTGCTGCATCACGCGCGTCTTGATCCCCGCGATCAGGTTGCGATCCGCGCGCACCTCGATCGCGTGCTCAGGGCCACGCGTGATGATCGTCTGGCCGGGCATGGCGAGGATCACGCGCTCAAACCCCGCGCCATCGCGCGCCTCTGTGCGCGGCACCCCATCACCACGCGCGCAGCTCGCGAGCGCGATGCACCCCAAGAAGATGATAGTTTTGATTTTCATAAGTAAATAAAACCGTTTTTATGCTTATTGTGAGTTAATCAGACAGCTCAACGCGCACCGTGTGCGTCAGGTCTTGGTCAGACGACTCAGGCCCTTGAGGCATCGCCCAGCCTTGGATCTCCTCGCGCACACAGTACAGCAGCACGGGCGTCTGGTCCGCGCTGCGCCCTGGCACCTGCGCCTGCAGCTCGACCAGCTCACCGCGCGGGCTTAAGGTGACGGTGATGTCGACCACAAAGGTCGCGTTTGTGGCGCCGCCTGTCTCACGCGCGGCGCAAGGCTCAAGCTTGGCGCCATCGCTGGCGAAGCGGCGCTCTATCGCCTGGCGCCAGCGCGCTGTGTCGGGCGCGCCCGCCGATGGGGCGAGCGCTGGCGCCGTGGCGATGCGCACCTGGCGCCGCCCCGAGGGCTCCTGCGTCTGCGCTGGGGGGCGGCCCACCACCTCATCGGGCGGCGCGCTCGCGCACCCAGGCGCCCACACCCGCGCCCGCACCGCCACCAGCGCCACCGCGCGCGCCCACAACAACCACGCGGCATGGACAGCACGCATCGGGA
>CAYXWB010000260.1:0-7679 GCA_964468515.1 uncultured Bradymonadales bacterium | reverse complement strand
CAGCGCGCAGCGCTGGCCGCGCGCCTCATCCGCGCCACCTGCGCTGACGAGCGCGCAGCGCTCGCTAGCGCGCTCGACAGGATCTGGGCCGAGCGGCTGGGATTGCGCCTTGGCGAGCGCGCCGATGTGGCGCAGGTGCACGCGGACCATGGCATTGCGATTGACAGTGTGGGCGGCGTTCACTACGGTGTGGCGCGGTTTTAGGCGCGAGCTATGCCCTGACGATAAGCGCTTGATTTGAAGCGCGATCTTAGGCTCAATGATCCTCGTCAGCTGCCCCTCCTCATGAGCAGCACTCATGAGATGCCTCGTCGGCGCAGAGGGTCAGCGCGCCCCCCACGCAAGCATGCTGCGAAGACACACGGTCCAGTCGCAGCGAGACAGACGCTCTGGAGAAGAAGCATGTTAAACGGTTCGCTTGGGCGATTGCTCAAGATCTCGCTGACCTTGCTGGCGACGCTCGGCACGCTCAACGCCTGTGGGAATAATGAGGACCCTGACTCTTGCAAGAGCACGCAAGATTGCCCCTTCGGGCAGATCTGCAGCAGCGGGGGAAAGTGCATCTTTTATGTGCCCGAGTGTGAGTTCTCGACCGACTGCAGCACTGGCGAGATCTGTTTGGATGAGCGCTGCGTTGAGGGCTGCACGAGCACGGGCGAGTGTGGCGCAGGGCAGGTCTGCACAGGCAACCGCTGCGTCACGCCGCCGCCGCCGCGCGAGTGCGCGCGTGATGCAGACTGTCCTAATAACAACGTCTGTGAGGAAGGCTACTGCCGTGGCTATATCGGGCAGTGTAGGTCGGTGGGGCAGGTGTGTGACCCGAACGAGCTGGCGGGCGATGGCTACATCTGTAACAACGCTGGCAGCGGCCCGCGCTGCTACCTTCGCTGTAAGAGTGAGTCGGCCTGTTTGCCTGCGGCGAACCCCAGCGGCGGCGTGCAGTTCACGGCGATCCCGCAGCGCGTCTGCCCTGTGGGCTCGCTGTGTGAGAACAACCTGTTCTGTCGCCCCTCCAACTGCGCCGGCCCTGTCGCGGGCAAGGCGACCTGTGATGCGATGTTCCCAGAGAGCGGCGGTAACTGCGTGCGCGTGACGCAGGAGATTGACGCCTCAAACGCCACCGATGAGCAGAACGTCGCGTTCGTGTGCCGCGCTGCTGGCACCGCTGAGGTGGGCCAGCCCTGCGGTGGCGCAGGCGGCGGCATCGGCGGTGGCATCGGCGGCGGCGGTGGCAGCACCGTGTGTCAGTCCGGCTTGGTCTGCGTGGACGGGTTCTGGCTCGTAGCCAACCTCGCCGCTCAAGGCGCGGGCTTCTGCGCGAAGTCTTGTATCAATGACCTGCAGTGCGGTGAGGGTGAGGGTTGTATTGGCGAGGATGAGGGCGTGTTCGGCGGCGCGGGCATCTGCGGCAAGCGCTGTGACCCCTACAACCTCGACGCTGAGGTCTGCGGCGCAGACGCGAAGTGTTTCCCGGTCAGCAGCGGCGATGGCTTCTGCTCTGATCTGCCCTCGGGCCCTCCTGGCCCCAAGAAGCCTTATGATGACTGCTCCGCAGACAGCGACTGCCCCAGCAACACGCTGTGCTTGGGCGGCATCGGCTGCGCGCCCCAGTGTGACCCGACCCTGCGCACCCAAGAAGAGCGCGACGCGACCTGCCCCAGCGGCGAGACCTTCGCTTATGTGAAGGTGCTCCACTTGGCACAGGGCGCGGGCGATGTGGACGTCTATATTGATGGCGAGCGCGTGCTTGATAACCTGAGCTTCGAGGCGCTCGGCGCCAACGATGGCAAGTGGTTCGCGCTGAGCCCTGGCGTGCACAGCGTGGAGCTTGTGGTGGCGAGCGCCGAGGATAACGCCAGCCCCGTGCTGACGCAGACCTTCACGCTTGAGGAGAACACCGCCACCTACATCACCGCGCTGCTCAATGAGGCGGCGACGCCCCCTGTGCAGCTCGTGCCTTACACGGACCTGCGCCTGGTGAATGCGCCCCAGGCTGGCCAAGCGCAAGCGCGCGTGGTGCATGCGGTCGTGGGCGCGGCAGAGGTCGACATCATCGCGCTGCCCGCGAACACCCCGCTCGCGCCTGATGCGACGCCTGTGGTGTTGGCAGAGGGGCTGGCGTTTGGTGAGGCGAGCGCTTATCGCGCGCTGGCAGCGGGCAGCTTCGACATCTATGTGTTCCCCGCAGGTGAGGCGCGCGAGGTGAACAACGCCGTGGTCGTGCTCGTGGATGTGGCCCTGGCCGATGGCCAGCGCGGCAGCGTGTACGCCTATGGCAAGCTCGGCGGCGCGGTCGTGCCAGGCACGACGTTTGTCCCCCACAGCGTGCACACCTTCAACCCGACCTCCAGCGGCTATTGCTACAACCTCGCGCCGGGCAACGGCCGTGAGACGACGGCCAGCTGGGGCGTGTGCTTCCAGAAGTGTGACAATGGGCTCGCTGACTATGGCACGGGCTCCTGTGATGGCGATGGCGAGGGCCCCGGTGAGGCGGCCGCATGCTCGCCCTTTGGCTCGGAGCTGAGCGTGTGCTTCCAGCGCGGCGCCAAGCAGCTCGGTGAGACCTGCGCCGAGGATGAGTGCGCGTCGGGCCTGTTCTGTGACCGCGCGTTCACGCGCAATGGGACGACCTATGAGGAGACGGGCGTCTGTCGCTCCTACTGTGCGCGCGATGGCGCTGTGAACAACAACCTGCACGGCTGCGATGCGGCCAAGGGCGAGACCTGCTTGGCCTCCGACCGCATCACGGGGCTTGGTGAGTGTCGCATCGCGTGTCAGCAGAGCGCGCCCGGCAGCTTCCAGTCGCCTAGCTGCCCTGCGGGTCAGCAGACCTGCTACACCGATCAGGGCGCGCAGTTCTGCCATCAGTCGGGCCAGATCGCCGTCGGTGATCCTTGCGTGGCGGTGGCAGCGGATGGCCGCCGAAGCCGCATTGAGGCGTGTGTGCCCGGCGCGCTGTGCGCCAGCGAGCTGCGCGTGCCTGATGGCACCTTTGATCAGCTGCTGGAGCTGTACCTGACGCCCGGCGCCAATGACACGACGCTGTGTCGCCAGATGTGTCGCCCCTTCCTGGGGGGCGGCCAGTCCGACTGCCCTGAGGACTTCGGCTGTATGCCGCTGCTGCCCTCGCAGCAGCCCACCGTGCGCGCGGGCGTGTGCATGCCCAAGGTCAGCAGCATCGGTGAGAATGGCGAGTGTCCTGCCAGCGAGTATGGCCGCTCCTGCGGTGATGGTGGGCTGTGCTCGCTCTCGGAGGCTGAGGGCCGGGGTGGTAACGTCTGCGCGGCGACCGCCGAGTGCTTCCACCTGTGTGATCCGGTCACCAAGATCGGCTGCCCCGCCGGCCAGCGCTGTCGTGAGCAGGGCAGCCAGGACAGCCGCACCCTGTTCATCGGCTCTTACGGCATCTGCGCGGATGCCACCTGAGCTGACGGCGCGCGCCTCCTTGTGAGCGCGTGGCGCGCGACGGGCCGACTCCCCTTGAAGGGGAGTCGGCCCGTCGCGCTCTGGGCGTTTGCCGCGCGCGTCTGGAATCAATACAGTGTGAGGCTGCATCCTCAAGGTGCGCGTCGTGATCGTGGTGAGGTGTCTCGGGAGCGTGAGCTGTGATGTATGTTTTTGCGTTTGATCGCGCGCGCGTCATGCGCACGCTGCAGCTGATCCTGCTGGCTGGGGCGTGGGCGTTGAGCGCATGCTCAGGGTGTGACGCTGAGGAAGGCCCCTGCCCCGAGGTGCCCTGTGGCCTCGGCTCGCGCTGTGTGGAGGGCCAGTGCGTCTCCATCACGGACGTGTTCTGCTTCCCCACCTGCGCGAGCGATGAGATCTGTGAGCGTGGGGAGTGCCTCAAGGCCGTCGCGCGTTGCACCGCGACCGGTCAAATCTGCGATCCTTTTCAGCCTCGCTCCGGTGAGTTCTACTGCGTGGATTGGGACGGCTTTAACTTAGGTGAGCCGCCGCGCTGCTCAGCGCCTTGCTCCAGCGAGGGCAGCTGCGCGCCTGGCGCCAGCTGCTTCTTGCTCAATGGCTTGGAGGAGACGACCTGTCAGGCGCAGAGTGACTGCGCTGAGGGCACGATCTGCGTCGGCGGCACCTGTCGCGCGGCCGCGTGCAGGCCGCCTGAGTGTGATGGGTTTTGGCAGGGGAGCGCGGCGTGCGCCGCAAAATATGAGGGCCTACCTCAGTTCTCAGCCGGCGCGGTCTGCTTGGAGCGCGCGGATGGGAGCAACACCTGCGTGCCCGCAGGGCCGCTCCAGCTGGGCGATCGCTGCGTCACCCGTGAGCTCGCCATCAGCTCGCAGAGCTTCGCGCGCTCTTGTGGCGAGGGGTTGAGCTGCGTGCAGGGCACCTGTCGCGATGCCTGCATAGGGGATGATGACTGCGCTGGCCCGGACAGCTGCTTGTTCGCAGGTGAGGATTTTGTGGCCGCTGGGGTGGGGGTGTGCGGCGTGCCGTGCGCGCCGTTCTCTATCGGGACATGCGGCCAGGGGGCCAAGTGTCTGCCCGTTGGCCCTGCGCAGGGGCTGTGCATTGAGGCTGGGCCGCTGAGCGCGTTTGACGCCTGCGTCGCGGGTGAGGAGCGCTGCGAGGAGGGCACGATGTGCGCGCAGACGGGCGGCGTCGGCGCGCGCTGTCTGCCGCTGTGCGACGTGCTCATCGCGGGGACGCCCGGCCAGCCCGCCATCTCGCCAGTGGATCAGGCGCGTCGCGACGTGACGTGCCCACAGCCCGTGGAGGTGGTCGTCGCGAACCTGAGCGTCACGCACTTGGCGCCGCGCGCGCCCGAGGTCGATCTGTATTTAGATGACGCGCCGCAGCCATGGATCGCGGGCTTGGGCTTAGGCGAGGTGGCGCCTATAGGGGCAGAGGCGCTGACCGTGCCGCCCGGGACGCGCCGCGTCGCGGCGCGTCTGGCGGGGGAGCCTGCCAGTGATGTGCCGTTCGCGTCGCTCACGTTGGCGCTGACGCGTGATGTGTCGCGCGCGCTGGTGGTGGCACCCACGGCGCCTGATGATGCCTCGCCCGGGGTGTTGCTCGCGCTGCCGCAGGTGCAAGCCTCAGCGGCCGGTGTGGTGATCGCGCATGTCAGCCCCGACGCGGGGCCGCTGGACATCGTGAGCGTCGCCGCAGGCGGCGCGCTTGTGGCGAGCGAGCCGCTGGCGCTGGCGCTGTCGCCGCGCGCGCAAGGCGCTGCTGCTGCGCGTGAGGCTGGCCTCTATGATCTGTATGTGTTCGACGCGGGCGCGCCGCGCACGCTCGAGCGCGCGCTCGCCAGCGCGCAGGCGGTGCGCTTGGGCGCCACCACGCTTGAGCGCTTGTTCGTGCATGGCACGCGCAGCTCAAGTGATGCACAGCCGCTCACGATCGGCGCGCTTGAGGCCGTGCGCACGCCCGCGCAGGTGGCGCGTGAGGGGCTGCTGCTGAGCTGCGCGGACCTTGGCAATGGCGCCTGGGGCGCGTGCGAGCAGCGCTGTGATGGCCCCAGTGATTATGGCGCGGGCGTGTGCGAGGGCGCGGGGATGGGGTGTCAGCCTGTGCAGCGTGATGGCGCGGGCTGGCTGCATGTGTGCCGCGCCTCAGGCACCGCGCCCGTGGGCGCGCCGTGCGACCCGCTCACCACGACCCCTTGTCAAGAAGGGGCGTATTGCTTGGAGTTTGGGCGCGGCGATCCTGAGGTCGCCGCAGGCGGCGCGCGTGGGCGGTGCGTCTCACTGTGTGACGCCAGCGAGCAACCCGTTGACGCTGAGCTGCTCACCTGCGCGCCAGGGCAGACCTGCGCGGCGCTCGGCGCGCGCTTTGAGATCGGCCGCTGCGGTTATGCGTGTGAGCCGGGCAGCTTCTATCGTGATGAGGAGGCCTGTCCTGCGGGGTTGCAGCGCTGTGAGCCGCGCTCAAGCGTCTCAAGCGATCCGCTGGCGGGGGGCGATCTGCCGCCGCGCGTGCAGCTCTTGCCTAGCCTGTGCGCGGCCTCGGGCGATCTGGAGGTGGGGGCGCTGTGCCCGGGGCGCGACTGCATCGCGGGCGCGTCGTGCTTGTATCCGCGCTCGGCGCAGGGGGACCTCGTCTCGACGCTGCTGTCGCCTTACTTTGGCGGCGCGGGCCTCTCGCCGACGTGTCGGCCCGTGTGTGATCCGTTCGACAATGACAGCGCCTCGTGGCGCTGCGCGCCGACGGAGACATGCTTGGTGAACTTCCCTTGGAGCGCGGAGGTGGGGCACTGCGCGCCGATGGTGGAGCAAGTGGCGCCTTGGCAGCCCTGCACGCGCCCTGGCGAGTCGTGTGGCCAAGACTCCGTGTGTGTGATCGATGGTGGCGCGCCGTTCTGCTTGCGCTTGTGTCAGTACGCGGGCGGCCCGTCGGCCAACCAGTATGTGCGCAGCACCTGCCCGGCGGGCTTCCAGTGCGCGCCGCTGGCCGAGGAGGTGGGCTTCTGCCGCGCGCAGTGAGGCGCGCTCAGTCGCCCCACACCGCGTCCGCGATGAGGCGCGCCATGGCGTCGGCCACATCAAGCCCGCGCGTGGTGGGCAGATAGCGCGTCCCCTCGCGCGTGAGCAGCTCCCCCGCCACCAGGCGCTCTAGCCCTTGATGCGTGCGGCTGAGCGCCTCATCAAGCCGCGCGTGCTCAAGCTGAGCGCAGACCTCCTCCCAGTCCAGGCCTAGCCGCGTGCGCAGGTTCACGAACACGCGCTCGGCTAAGTGCTCGGCGTCATCCAGGGCTTCCAAGGTGGCGGGCGCCGCAGGCGCGCGCAGGTAGTCTTTGAGCACGCGCGCGTTCGCGCGACGATAGACCACGCCTTGAGGATCAATCGTCATGCTGTGGGCGCCGACGCCTAGGCCCACATACTCACCGCCCAGCCAGTAGAGGCTGTTGTGGCGGCTGTGATGCCCAAGGCGCGCGAAGCTCGACACCTCGTATTGATGCAGCCCCAGCGTTTGCGAGACCTCGCGCAGGCGATCTTGCATCTGCGCCTGCTGAGGTTCTTGAGGCAGTGCCAGCGCGCCGCGCAGCTGCTGTCGGCCAAACGGCGTCCCCGGCTCGACGGTGAGGTTGTAGACGCTGACATGATGGAGCGTGGGCCAGCGCTTCAGCTGCGCCAGATCGCGCTCCCACATCGCGACCGTCTGGTCGGGGCAGCCATAGATGAGGTCGATGGACAGCCGCAGCGTGTCGCGCTCGAGGATCCGCTCGACCGCCTCGATGGCGGTCGCCGCGTCATGGTTGCGCCCGAGCGCGCGCAGCGTGTCGGGCTGGAAGCTCTGACAACCCAAGCTCAAGCGCGTGATCCCGAGCGCGCACCAGCGATCAAGGCGCGCGTCGGTGATGTCGCTGGGGTTGGCCTCGATGGTGATCTCATCCACCGGCTGGGGCAGGGCGTCGCGGATGGTGGTGAGGGCGCGCCCCAGGGCCTCATCGTCCCAGCGCGAGGGCGTGCCGCCGCCAAGGTAGATCGTGCGCACATCGCGCGTGGTGAGCGCGTCACGGCGCGCGTCCCACTCGGTGAGGATGGCGTCGGCGTAGGCCTCGTGAGGGATGTCGCGCTGCGCGGTCACGGCGAAGTCGCAGTAAGGGCAGACCTTAGCGCAGAAGGGGACGTGCAGGTAGATCCCCGCGAGCCGGTCGCGTCGAGGCAGTATCATGATGTCGCCAGAGTGAGAGGGGCCGCCACACGCTAAAAGCGTGT
>CAYXWB010000259.1:0-7712 GCA_964468515.1 uncultured Bradymonadales bacterium | reverse complement strand
GCCCGCAGGCGCGGCGACGGTCGCCGCGCCTGGCGCGCAGCCCGCGCCGCCGCCGAGCGCCTTTGATATTGGCAAGTACGCGGGGATCTTCGCGGCGGTCGGGCTCGCGTTGGGCTTCATCGTGAGCGCGATGACGGCGGCGGCCACTGGCTTCTTGAACCTGAAGCTGTGGCAGATGCCGATCGCGATCGGCTGCATCATGCTGCTGATCTCGGGGCCGTCGATGATGATCGCCGCGCTGAAGCTGCGACAGCGCAGCCTGGCGCCGATCTTGGACGCGAGCGGCTGGGCCATCAACGCGCGTGCGCGGATTAACATCCCGTTCGGCGCGTCGCTCACGAGCGTGGCGAAGCTGCCCGAGGGGGCGAAGCGCAACCTGCGCGATCCCTATGCGGAGCGCCCCACCCCGTGGTGGCTGTACGCGCTCATCGTGGTGGCGATCTGCGCGGGCGCGCTCTTGTGGGAGCATGGTATCATCCAGCAGTGGCTGGCGCTCTCTCCGGCAGACAGCGTCACCAGCGATCCTACCAACCCCGCCGCGCCGCCTCCCGAAGCGGATGAGCTGGGCGCGCAATGATCCGCCGTGTGGCGCGCCGATAACCTCGCGCGCCGCCCTTGCTCCGAGCGCCTCTGATGCAACCCCAAGATGACGCCTCCCCCATCACCAGCCGCGAGGGCGGCTGCGCCATCGCGCTGTACGCCAGCCCCCGCGCCAGCCGCACCCAAGCGTGCGGCCTGCACGATGGGCGCGTGAAGCTGCAAGTGGCCGCGCCGCCCGTGGACGGCGCGGCCAATGACGCCATTATCGCCTTTTTGGCGAGCGCGCTGGGCGTGAGCAAGAGCGCCGTCACGCTGGCCTCGGGTCAGACTGGCAAGCGCAAGCTCGCGCATGTCACGGGCGTCACCCCCGACGCCGCCCGCGCCGCGCTCGGCGTTTGAGCACCGTGTGCTGGAGGGTGCGCCCTCGCGATCCTCCAGTCAGGATGTGCAAATCCTCAGCTTGCTTGGACGATCCCCGCTTAGAATCAGGTCGCGCGATGCACCGATCGGGAGGTCGTGTGTGAGCGATGCTGCTTGAACGGCGCGCCGCATCGCTTAAAAGTGGGGGAAGGCACGAGCAGCCATTTATCCTGACTGACACCCAACGCGGGCGCGCGACATCGCTTCAAGTCAGGCGGACCAGGTCATCGGGGCGACCCAGCCCGGCTGCGCGCGCACGCGCTCAAGCCACGCGCTGATGGCGGGGTGCTCGGCCCAGGTCAAGCCCACCATGGCGCCCGCGTCGAGCACCACGCCGATAGCCAGATCGGCCAGTGAGAGCTCAGCGCAGATCCAGTCGCGCCCGCTGAGGTGCGCGTCGAGGATGGGGGTGACGCTGGCCAAGCGCGCGCGGGCTTGTTGGACCGCCTCGGGGTTGGCCTCGCGCTTGGTGAGCAGCGGCTCGATCGCCATCACCCAGGTCAGCGCGCTGAGCGCGGGGCCAAGCTCGCTGAGCTGCCAGCACAGCCAGCGCTCGACCTCGTAGCGATCGCGCGCGTCAACGCCCAGCAGCGCGGGCCGATGCGTCGCGGCCAAGTAGCGCATGATCGCCGTGGACTCGGTCATGACGTGATCGCCGTCCATGAGCACCGGCACCTTGCCGTTGGGGTTGAGCGCCAAGAATTCGGGCGCGCGCTGTGCGCCGTGCCCCAAATCAACGCACTGGAACGTGTAGTCGAGGCCGAGGTGGCGCAGCGTGACCTCGACCTTGCGGCTGTTGTAAGAGTGACCGTTGCCGTAGAGCTTCATCGGATGACCTCGCGTGATGGGGTGAGCGTCCATCGCTCACCTACGAGGCAGACTGTGACAGGGTGCAACTGACACCGTCCTGTCAGGTGTGTTGCGAGCGCGTGTCGATCATCGCGTGGACGACGCGCGCGCGAGGGCGTCACACGGCGCCTGCGTCGGGCTCGCGCGGCTTGAGCTGGAGCGCGACGAAGTCGCTCAAGGGGGGCGTATCAGGCTCACACGGCAGGTCGAGCGCGGTGGCGCTCAGGATCCTGGCGAGCGTGAACTTGCGAAAGTCCTCGCGCAGCTCGCACCACGCGCCAAGCAGCCACACGCCGCGCAAGAAGAACAGCCCCAGCGGGCGCACCACGCGCTCGGAGCGCGCATCAAGGGCGTCTTGGTAGCGAAGGCTGACCTTGACGCGCGCCTCAATGGCGAGGCGCAAGGTGGCGATGTGCGCGCGCTGCGCGTCGGGTACGAACACCGCAGGCGCGTGCAGCGCGACGTCATCCATGATGGCGCGGTGTGACTCTGAGAGCTGCGCGTCGATGCGCTCCAGCGCGCGCTGCGCGGCGCTCGCCAGCGACGCATCGCCCCACGCCGCCGCCATGCGCGCCCCGAACACCAGCGCGCGCAGCTCCTCCTCATCGAACATCAGCGGCGCCAGCTCAAAGCCGCGCAGCAGCCGGTAGCCCACCCCGCGCTCCCCCGCGATCGGGATGCCCGACACGCTCAGATGGTCAATGTCACGGTAGACCGTGCGCACGGACACGCCCAAGCGCTCGGCCATCGCCTCAGCGGTGACCACCCTGCTGCCCCGCAACAGCTGCACGATCTGAAACAGCCGATCGACGCGTCTAGCCACAGTGACCTCCCTCGCACGCGCGCGCCACGCTGCGCCGCATGAGGTGCCCGCTGAGCTGGCACCTCATGCGGCGAGCGTGGCACGCGCGATGCATGAGGTCAACGCGCGCATCGCGCGTGCGAAGGAGGTGTGGCGCGTCATCAGGCGCGCGCTGCGCGTGATCGTATCACGCACGAACAGCGCGCGCCTTCACGCTCAATTGATCGTGATGCATCAGGTCAGCGGGTTGTGACGGGGAGCATGTCGCCTTAAATTGAGCATGTCAAGGCGACGAGCAGACCAGGAGCGGTCCCATGTCAGAGACGCGAGCCCACCAGATGATCCCCACCACGACCCACGACGCGCTTGAGGCGATCGGCGCGCTGCTCAACCCCACCACCCCGACCTCATGGACGAGCGCCTTGGGGCGCGCGCGTCATGAGGCTCGCGCGTGGCAAGTGTTGTGCGATGCGCTTGATCGCTGGGATGATAGGAGCACCTTGCCGCTGGCGATCGCGACAGCGCATGAGCTGCTGGAGGGGTTTGAGGACAGCGCGCGCGTGGCGCCGCGTGCTTGGTGGGAGGCGGCCGTCAGCGGCAGGCGCGAGCCGCGCTTGGCGCTGGCCCGTCAGGTCATCACCTCACACCATCAGGTGGGCGATATGGGGCTGTTGCGCTTGGCCAAGAGTCCCGACGCGCGCTACCTCACGACGCTGCGCGTGGAGGATGATCTGGTAGGCGACGAGGGCGCGCGCGCCATCGCCCACAGCGTGGTGCTCACTCGCCTGGAGGCGCTGCACCTGGGCCGCAACCGCATCGGCGCAGACGGCGCGCGCGCCCTCGCCCACAGCGTCACCCTGACGCGGCTTCGCGCGCTGAACCTCTCGAACAACCCCATCATGGACGCAGGCGCGCAGGCCATCGCGCAGAGCCTGACGCTGCGCGGCTTAGAGGCGCTCTACTTGGGGGAGTGTGCGATCGGTGATGGGGGCGTGATGGCGCTGGCGCTGGCGCCAATGCGCAGGCTGCACGCGCTGGATCTGTATGGCAACGGCGCGCTCACTGACGCGGGCGCGGAGGCGCTGTGGCGCAGGCTCGATGTGGGCTTCCCGCTGATGCACACGCTGGAGCTTGAGGGCAGCGCCACCTCACGCGCGCTTCGCGCGCAGCTTGAGCGCGCGCTGGACGCGCGCCAGTGATAAATCACTGGCGCGCGTCCTCAGCCACAGCCTCAGGGGCCGCCCGGCGGCACATAGAGCGCGCTGACGCCGGGGCCAAGCGGCAAACCCAGCTGCAACCACACGATGAGCAGCATGACCCAGCCTAAGCCAAAGGCGATAGAATAAGGCAGCATCGCGGAGAGGATCGTGCCCACGCCCGCCTCACGGTCATATTTCTTGGCGAAGATGATGATGATCGGCAGATACGGCATCAAGGGGCTGATGATGTTGGTCACGGAGTCGCCCACGCGATAGCCCGCCTGGGCGGCCTCGGGCGACAGGCCGCTGAGCATGAGCATCGGCACGAAGATGGGCGCCATAAAGGCCCACTTGGCCGACGCGCTGCCCACGAACATGTTCATGATGCCCGACACCACGATGAAGCTCAGCAACAGCGGCGTGCCGGTCATGCCGAGCGTGCGCAACAGCTCCGCGCCCTTGACGGCAGACACCGTGCCAAGCTGCGTGTGGTTGAAGAACGCGACGAACTGCCCCGCGATGAACGCGAGCACGATATAAGCGCCCATCGCCGCCATCGCCTCGCTGGCCATGGCGGCCACGTCGCGATCATTCTTGATCCTGCCCGTGAGCACGCCGAACACCACGCCCGGCACGATGAACAGGATCAGGATCAAGAGCTCGACCGACTCAAAGAACGAGTGATAGGCGTCCAAGCCGCTCTGCTCGGGCTTGATCGCATCGCGCAAGGGGCCCGCCTCAGGCACGACGAGCATGGCGAGCCCGAGCGCGGTCAGCACGCTCACGCCCAGCGCCTTGAAGAACGCGCCGCG
The DNA here is from genome assembly GCA_964468515.1 of uncultured Bradymonadales bacterium. Classification (GTDB taxonomy): domain Bacteria; phylum Myxococcota_A; class Bradymonadia; order Bradymonadales; family Bradymonadaceae; genus CAYXWB01. The sequence goes on along the minus strand of CAYXWB010000259.1, from coordinate 3,090 downwards.
CTCATGCGAGGTCAGCTCATCGACCTCGGGAGGCGGCCCCTGCGCGCGCGCGGGGTCCCAGGTGCCGAGCATCGGCTCGACCACGCGCGTGGTCACCAAGGTGCCAAGCACCGTGATGAGCCCCACCGACGCGACCATAAAGTAGTAGTTGCAGGTGGGGTTGATCTGAGCCGCATAGATCGGATCGACGGTCATCGCCGCGCTCTGGGTCAGGCGCGACAAGAGCGGATCGAGGCCTGTGATGAGCAGGTTCGCGCTATAACCGCCAGACACCCCCGCATAGGCCGCCGCCAAGCCCGCGATGGGGTGGCGGCCCATGCCCGCGAACAGCACCGCGCCAAGCGGCGTGAGCACGACATAGCCCGCGTCCGCGACCATGGAGCTCATGACGCTGGCGAACACGATGGTGGCGGTGAGCAGCGAGGTGGGCACGCCGCGCACGAGCACGCGCAGGCCCGTGGAGACAAACCCCGTGCGCTCGGCGACGCCGATGCCGATCATCACGGCGAGCACAGGCCCCAGCGGGGGGAACTTGACGAAGTTGTCGACAGCGCTGGTGAACATCCACTTGATGTTGGCGCTGGAGAGCAGGCTGCCCACGACGCTGGTGACGACGCTGCCATCGCGCTGCGTGACCTGAGCGCTGGCGCCCTCGAAGATCAGCGAGGCCAAGATGACGAGCCCGGTCAAGAGCACGAACAGGGTGAGCGGATCGGGCAGGCGGTTGCCTAAGTCCGCGATCTTCATAAAGAGCTTGACCACGCCGGAGCTGGCGGTTGCGGTCTGAGGGGGCGGCGATGACGGCTCGTCGGGCAGAGACATGGGCGCGCTCGCGTCGGTGAGGTCGCGCCCCGGTGTGAGGATCACCCAAGGCGCGAGGATCAGGATCAGCGCCAAGCCGCGCCTTAAGGCGCGACGCGGCCGATCAGCAGCGGACGCGCGAGCGTGTCACAACCGCGACGCAGCAGCAAGGGGCGCACCTGCAGCAGCGCGCTGCTGCGGTAGCGCTTGCCAGTGCGAGGTGATTATCACATGATGCGGACCTGATACGACGCACCCTTGAGGCGGCGCTTGTGCCGCCTCACCGCCCATCACACACCCCGCCCGCGCGAGGGAGGAGGCGCCTACGATGAGCTCGACCCTAGAGCCCCCCCAGAGCGACGCGCTGACGCGCGCGCTGGAGTATTGTCCGACGCGGTGCGTCGCCTTTGATCGGCGCGGCGAGCTGCGCTGGGCGAACCTCGCCGCACGCGTGAGCATGCCGCTTGGGGCCACGCTTGAGGTGGCGCTGCCGGGGCTTGATCGCTCCTCGGAGGCGATGGAGCACTTATGGCGCGAGCTTGGCAGCGCACCATCGGTGCGACGCGAGCTTGGCGAGGAGCGCGGGCGCGTCACGATGACGCGCTTTGATGACGCGCTGGTGGTGGCCTACATTGAGAGCACGCGCGCGCTGGATGAGGCGCACGCGCAGGTCAATCACCTGACCGAGGCGCTCACCATGGCGCGCGATCTGGCCAGCACCTCAGCGCGCACGCGCAGCTCGTTTCTGGCGAGCATGTCGCATGAGCTGCGCACGCCCTTAAACGCGATCATCGGCTACACGGAGCTTGTGGCGGAGGAGCTAGAGGATGAGGGCATGAGCGCGCCGATGGCGGATCTGCGCAAGATCCTCACCTCCGCGCAGCACCTGCTCCAGCTCATCAATGACATCCTCGATCTGTCGCGCATTGAGTCCGATCGGCTGACGCTGCAGTGGGAGGAGGTCGATCTGCAGGCGCTGGTGCAGCAGGCGGTGAGCGCGGCGCGACCGCGCATTGAGCGTCACGGCAACCGCCTGGAGCTAGACCTCCAGCTGACGGAGCGCACCACCTTGTGGGCCGACCGCGCGAGGCTGCATCAGGCGCTGGGCAACCTGCTGTCGAACGCCGCGAAGTTCACCTCAGGCGGCGCGGTGAAGGTGAGCTTGACGCGCGATGACGACGCGCTTGAGCTGAGCGTGAGCGACAATGGGATCGGCATCGCGACCCACGATCTGGAGCGCATCTTTGAGGCGTTCAACCCCACGCAAGAGTCCACCACGCGCGCCTATGCAGGGGCGGGGCTTGGGCTGGCGCTGGCGCGCCACTTCTGTCGGCTGATGGGCGGCGAGCTGACGGCGCATAGCGCGCCGGGCCAGGGGTCGACGTTTCGCATGAGGCTGCCGGATCATCATCACAGCGCGCCGACGCCGTCGCAGGTCAGCGAGGCGGCGGCCACGGAGCACCGCGCCAGGCGCGCGGCCTCGGGCGCGCGGGTGCTGGTCATTGATGACGATCCTCAGGTCCACACCGCGCTGCGCGCGCTGTTGGCCGAGGATGGTGTGGAGGTGATCTCGGCCTTTGATGGCATGGACGGCCTGCAGCTCGCGCGCGCCAAGCGCCCCGACATCATCACGCTGGACGTGCTCATGCCGGGGCTCAACGGCTGGACCGTGCTGGCCTCGATCAAGAATGATCCGGAGCTTGCGGAGATCCCAGTGATCATGCTCACCATGGTGAGCGATCGCAACACGGGCTACGCGCTCGGTGCGGCCGACTACTTGACCAAGCCGTTTGATCGCATCCGGCTGTTGCAGACCTTGGGGCGCTATCGCCGCGAGGATCACGAGGCGCTGCTGCTCATCGTGGATGATGAGCCTGATCTGCGCGACATCTTCAGGCGGCGCGCCGAGGGCGACGGCTGGCGCGTGCTGGAGGCGCCTGATGGCCAGAGCGCGCTCGACGCGCTGGCGCGTCATCGCCCTGACGTGATCTTGCTCGATCTGATGATGCCCACCATGGACGGCTTCGAGTTCCTGGACCGGCTGCGTCAAGCACCTGAGACGCGCGATCTGCCCGTGATCGTGATGACCGCCATGAGCCTCACCGAGCAGGACATCCAGCGCCTGCGCGGCCAAGCGCAGCAGGTCGTGCAGAAGGGCGGCCAGCCGATGGAGAGCATCTTGAACGACATCCGACGCGTGCTCGGGCGCGACGACTAGGCAGCGGGCGCGGCCCGAAGGGCCGCGTCTAGGCCGAGCCGAGCGAGGGCGCGCTTCGCGCGCCCTCGCTC
>CAYXWB010000258.1:0-7726 GCA_964468515.1 uncultured Bradymonadales bacterium | reverse complement strand
GCGGTGGTCGTCGAGGAGGGCTGGTCGTGGGCGTCGATGGGGGCGAGCATCTCGGACTTCATCAGCCGCGATCTGTTCGATCATCTCGACGCGCCCGTGGAGCGCGTGCATCAGGCTGACGTGCCGCTGCCCTACGCGTTTAACTTAGAGGCGGCCACGCTGCCCAACGCCGATCGCATCGTGGCCGCTGTCAAGCGCGCTTGTTACCGCTGAACCCTCACCTTCGCGCACCAGGAGTTTCTCAATGGCAGAGGTCATCACGATGCTGGCGCTGAGCCCCACCATGGAGGAGGGCACGATCGCCGACTGGCTCAAGAAGGAAGGCGACTCGGTCGAAGAGGGCGAGCTGATCGCGGAGATCGAGACGGACAAGGCGACCATGGAGATGGAGTCCTTCTTTGAGGGCGTCATCCTCAAGGTGCTCGTCAAGGCCGGGGACACCGTCAAGGTCGGCGCGCCCATGGCCGTGGTCGGCGAGGAGGGCGAGGACGCTGACGCGGCCATCGCCGCGCTCGGTGGCGCCGCGCCTGCTGCGTCGAACCCTGCCAAGGCGCCGAAAGACGCTGACGATGAGGGCGAAGAGGACGAGGAGGCTGAGGACGAGGCCAAACCTAAGAAGAAGTCCAAGGCGAAGACCAAAGCCAAGGCCAAGAAAGCGAAGCCTGCGCAAGACGAGCCCGAGGACGATGACGCGTCCGAGGATGAGCCTGAGGGAGACAGCGAGGAGGAGGAGGAGGAGGAGGAGGTCGCGCAGGCCGCCTCCAGCCAGGGGCGTCGCCTCAAGGTCAGCCCCGTCGCGCGTCGCATCGCGGACGAGGCCTCGCTCAAGCTCGCGGGGGTTGAGGGCACGGGGCCTGGCGGTCGCATCATCAAGCGCGATGTCGAGCAGGCGATCGCGGACGCGAAGGCGAAGCCCAAGGCTGCGAAGCAGGCGAAGGCGAAGCCTGAGGCCGCGCCCGCGGCGGGGCGCGCCGCAGGCGCGTCTGACTTGGGTGTGATCGGTGAGCTGCCCGATGCGGGCGGTGAGGCGCAGCCGCTGTCGCAGATGCGCAAGGCGATCGCGCGTCGCCTCACGCAGGTGTGGCAGGCCACGCCGCACTTCTATCTCACCATGGCCATTGATATGGCCCCGCTGATGGCGCAGCGCGAGGCCATCAACGCCCAGCTCGCCGCAGCCGGTGAGCAGGCCAAGCTGTCGGTCAACGATCTCATCGTGAAGGCCAGCGCGCTGGCGCTCAAGCGCTACCCGCGCATGAACGTCTCGTATCAGGGCGACAGCTTGCACTACTTTGAGCAGGCGCACATCGGCGTGGCCGTCGCCATTGAGGATGGCTTGATCACGCCGACTATCCGCGACGCGGACCTCAAGAGCTTGACGCGCATCTCGCAGGAGACGCGCGAGCTCGCGAAGAAGGCGCGCGACAAGAAGCTCAAGCCGCATGAGTTCGGCGGCAGCACCTTCACGATCAGCAACTTGGGCATGTACGGGATCGAGGACTTCTGCGCCGTGATCAACCCGCCTGAGTCAGCGATCTTGGCCTGTGGTGCGGTCCAGCAGGTGCCCATTGTGCGTGATGGCCAGCTGGCCGTGGGCACCGTGATGAAGGTCACGCTGTCGTGCGATCATCGCGCGGTGGACGGCGCCGTGGGCGCCGAGTTCTTGCAGCACCTCAAGCAGCTGTTGGAGCACCCGGTGCTGTTGATGGTGTGAACCTGAGCGCTTAGCGGCAGGTCGCGACAGGGCAGGCGCCCTCGATCATCCGCCAGCGAGGCATCTCGCGGGCCATGTCGAGGGCGCCGTCGCACTCTGCGACAGCGCGCTGCTTGGCTTGCTCGGGCTTGGCCGCGCTGCCCCAGCCGCAGATGGTGTCCTCGGCGGCGCCCTCGCAGCGAGGCGCGCCGTCGTGCATCGGGCAGATCTTCACACACGAGAAGCACTGTGCAAACGCGGGCTTGCTCGGTGCCGGATCCGGCGCGCGGGTCGTCGACGTCGCGATGGCGACCGTGAGCGGCGCCACAGGCTCAGGCTCAGCAACAGGCGTGGGGGCAGGTTCTTGAGCAGGCGCTGGCGTAGGCGGCGCCACAGGGGCGGGCGCCTCCACCTCCATGACGCCGCGCGTCGCGGTGGGCTGAGGCGGCACAGGTGTTGACGCGGCTTTGGGCTCGGGCGCAGGGTCGAGCTCAAAGACGCCGCTTGTGGGCGCACGCGCCTCCTCAGGCAGCGGCATCGCGCTGGCGAAGGGGTCTTGATGGCGAGGAGGAGGCGCGCCAACGATGTCGGCCTCTTGGTTGGAGGGCGAGGGCGATGAGGCGCAGGCCGCGCACAGCGCGAGGCTGGCGAGGAGGCGGGCGCGCGCGCTTTGTTTAGCGGCTGATTTGAGGAGGTTCATCCTTGAACGTCCAGTAGTGGCTGACTGGCAGGTTGATGGCGATCCCGGCGAGGATCCCTGCGAGCGCAGCGAGCGAGGGCCCTACATCGCGCCCTATGATGAGGAGGGGGTGATGTTGGAACCAGAGGTAAAACGACCCGAAGGAGACGCCCAGCTGCACCGCGCCCGACAGGGCGCAGGTGAGGTAGTAGCGCCCGAGCCGCGCGAAGAGGGCGCGCACATGGTGGCCTTTGGCGCGATCGCCCCAGGTCCACGTATCATTGAGCAGGAAGTTGGTGAAGATGCTCACCACGATGCCGAGCGTGTAGGCGATGGCGTTGCGCCAAGCGTCGAAGGGGACAGGCGCGAGCAGCAGCAGCGTGAGGTGAAAGATGCCCAAGTTGACCACGACCCCGCTGCCCCCGACGAGCGCGAACTTGAGCAGACGCCCAAGCTGAGGGCGCGCGAGCGGTGAGGAGGAGGGGGTCGCAGATGAGGTCATGAGCGTGCAGAGCTCCCACAGACAAGACAGGGCGCCAAGCTTGCCACAGGATGAGCCGTCTGGCGAGCGAGGTCAGCGCGCGATGAAGATGGTCTTGTAGTCGCCATGCGGGGCGAAGCCTGCGCGCGTATAGACGCGCATGGCGGCGTGATTCTCCTCATTGACATAGAGCGTGATGCGCGGCCAGCCGCGCAAGAACAGGTGATGACACAGCGCCTGCATCGCGCGTGAGGCGACGCCGCGCCCGCGATACATGGGCTGGGTGAAGACGCCTGAGAGCTGGACGCCGTAGCGGCTCTGCGAGGAGATGTCGACCTTGAACATCAGGCGCCCGGCCTCATCAAACCAGACGAAGCTGCGGCCAAGCTCGACGCGCTGGCGCACCTGCTGGCGAAAGCCCTCGGGGTTTTGCACCAGCGGATCTTCGCGCGTCTCCTCGCGGTGCATCATGGCGCTTGCGAGGAACAAGGGCTCAAGGTCGCTCATGGTGGCTTGGCGCAGCCCTGTCTGGGGCTTTTGGGGCTCAGGGTTATCACGGGCCCAGCTGTCGCGCGACAGGACGTACATCTGCTGGGGAGAGATGAGGCGCGCGCGCGGCTGCCACGCGCGCCCTGTGGCGTAGCCTCGCCAGAAGTGATCGGCGGCGCAGGCGGGGGCGACGATGTGATGCAGGGCGTAGTGTTGGGCGCGATAGAGCGCGCCGAGGGCGCAGGCGTCGTCGCAGGCGCAAGCGTCAATCAGGGCGAGGCGCCCAGCGATGACGAGCGCGACCGCGCTGATAGCGCCTCGCTCATCCCAGGCGGCGCGAAAGTGAAAGCTGCCGGAGCGGCCAGGGACGACGCCGTAGTGCTCCAGCCAAGACAGCGAGAACAGGTTGTAAGGGATGTCTAGCTCAAGACGCGTGACGAGGTCTTGGCGGTGCTCGCGACCGAGCAGGCTGATCGGGCGTGGCGAGGGCGCAGGTTTGAGGCGTGACAGCATGGGTGTGAGCGCGCGCCTCCGTCAGAGGGGCGACGCCGCCGCAAGCTAAAGCTTGCGGCGGCGCGCTAGATCAGAAGCCGCCCTTGCCAAAGACGTCATCGTCGAGGTTGAGCTTAAACTTCGACTTCGGCTTGGACTGGACCTTCTTCGCGGGGCCGCTCTTAGAGGAGGGGCGAGAGGAGGAGCGCTTGGCCGCGGGCTTGCTGCTGACCTCAGCGACCTCGGCCACGGGCTCGGGTTTGGGCAGCGGGACCATGGCCTTGAGGATGAGCAGATCGCGCGTCTCTTTGGGCGCGAGCGTGTTCTTGGCGTAGGTGGCGGTGTCGGGGGTGTACTGGCCTAAGGTGAGGGCGGCGATGACGGCACCGGCGCCGATGACGGCGATGAGGACAGCGGCCAGCGCGAACAGGGGCGCCTTGGAGCGAGGCGCCTGGGCTTGCTGCGCTTGTTGTTGGGCTTGCTGCTGTGCTGCGGCGAGCTGAATGGCCATGGCCTGCTGCTGAGCTTCGAGCTCGCGGGCGCGGGCGGCCTCAGCCTCTAAGCGCGCGCGCTCCGCCTCGGCCTTGCGCTTGGCCTCATCAATCGCAGGGTCAACCCACTCGCCGCGCTCCTTGAGGTCTTCAACGCGGATGGCCTCCATGCGGGCGGTGCGTCGCTGCTCCATCTGGTTTTGGCGGCTCTGCTCGGCGCGCAGGCGCGCCTCAGCCTCATCCAAGCGCTTGCGCTCCTCGGCCTCGCGCGCTTGGCGCTCTTGCTCGGCGCGGGCTTGGATCTGGGCGTCGAGCCTGGCGCGTTCTTGCTCGGCGTCCGTCTCGGTGTCATCGAGGATCCCGGCGAGCAGATCGCCCGCGTCGTCATCGCTGGCCCATTTTTGCTTGGTCTTGGCTTGATTGCTCACTGCGCACCCCGTCTGGCTGTGGTGTCGATGCTCCCGTCGCATCGTCGACCTGCTGAGAGATCAGCTCTCACACAGTATAGAGAATAAAGCGGCGGCGCGACAACCGCCCTTTCGCATCACGCGATGTGCCGCGCGCGCATGGGCACGCGACCCCTCAGTGAGACAGACGAGGGGCGGCAGGGTTTGGATCTATGCAGCGCAAGATCGCGCGCAGGATGCGCTGCAGCGTGAGCTGCGCAGGCGCGCATGAGGTGGCCTTATCAGCGTGGTTGTGCGCGCGCGCTGTTGCGCTACAATGCGCTTGAGAGCGGATGGGTGAGCGCGTGGTTGAGCGTCAGCCGCGCTGGAGGACGAGCCTTGACGAACACAACACCGGTCAAGACGATGGCGATCTTGACCAGCGGCGGCCCCGCGCCGGGGATTAACTCTGTGATCAGCGCGGCGACGATCGAGGCGATCAACCTCGGGTGGCGCGTGCTGGGGGTGCGCGATGGCTATCGCGGGCTGGTCGAAGATCGCGTGGTGGCGCTGACCCTAGATGATGTGACCTTCATCCACTTTGATGGCGGCTCGGTGCTTGGGATGTCACGCATTGACATCCGCGAGCCGCAGAACTTGGAGCGCATCCTCCAGACGATCGCGCATCACCAGATCGACATGCTGCTGACGATAGGCGGTGATGGCACGGCCTCAGGGGCGGCGTTCATCGCGGCGCAGCTGGGGGGCAAGCTGCGCACGGTGCATGTGCCCAAGACCATTGATAATGACCTGCCGCTGCCTCAGGGGGTGCCGACGTTCGGCTTCACGACCGCGCGTCAGGTGGGGGTGGGGCTTGTGCAGAACCTGATGCGCGACGCGCGCACCTGCACGCGCTGGTATCTGGTGGTCACGATGGGGCGACAGTCAGGTCACCTGGCGCTGGGCATCGCCAAGGCGGCCGGGGCGAACTTGGCGATCATCCCGGAGGAGTTTGAGGGCAACCCGGTGTCGTTCGAGTCGCTGCTGAAGATCTTGGAGGGGGCGGTGATCAAGAGCCTCGCCAGGGACAGGCCCTGGGGGGTGGCGGTGCTGGCGGAGGGGCTCGTGGAGCGCATGGCCAAGGAGGATCTGGCGGCGCACTTCCCAGAGATGGTCCTTGATGATTTTAACCATGTGCGACTGAGCGATGTGCGTCTGGGCGAGCTGATGTCACGGGAGCTGGAGGCGCGCCTGAAGGCGAGGCGCATCGCCATGCGCTTTAACGAGATCAAGCTCGGCTATGAGCTGCGCTGTGCCGACCCGGTGCCCTTTGATATTGAATACACGCGGGATCTGGGCTTCGCTGCGGTGAGGTTCTTGGCCGAGGGTGGCACGCAGGCGATGGTGCTCATCCACAATGGGCGCCGTGAGGTCATGACCTTCGATCAGCTGCGCGATCCCGAGACGGGGTTGACGCGGGTGCGCGACGTGGACATCCACGGTGAGGGTTACTTGGTGGCGCGTCGCTACATGCAGCGGCTCACGAGGCGCGACTTTGAGGATGAGCGCATGGTAGAGCGCTTAGCAGACGCGGCGCGCGTGACGCCGCAGGCGTTCCGTGAGGCGTTTGAGCAGGTCGTGGCCCATGAGCCTGCGCGCTTTGGCTGGGCGGATCAAGTGCGCGCCACGATCGATCTGTAGGCTGCGCGCTGGCGCGTGGTCCTTGCTCTAGGCGGCGGCGCTGGTTTAGAGTGAGCGCCGCGTCGCAGCGCGCTGTATGACGCGCGCCGCGCCAAGCGGCGCGCGGTGTGTTCTTGAATGTGACTGGACGGATGAGGCTGGCCCGTGTCTGAAGACTCCCCCACCGCGAGCGAGCAGGCTGTGACGCGCGCGCTCGACGCGTTTCATCAGCGCCTGCAAGAGGCCAACCTCAAGTCCACGCGCCAGCGCGATCTCATCGCGGAGCGCTTCTTCGCGCTTGATAAGCACATCAGCGCCGATGAGCTGCTCGAAGACGTGCGCAAGAACCAGCCGCGCATCGGCTATGCCACCGTCTATCGCACCTTGAAGCTCTTGGTGGAGCAGGGCTTCGCCGTGCCCAAAGACTTCGGTGATGGCTTCACGCGCTATGATCCAGTGCACAACCAAGATCCCCACCACGACCACTTGATCTGTCAGAACTGCCGCAAGGTGGTGGAGTTCAATGATCCTCAGCTCGCCAGCCGCATGAGCGCGCTCGCTGAGGAGATGGGCTACGGCTTGAGCCGCAAGAAGATCGAGCTGTACGCTGAGTGCATGATCCTAAACTGCCCCAACATGCCGTCCCAGGCGCGCTGAGCGCGTCAGCGCTCGCGCTCCCAGCTGTACTTGAACAGATAGGCCAGCGACTCCATGTGGCGCCTGGCCTCAAACGCCGAGCCACCCCAGGCGTAGACGCCGTGGCGCAGGATGTTCACGCACGGCATCACCCAGCCCTCGCGTGGCAGCGCGCTCACATAGGTCGCGGTCGCCTCGGCCAAGGACGGGATGTGCGCGGGGTTGGGCAGGATGGGGATGTGGACTGTGGCGTCATCATCCCACAGGTTCAAGCCCTTGATCAGCTCGACGGCGCGCACGGTCGTGTGGCCTGCGGCCGCGTCGCGGTCGCTGCACAGCGCCGCGTAAGGATCGTGCGTGTGATAGATGGCCTGCGCTTCGGGGCGCGCGCGATAGATCGCGCAGTGCAGCAGCGTCTCAGCGGAGGGGCGCAGCGTGGTCGCCTCGGCGGGCTGTCCGCTCAGATCACACAGCAAGAAATCATCCTCACACAGCTCGCCCTTGTGCCTGCCGCTGGCGGTGATGAGGAACGTGTCGTCGCTCAAGCGGACCGACAGGTTGCCGCTGGTGCCCATGAGCCAGCCAAACTGGAAGAAGACGCGCGCGTCGGCGATCATGCGCTGCGCTGCGCGCTGGCGAGCGAGGTCAGTGGTCATGCGCGAGCTCCTGCGCGGTATAGAGGTGGCGCGCGGCCGTAAACGG
>CAYXWB010000257.1:0-7739 GCA_964468515.1 uncultured Bradymonadales bacterium | reverse complement strand
CCCAGTGAGAGGATGCGGTTGAGCAGATCATAGCGCTCGGCGATGGCGTCGAACATGTCGCCGGTGCCGCCTTGCACGGTCTGAACGGCGCCAGCGGGGCGCTCGGTGGTGGTCTTCTGAGACATGGTGCTACGCTCGCGTGGCAGGAGGGGCTAGTGAGATGCGCGCAATGGCGGGTTGAAGCGCAGGCTTCAGCGCGGTGAGAAGCCCCAGGCGGTCGCGGCGGCGCGCCACTCCTCGGGGTTGAGCTGCTGCGGGCCATCGCTGCACGCGACGGCTGGATCCGGATGCGTCTCAATGATGAGGCCGTTGGCGCCTGCGGCCAGCGAGGCCAAGCCCAGGCGCACGATGATGTCCTTGCGTCCGGCGGCGTGCGAAGGATCGGCGATGATCGGGACCTGGTAGACATCACGCAGCAGCGCGATGGCGGACAGATCCATCAAGAACCTCGTGGCGTTGTCAAACGCGCGCACGCCGCGCTCGCAGAACACCACCGCAGACGCGCCCGCTTGCAGCGTGTGCTCGGCGGCCAAGAGCCACTCCTCAATCGTGGCAGACAGACCACGCTTGAGCAGGACGGGCAAGCCCGCGCGCCCGACCGCGTGCAACAGCGCGAAGTTCTGCATGTTGCGCGCGCCGATCTGGATCATGTCAGCGTGGCGCGCCACGACCTCGACCTGCTCGCTGCCCATCGCCTCAGTGACGACCTTGAGCTGGTGCGCGTCAGCGGCCTCGCGCATCCAGCGCAGGCCATCATTGCCGACGCCTTGGAAGCTGTAGGGGCTGGTGCGCGGCTTAAAGCAGCCGCCGCGCAGCACGGTCGCGCCGTGGGCGGCGACCATCGCGGCGCTCTCATGGATCTGCGCCTCGCTCTCGACGCTGCAGGGGCCAGCCATCAGCAGCGGCGCGACGCCGACGACGAGTCCGCCAATATGCGCGCGCGCGCCCTGCGCTTCAACGCGCGGCATGGCGGGCGGTGAGCTGTAGACGCTCGCGACGCCTAGGACGTTGGCGAGGGTGGCGTCTGGGACTTCGGCGGACTGGGGCTCCACCACGAGCTGCACCGCGCCGTCAGCCGAGCGCACGGTGGAGGTCCACAGCCCGAGCGCCTGGAGGGCGCGCTGCACATCGCGTGCGGGCTGATCGGGGTGGAGTGAGATGATCTTCACGGCGTTATCCTAGGTCACGGGGGGCAACTCGCCCCGGTCGACGCGCCTGATGCGCGCTCGCAGCAATCACAGTCATGGTAAGGGTGGGGGCATCTGTCGCGTGAGCTGACGGCGCAGCGCCTCACGGCTCAGCTTGCCCAAGCCCACGCGCGGCAGCGCGTCCAGCGCATAGAAGGTGCGTGGCACCTTAAAGTCAGCGAGGTGTTCACGGCAGCAAGCCTCAAGCGTCGCGGCCTCAAGCGTGGCGCGCGCGCGCGCGACCACCACCGCGACCACACGCTCGCCCCACTGCGCATCGGGCAGCCCGATGACGCACGCCTCAGCGACGCCCTCGCAGCGCTCCAGCACGCGCTCAATCTCGGCAGGGTAGACGTTCTCACCGCCAGTCACGATGAGGTCACGGCGCCGATCAAGCAGCGCCAGCCCCTCAGGCGCCATGCGGCCCCAATCGCCCGTCGCCAGCCACTCACCGCGCTGCTGCAGCGCCCACCCCTCACCGCGGCGCACGAGGTAGCCTGGCGAGACGGTAGGGCCGCGCACCTCAACCTCGCCCTCATCAGGCTGCGTGCCACCGACCAAGCGCAGCTCCGTCCAGATGAGCGGCGCGCTCGCCGCACGATCCGGCGCGCGTGTCACGATCTGAGAGCACGCCTCAGTCATCCCATAGGTCGGGGCGCAGGCGACGCCGCGCGCTTGTGCGGCCTCACACAGCCCGGGCGGCACGGGGCCGCCGCCTAACAGCGCGGCCCGAAAGTTGGCGCTCGCCAGCAGCTGCTCCGCTTGCATCGCTTCGACGATCTGCCACAGCTGACGCGCCACAAATGAGGCGAGCGAGACCTCGCCGCGGGCGATCGCGCGCGCGGTGTGGGAGGCGTCAAAGCGGCGCGGCATCACGATGGTCGTGCCCAGCAGCGCGCAGCGCGTCACCACCGACAAGCCGCCGACGTGGCACAGCGGCAGCACCAACAGCCAGCGATCGTTTGGCAAGTGGCCCAGCTGGATCGCGGAGCCTGTGGCGCTGAAGATGATGTTCTGCCATGTCAACACGGCGACCTTGGGGGAGCCGGAGGTGCCAGAGGTGAACAGCAGCCCGAAGGGCTCATGCAGGGCCACGCGCTCGCGCAGCGTCAGCCCAGGCTGTGGGGATGTCGTGGGCAGCTCCAGGAGGGCGGCGGTGGGGCAGGGCCACTGCTGTGGGCCAGCTTTTTGGCGCGCCTCGGCGTCGAGCACCACCAGATCACAGCCCGCGCGATCAGCGCAGTCGATGGCCTCAGCGCCTGTGAGGCGCGGGTGAATGGCGACCAGGGTGGCGCCGAGCAGGCCGATGCCATGGATCAGCGCGACCACGCTGGGGGCGTTCCACGCCATGATCCCGACGCGCTGTCCCGGTCGCACGCCCTGCGCATGCAACCCGCGCGCCGCGTCCTGCGCGCGCTCATATAAGGTGGCGTAGCTCCAGGTGAGGTCGTCGCTCTGAAGGGCGAGGTGCTCGGGCTGCGTCTGCGCCCGTTGCACCAGCGGCAAGGGGACCTCGATCGAGGCCTCAGGCAAGCCCTCGATCGGCGCGATGTCGCCCTCAAAGCGCACAAGGTCGGGCTTCACGCCCACCCCTACCCCTTGGCCTAGCCCGATCATCCCGCGCGAGGTGCGCGCGGGGGCGACGGTGACATCGCGCGTGAACACGTTGCCCGTGGCCAAGCCGCAGGGTCCTGCGAGCTGCTGCGACGCGGCGGCCAAGTGCGTCACGGCGGCGCGACCGATCGCGCCGTCCATGAGGGTGGTGTAGATCGCCTGCACGCCGCGCCGCAGCGCCTCGCGTTGCAGGGAGCGCGCGCGCAGCAGGCCGCCGATCATCGCGGGCTTGAGGACCACCACGTCGGCTGCGCCAAGATCCAGCAGCCGCACCAGATCGCTCATGCTGTGCGCTGACTCATCGGCCGCGATGCGCATGATCTGGAGGCTGCGAAGCCACGCCAAGCCCGCCTCATCGCCGCGCGCCAGCGGCTGCTCAATGTAGTCGATGTCGAGCGGCGCGAGCCGCTTGATCGCGTCGTGCGCCTGCTCGCGCGTCCACGCGCCGTTGACATCCAGGCGCAGCCGCGCGTGATCACCTGCGGCGTCACGCACCGCGCGCGCGCGTTTGACATCGTCCTCGATCGTGCCCAAGCCCACCTTGAGCTTGAAGCAGGTGTGCCCTTGCTCGATCAGCTCTGCGGTGTGTGAGAAGCAAGCAGGCGCGGTCGGATCGGTGACAGTGGCGTTGACCGCGACTTGGTTCACCGCGTCGCGCGACAGCAGGTGCGCCAGGGAGATGCCGCGCGCGCGCGCGAGGCCATCCAGCAGCGCGACCTCCACGCCGAAGCGGGCCGTAGGGGGCAGCGCGTCGGCGCCGCTGTCTGTGAGCCACAGGTCGATGAGGTCAACCTCATCAGGCCAGTACGGCAGCGGCACCCAGCGCTCCAGCGCGGCGCGCACCTGCGGCATCGTCTCCTCAGAGAAGAACGGCAGCGGCGACGCCTCGCCATAGCCCACGCGCCCCGCACCGCTCATCCGCAGGATCGTCACCTCGCGCGCGCTCACGCGCCCTCGCGAGGTGTTGAACGCGCGCACCATCGGCAGCGTCACGGGCTGGATGTCGAGGCTCAAGCCTGCCATGGGATCCTCCTGCGCGCCGCTCACAGCGCGGCGCCAAGCGCGATGCCTGCGGCCAGCGCGAGGTTGGTCAAGAGCTGCAGCTTGGCGGTGCGCCCGAGCACGGCGTTGAGCGCCGCGCCATCCGTCACCCACACCGCGCGCACGAGCTTGATGGCCAGCGGCAGCGTCACCAGCGCCAGCAGCGTCGTCCAAGGGCCTAAGCCCAAGCTTGGCGCGAGCACCGCGGGGGCGTAACCCAGCGCCAGCGCGCACACATAGAAGATGCGCGTGCGCTTAGGTCCTAGGCGCACGGCGGTCGTGATCTTGCCGCTTAGACGATCCCCATCCCGATCGCGCAGGTTGTTCACGATCAGGATCGCGGTCCCCAGCGCGCCCACGCTCACCCCATAGAACAGCGCCATCGGGTGGACCACCTGCGCCTGCACATAATAAGTGCCTGCGGTGGCGATCAGGCCGAAGAACACGAACACGAACACGTCGCCTAAGCTGTTGTAAGCGAGCGGGAACGGGCCGCCCGTGTAGAGCACGCCGCACAAGATGCACACCAAGCCCAGCACCAGCAGCGGCCAGCCCGTGATCGCGACCAAATACAGGCCCACCACGAAGGCCAGTGAGAACGCCAAAGCCGTGGCGACGGCCATCTGGCGCGTCGTGACCATGCCCGCGCTCGTGACGCGCGTGGGGCCGAGCCGCTCGGCCGTGTCCGTGCCCTTGAGGAAGTCGAACAGATCGTTGGCGTAGTTGGTGCCGATCTGGATGAGCATCGCGCCCAACAGCGCGACCAGCGCGGCGTCCCAGCGCAGCGCGTCGTGGCTGAAGGCCAGCGCGGTGCCCACCGCGATTGGCGCGATCGCGGCGGTGAGGGTCTTGGGGCGCGCAGCATTTATCCACACCTTCACGGGGCTCATTGGTGGATTGGGCGTCGCTTCGATCGTGCTCATGGCTGCTGCTCCAGCGTGGCGCTCAGCTGCGCCCACAGGCGGCGATGACGCGCCACGCTGTCATCGCGATCGACGCGCGCCTCGACCACGCGCACGCCACCTGCGTCGCGCGCGCGCTCAAGCGCCTGGGCCAAGCCCAGGCGCGTCTGGACCGCCTCATAGCCGATGCCGTAGGCCGTGGCCAGCGCCGACAGATCGACCTGATGCGGTGTCAAGAACAGCCGCTCGAACTTGGCAGGATCGTGGCCCGCGATCGGCAGGTAGCTGAAGATGCCGCCGCCGCCATTGTTCACCACCACGATCGTGAGCGCGGCGCGCGTGGTCGAGGCCGCCCACAAACCTCCCACATCGTGCAAGAATGCCAGATCGCCTAAGAGCGCTGTGGTGTGTGTGCCGCGCGCGGTCGCGATCCCAAGCGCCGTCGAGACGAGCCCGTCGATGCCGTTGGCGCCTCGGTTGGCGTAGATGGCGAGCGGCTCGGGGCGCGCGTCAGCGAAGGTGTCGAGGTCGCGCACGGGCATGCTGCTGGCGACAAACAGCGCGCCCGTGGCGAGCCGCATCACATCGCGCGCGATGGCGCCCTCCCACAAGGTCGCGTCGCTGACGGAGGCCGCGATCGCCTCACGTGACAGCTGCTCGGCGCGCGCGATGTGGGCGAGCCATGCGCCCTCAAGCTGCGGCGGTGAGGTCGCCTCAAGCAGCGCGTCGCTGAGCGCGCGCGCGAGCAGCTCGGGCGGCGCGATGACCAGTGATTCTGCCTGCTGCACAGGATCACGCATCATGCCGTGAGGGTCGATCAGCACCTCGCGCGCGCTGGGGTGCGCCTCGCGCCAGAGCCGATACGCCTTGGAGGTCGGCGCCGCGCCAAAGCGCAGCACCACATCGGGGCCGTGCTTGCGCGCCCAGCCGCGCGCGCGCAAGAAAGAATCACTGGTCAAGATCAGCGCGTCACTGTGCGCGCCCGCGCGCAGCTGTGAGAGCGGCTCCGCGAGCATCGGCGCGCCGCTGACTTGTGCGAGCTGGATCAGCGCGTCGCGCGTGGCGTCGCATGGTGGCAGCGGGCCGCACACGATCACGGGCCTGCGGGCGCCCAGTAACAGCGCGGCGAGGTCGCTGGCGAGCGCCGGATCGACCCTCGCCTGGGCCTGCGCGTGCGTGGTGTGCAGCGCGGGCGCGCCATCGGCGCGACCTCGGTAAGCGAAGGCGTCGGCGCGCAGCGCGTCGGGGATGCTGTTTGGGATAAGGGTCGGCTCCAGAGGCTCCTCAAACGGCGCGTTGAGGTGCACGGGGCCAGGCTGACCGCCTGCGGCGGCGCGCGACAGCGCGACGGCGCGCGCGATGCTCGCGCGCAGGTGGCGCAGCGCCAGCGGCGTCAGCTGCGGCGTCTCCAGGTGCAGCGAGGCGCGCACAAAGCGGCCGAACATGCCCTGCTGATCGATGGTCTGCGGCGCGCCGCAGCCCATCAGCGTGACGGGGCGATCGGCGGTGATGGCGATCAGCGCGACGCCGTCTTGGCTGGCCTCCACGAGCGCGGGCAGATAATGCGCGCCCGCGCTGCCGGAGGTGCACAGCATCGCCGCAGGCGCGCCGCTGGCGCGGGCCAGCCCCAGCGCGAAGAACGCGGCTGCGCGCTCGTCGAGGATCACATGGGTGTGCAGGTCGGGGTGGACCACGGCGGCCAGCGCCAGCGGCGTGGAGCGCGAGCCTGGCGAGATGCAGACATGACGCACGCCCGCGCGCGCGAGCTCCTCGCAGAGGGCGCGCGCCCAAAGCGCGCTGGGGTTGGGGTCTGTGACCTCATGGCTCATGGACCAGACGCTCCTAGCGCCTCAAGCACGGCGCTGGCCTTCATGGCGGTTTCTTGCAGCTCATCGGCGCCGCGCGATCCTCGCACGATCCCCGCGCCCGCGAAGACGCGCGCGCTGACCTCACCGATGAGGGCGCAGCGCAGCGCGACGAACAGCGCGCCGTCATCGCCCATGACGTCGATCCAGCCCACGCCGCCGCTGTACCAGCCGCGCGCGATGGGCTCGCGCGCGGCGATCAAGGCGCGCGCTTTGTCAGTGGGCATCCCGCACACGGCTGGGGTGGGGTGCAAGGCGCTGGCGAGCCTTAGCGCGCCCGCGCCCTCACGGGCGCGCGCACGCACGAGGGTGCGCAGGTGCGCCACGTTCGGGAGCCGATCGACCTGGGGGGCGTCGGGGATGTGCAGCGCGTCGACGCGATCACGCAGCGCGGCGCGGATCGCCTCGACCACCAGCGCGTGCTCGCGTCGCTGCTTGTCATCATGCAGCAAGCTGTCTGCGGGCGCGTCGGGCGGCGCGCTCCCGGCGAGGGCGTCGACCTCGACCAAGCTCGCGCGCACGCCGACCAGTCGCTCCGGGGTGGCGCCCACGAGCCAGCGCGCGCCCGTGGCGGGACGGATCGCGAACGTCACGCACTGCGGGAAGCGCGCGTGCAACCGCGCGGCGACCTGGCGCGGATCGGCCCCGTGCGCGGCCTCGATGATCCTCGCGAGCACCACCTTTTGCAGGTTTGCTCCCTCCATGGCGAGCTGTGCGGCGACATCATCCACCAGCGCGCCAAAGCCCTCGCGCCACGGCTCATCAACGGCGACGGTGGCGCTGAGATCGCTCGTGCGCGTGGTGTCACTGAGCGCTGCGGTGGGCTCGCCGTGCTCGGCGCGCGTCGCGCTGATCTGGAGGGTTGGTGCGTCGGGCGACCAGCGCCACGCGACCTGTGGCAGCCAGAGCTGCAAGGCGCCAAAGGGCGCCCAGTCCGCGTCATCGCTCGGGGAATCATCAAAGGCGAAGCCGCCCATCAGGCGCGCGTCCTCGACCTGACCGCGCAGCCGCGCGCGAAGCCGCGCGCGAAGCGTCTGCGCCGCCTCAAAGCGATCGGGGCCGCTGGCCGCGATGTGCGCCGCGATCCCGATCCCCGCCCAAGCCTCACGCGAGGACGCCATCCAGCACAC
>CAYXWB010000256.1:0-7751 GCA_964468515.1 uncultured Bradymonadales bacterium | reverse complement strand
TCGCCCCGGCCCGGCTCCACCGGCGCTCACCCCAATGCAAGCCCCATGCGAAGAGAGTGAACCCATGACTGATCGTAAGCAAGCCGCCGCCGAGCTGACCCAGCGCTGGAGCGAGGACGCCCGCTGGGCGGGCATCAAGCGCAGCTACACCGCTGACCATGTGATCAAGCTTCGCGGCTCCCTGCTGGTCGAGCACACGCTCGCGCGCCACGGCGCTGAGCGCCTGTGGCGCCTGTTGCACGAGCGCCCCTTCGTGCGCATGCTCAGCGCGCTGACCGGCAATCAGGCCATCCAAGAGGTCCAAGCGGGCCTGGAGGCCATCTACGTCAGCGGCTGGCAGACCGCAGGCGACGCCAACACCGCTGGCGAGGTCTACCCTGATCAGAGCCTCTACCCGGTCGACGCGGTGCCGCGCTTGGTCGAGCGCATCAACAACGCGCTGACCCGCGCCGATCAGATCTCGCACATGCAAGATGAGACCGACGCGCCCCACTGGTTCGCCCCCGTGGTGGCCGACGCCGAGGCAGGCTTTGGCGGCAACCTCAACGCCTTTGAGCTGATGAAGGCCATGATCCGCGCGGGCGCCGCGGGCGTCCACTTTGAGGATCAGCTCTCCAGCGCCAAGAAGTGCGGCCACATGGGCGGCAAGGTCCTGGTGCCCACCAGCGAGTTCGTCCACAAGCTCAACGCCGCGCGCCTTGGCGCCGACGTCATGGGCGTGCCCACGCTGCTCGTCGCCCGCACCGACGCCGACGCCGCTCAGCTGCTCACCAGCGACATCGACCCGCTCGATCAGCGCTTCCTCAAGGGTGGCGCTCGCACCAGCGAGGGCTTCTTCCACATCAACGGCGGCCTCGACTACGCCATCGCGCGCGGGCTGGCCTACGCCCCCTACGCCGATCTGGTCTGGTGCGAGACCTCCAAGCCTGATCTTGGCCAAGCGCGCGAGTTCGCCCAGGCGATCCACGCTGAGCACCCGGGCAAGCTCTTGGCCTACAACTGCTCCCCCTCCTTCAACTGGAAGCGTCACCTCGACGACGCCACCATCGCCACCTTCCAAGAGCAGCTCGGGGAGATGGGCTACGCCCTGCAGTTCGTCACCTTGTCGGGCTTCCACGCGCTCAACACCGCCATCTTTGAGCTGGCGCTGGGCTACCGCGAGCGCGGCATGGGCGCTTACTCGCTCTTGCAGGAGCGCGAGTTCGAGCTGGAGCGCACCGACGGCTACAAGGCCATCAAGCACCAAGCCTTCGTCGGCGCCGGCTACTTCGATCAGGTCCAGCTGGCCGTGACCTCCGGTGAGTCGAACACGACCGCGCTGGCAGGCTCGACGGAGGAGGAGCAGTTCCACTGATCTTGCGAGCGCGCGCCCGAGGGGGCGAACCCCCGCCTACCCTCAGGCGCCGCGCTAGGGCGCTGATGAGGTCTTGTGAGCGACCTCACCAGCCGCCCCTCAGAAGCTCGCGCTCAGATCAAACAAGAAGGTGCGGCCGGGCTGGCGGATCGTGACGTCGGGGGTGTCATCACCCACCGGGTGCAGCACGCGCGCGTCCAGCAGGTTGCGCACGCCGAAGGTGTAGCGCAGCGGAAGCCCCACCAGCTCCCCTGAGGCGGACAAGTCCACGAGCGCGATCGCTGGGGTGCGATCGCCCTGGCGATCGACGCGCCCGCTCTCCACGCTCAGGCGGCTCGCCAGCGTCAACGCGCGCGGCACGATGGGCGCGATGAGCTTGAGGCCGACCAGGTGCTCTGGCGAGTTGGGGATGGGGATGTCCGAGGTGAACACGTCGCCAAAGCCGCCCGCGCGCGTGCGCTGATACGCATACTGCGCCGACGCCATCCAGCCGCGAAACAGCGCGCGGCGCAGCTCCGCCTCGGCGCCGCCCGTCCACAGGCGCTCATCCGCGTTGAGGTAGCGCAGCGGATCGGCCTGATCGCCCGCGCCCACCTGCTCGATGAGATCATCAATGCGGTTGACGTACGCACCACCCACGACCTCCCAGCGCGCGCCGAGCGCGCGTGTGTACTCCAGCTCGCCCGAGTAGATCGTCTCCGGCGTCAGCCCTGGGCTTGGGATCTGGGAGATGCCGCCGTCATTGAAGGTCAGCTCATAGATCGAGGGCGCGCGAAACGCGCGTCCGCCCATGAGCTTGACAGTGTCTTGATCGCTGGGGCGCCAGACCACCGTCGCGCGCGGGTTGACGCTCTGAATGACGCGCCCCTCCTCCTCGCCCGCGCCTGTGGGCGAGGGCAGGGCGTCGAAGATCCAGGCGTCATAGCGCGCGCCCGCGCTGACGCTCAGCGTGCGCCCGAGGTCTTGGGCGAGGATCAAGTGCGCGGAAGACTTCCAGTAGGGATAGTCAATGTTGAGGACCTCACCATCGACCGCGCTCTCGCTGGTGTTGCGCGTGAGGTAGTGGCGCTGGCCGTCCACGCCGAGCGTCCAACGCGCGCCCTGGAAGGGCGTCAGCGTGACGCGCGTCTCGGCGCCGACCCACTGGCCCTCAAAGCGCGTGCGCAGCAGCCCGCCGTCGGGCTGCGTGTAGGGGAACGCGCCCTCATAGCCATAGATGTCATAGGTCGCCCGCGCCATCACCGTCAGCGCCTCTGAGACGGGGCGCTCCCACTTGAGCGACATGTAGCCACGGCTGTCACCTTGGCGCGCGCGCGTGTCCCCATAGATCGACCCGAACGCCCCCGTCGGCGTCTGCGCGTCGCGCGCGTGGTAATACCCTTGCAACGTGAAGCCGCGCCAGTTGACCTTCCCCATGGTCGTGTAAGCGTTAAAATCCCCGAGCGGGCGACGCGCGGGGCCGAGCAGCGGCGAGCTGTAGTCTTGGGCTTGGCCGGTGATGCCGGCCACGGACAGCTGCGCGCCGCCGCCCTCAAACTGCGTGCGCCCGTGCGCATAGGCGCGCACCGCACCATCGCCGATCGCCGTGCCGCCCACGCGTGAGGTCGTCTCCCCGGAGGTCGAGGGGGTCACCAAGTTGAGCACGCCGAAGAACGCGCCCGAGCCGTACAGCACCGAGACAGGCCCGCGCACAAGCTCCATGCGATCAAGCCCGTAGAGATCGGATAACAGCTCGTACTCCTGATACGACGCGCCCAGCCAGTTATCATTGATGGTGTGACCATCGATCAGCACCTGCAAGCGGTTGCCAAACTGCCCAAACGGCGCGAAGCCGCGCACGCCCACGCTGGTGTAGGCTTGATCGTTGCTGAAGTAGACGCCACGCGTGCCGCGCAGCGCGTCGGCGGTGCCCGTGTAGCCAAACGCCGCGATCTCTTGCGAGGAGATCAGCGACACCGAGGCCGACGCGTCGCGCAGCTGCTCCACTTGGCGGCTCGCGGCCGCGACCTCCGTGGCGGCGACAAGCTCGGCCGTGATCTCAAGGCGCCCATTGGGCTCAATGACGATCGGCTGGCGCTGCGCTGTGAAGCCCTCACGGCGCACCTCCAGCGTGTGCGCGCCTGCGGGCACGCGCGACAGCACCGCTGGCGAGAACCCCTCCAGCTTCCCATCCAGCCAGATCGCCGCGCCGACCTCTGAGGCCGTGACCACCAGCGCGCCCACCTGACGTGTCAACGCCAAGGTCACTGGCGAGGTCTGCCCCTCTTGCACCTCGACCAGCTGCGCCGCAGGCTCATACCCTGGCGCGCTCCAGCTCAAGCGATGCTCCCCCAGCGGCAGCGTGATGGTGGCTGGCAGCTCAACCTCGCGCGCCTCCCCATCGTCAATGGCGAGGCTGACGCGATCGACGGGTCCGCTGAGCGCCAGCTTGCCCTCGCGCGGCACCAGCGCCTGCTTGATCGCCAGCGACTTGCCGCGCTCCGCGCGCACACGCTGCACCACCGCCTCCTCGTGCCCGGGCAGCTCCAAGATCAGCGTGTACTCCCCAGGCTTGAGCGCCAGCTCGCGCGGCGCCACGCCATACGCGCCAAGCTCCTTGCGCTCCACGTAGATGCGCGCCCCCGCAGGCTCGCTCTCCACCATCACCAGCGCGATCTCACCGCGCATACGCGCCAGCGCCTCGCGCCCGCGCTTTAACTCCTCATCGCCCTCTGCGACCTCCATGTAGGCCGCATAGTAGCGATAGGCCTCCACATAACGCTTCATGCTCTCGTAAGCGCGCGCGATGTTGAAGACCACGTTGCGATTGGGCGCCAAGCGGTTGGACGCGAAGAAGTGGCTCAGCGCGCGCTCATAATCAGCGGCCAAGAACGCCTTGGCGCCCAAGCCAAACTCCACATCCGCCTGATCGGCCTCATTGCCGGCGAGCGCTTCTTGCTGCTGCGCCAGCGCCTGCGGCGCATACGCGCACACCACCCCAGCGCCTAGCAGCGCCCATCCCCAACCTCGCGTCATGCTCGCCTCTCACACATATGACAGTGTTATTTAAACTCAGCTGCCGTCATCAACGCTTCAACAGCAGCTCGCCTGCGGGCTTGGGCTCCGGATCAGGCTTACGAACGGGCCGCTTGTCGGGCTTCTTGGCGGGCTTCTGCTCAGGCTTCACCTCGGCCACCCCTGCGCCCGTCGCCTCCGGCTTGACCTCGGGAGGACTTGGCGCCTCCTGGATGGGCTCCTCCTGCGCTGGCTTGGGCGGCTCAGGCGCTGGCAGCGCGGCCATCACCGCGTGCAGCTGCACCGCGCCGCGCGCGTCGTGTGGGGGCTGATAGAGGTAGTCCTCATGGCCCGCCATGCGGATCGTCAGCGGTGAGCCTTGCGCGTCGGGGCCAAGCGCAAGCGTCATGGGGGTGATGCCCAAGCGCTCGGCGCCGCGCCAGACCTCCGCGCCATTGGGCGCCGAGGTCAGCGTCAGCTGCGCGGGGGCGCCGCCCCCTAAGAGCATCGCGGCGATGAGCCCCACCACGATGAGCGCCATGACCACGACGCCGCCGATCAGCAGGCCACGCTTGGAGGATGACGGCGGCGCCATGTCTTGAGCGGGCTCAAAGGGGCGCGCCAACGGGGCGGTTTGCGGATGCCCCATCGCCTCTTGCAGCGCGCGCTGGCGCAGCTGGGCCGTGTTCATCGTGGGCGCCTCAGGCCCCAGCGGCAGCACTGGCCCCGAGCTGTCGCGATCGATGGGGCTGACCGGGACGAGCTGCGGCATCGGCCCCGTGCCCTCACCGCGCACGTTCGCTAAGCAGCTGCGCAGCAGCCGCCCCAGCGTCTCCATCGCCGGGCGCTCGCCAGGCTCCTTGGCCAAGCACATCATCACCAGCTGCTCTAAGCCCTCGGGCATCAGCAGATGCGGCTGATACTGGCGCAGCGGCGGCGGCGGCGCCTGGATGTGCTTCATGATGACGTGATGCAGCGTCGCGTCGCCCTCGCGTGTGAAGGGCGGCCTGCCCGCCAGCATCTCATAGAGCATGATGCCGATGGCGTAGACATCCAGCGCGGGCGTGTTCGCGTTGGACTGCAAGAAGCGCTCAGGCGCCATGTACAGCGGTGATCCCAGCAGCATGTCGCGATCGGTCGTGACCTCATCATCGGCCGACTCATCGACCTCTTTGATCAGGCCGAAGTCCACCACCTTGACGAAGTAAGGATCATCGCCGCGCTGCACCAGCATCACGTTGGGCGGCTTCAGGTCGCGGTGGATCACCCCCGCGCGGTGTGCGTCCGTGAGGCTGCCGACGATCTGCTCCGCGATGTGCAGTGAGATCTCCACCCCCAGCGCGCCTTGGCTCACCAGCAGCTCGCGCAGCGTGCCGCCTCGCAAGAACTCCATCGCCAGATAGAAGCCTTGATCGTTACCCAGCTTGCCATAGTCGAAGATCGTCACCGTGTTCGGGTGATTCAGCCGACTGCACAGGCTCGCCTCTCGGAAGAACCGCTTGGTGCGCTCCTCCAGCTTGGCCGGCGCCTCCACGCCGTCGATCGGCTTGAGGATCTTGATGGCGACCGCGCGCCCCAGCGGCTCTTGGGTGGCCTGATAGACCGCTCCCATGCCGCCCTCGGCCAACAAGCGCTCGATGCGGTATTTCCCCTCGACCAGCTCGCCGGGCTGAAACGGAGCTTGCTCTTTCACTTGAGTGCCTTGCTCATGCATGGTCACGCTCTCTTTGGGGTTCGCGCTAGCGCGCGACACTACCACAGCTGCGCTGCGGGGCGAAGGCATTTACGGCGCGCGCGCGCGCCGCTCTGGTCGCCTGCGCGCGCTCCATGATATAGAACGCGCTCGAACCGCGAAATGATCTCCATCACGCCGGATGATCTCACGATGAGCGACACCACGCGCACTGTATACCTTGATGATGGCGAGCAGCGCCTTGAGCTGCGTCACTATCGCCTCGTGCTCTTGCAAGGCCCAGGCGCCGGGGAGTCCTTCACCTTTGAGTCGCGCAAGATCACCTTAGGCAGCGCACCTGACTGCGCGCTGGCCCTTGATGACCCCGCCGTCAGCCGCGCCCACGCCGCCATTGAGGTCCAGTCTCACGGCTACCTGCTGCGCGATCTGGACTCCAAAAATGGCACCTTCGTCCAAGGCCTGCGCGTGCGTGAGGTCTTCCTGGAGCACGACGTCACCTTCCAGCTCGGCAGCTGCGTCCTGCGCTTTGAGCTGACCCCCGAGCGCGCGCAGGTCACCTTCTCCGGCAAGGATCGCTTCGGGAACATGCTCGGTAAAGGGCTCGCCATGCGCGAGATCTTCTCCCTCCTTGAGCGCGTCGCCCCTACCGACTACACCGTGCTGGTTGAGGGTGAGTCTGGCACCGGCAAGGAGCTCGTGGCCGAGGCCATTCATAAGAACAGCCCCCGCAAGGACGGCCCCCTCATCGTCGTGGACTGCTCCGCCATCGCCCGTGAGCTCATCGAGAGCGAGCTGTTTGGTCACGTCAAGGGCGCGTTCACCGGCGCCACCGGCACCCGCAAGGGCGCCTTCGAGGCCGCGCGCGGTGGCACGCTGTTCTTGGATGAGCTGGGCGAGCTGCCGCTAGACCTGCAGCCTAAATTGTTGCGCGCGCTGGAGAATAAGGAGGTCAAGCCCGTCGGCAGCAACGCCGCCATGAAGACCGACGTGCGCATCGTCGCTGCCACCAACCGCGACCTCATCCACGAGGTCCGACAAGGCAACTTCCGCGAGGACCTCTACTACCGCTTCGCCGTCATCAAGCTCGCGCTGCCCCCCTTGCGCGATCGCCCCGAGGACATCCCGCTGCTGGTCGAGCACTTCTTGGCCCGCGCCAATGAGTCCGCTGGCCGCAAGGACGTCGACATCGCCTACAAGACCATGGAGAAGCTCAAGCGCCACCCTTGGCCTGGCAATGTGCGCGAGCTGAAGAACTTCATCGAGCGCGCCGTCTTGCTCGCCGCTGGCGACACCATCGAGACCCGCTTCCTCAACCCCGGCGCGCTTCGCCCCGTCGAGCCTCAGGCCGTGGAGCAGGCCGCCAGCCCCCTGGCGCGCCTCGCCATTGATGAAGACCTGCCCTTCAAGGAGGCCAAGAATCGTCTCATCGAGGAGTTCGAGAAGAGCTACTGGGCCACCCTGCTTGAGCGCACCGGCGGCAACGTCTCCCAAGCCGCCCGCATCGCGGGCGTCCACCGCAAGAGCGTTGAGTACATCCTCAAGAAGCTCGACCTCACCCGCGAAGATCTCGGCGTCAGCTAGCATTTCTTGCGCTTGGCGCGAGCACGAGGAGGCCGCCGGCCCGCGCGCGTTGTGGCGGCCTCCTCGCGCGCGCGCCCGCATCGCGCCCCGCTCAGATCCCCTGCGTCAGCAACACCGCCTTGATAGCGC
>CAYXWB010000255.1:3551-7778 GCA_964468515.1 uncultured Bradymonadales bacterium | reverse complement strand
GCGCGGTCGATGCCCGAGCGAATGAGCCTCATGAGCGACAAGAAGTTCGTCCACCTCCACGTGCACACTCAATACAGCCTGCTTGATGGCGCGATCCGCGTCCCCGACCTGATGAAGCGCGTCAAGGCGCTCGGGATGGACGCGGTCGCCATGACCGATCATGGCAACATGTACGGCGCGGTGGACTTCCAAAAGAGCGCCAAGAAGAGCGGCGTCAAGTCGATCATCGGCTGCGAGCTGTACCTCACCAAAGAGCAGTACGATCTCGAGAAGAAGACCGATCCCAAGAGCTACCACCTGACCGCGCTGGCGATGAACCACGTCGGCTATCAGAACCTCATGTACTTGAACTCCATGGCGTGGCTGCATGGGATGCACCAGCGCACGGGGATGCCTCGGATCGACTTCGAGCTGTTATCGCAGCGCCATGAGGGCCTCATCATCCTGTCAGGTGACTTGGGCGGTGAGGTGAACCAGGCGATCTTGCGCGGGTCGATGGATGAGGCGCGCGAGCTGGTGGCGCGCTATCGGGATCTCTTGGGGCCAGAGCGCTATTATCTGGAGGTGATGCACAACAACTTCCCGGAGCAGGCGCGCTGCAATGAGGCGCTGGTGCAGCTCTCCGATGAGCTTGGCGTGCCGCTGGTGGCGACCAATGACTGTCACTACCTCGATCGCAAGGACGCCGAGGCGCACGCCGTCTTGATGAGCATCCAGCTCGGCAAGACGGTGGATCTGGACCGCCTCATGGAGCACAGCGTCGATCAGCTCTATGTGCGCAGCGCCGAGGAGATGTGGGAGGCGTTCGCTGAGCTGCCCGAGGCGTGTGAGAACACGGTCAAGATTGCGCAGATGTGTGACATGACCATCCCGCTGGGGCAGGTGTTCTTGCCAAAATATGGCGTCCCCGAGGCGTTCAAGGCCGAGCGTCAGATCACGGACACTGACGCGGGCATCCACGCCTACTTCGCGCACGCGGCCCAAGAAGGCTTGGCGCGCCGCTATCGTGAGTTTGAGGCGCTTGGCAAGCAGGTCGATCGGGCGGTCTATGACGCGCGCTTGGAGGAGGAGATCGGGATCATCCAGAACATGGACTTCCCCGGCTACTTCTTGATCGTCTGGGACTTCATCCAGTGGGCCAAAGATCAGGGCATCCCCGTGGGGCCTGGGCGCGGCTCGGGCGCGGGCAGCTTGGTGGCGTACGCGATGCGCATCACCGACATCGATCCGATCCCGTATGACCTGCTGTTTGAGCGGTTCTTGAACCCCGAGCGCGTGTCGATGCCGGACTTCGACATCGACTTCTGCATGAACCGGCGCGGTGAGGTGATCCAGTATGTGACGGAGAAGTATGGGCAGCACAACGTGGGGCAGATCATCACGTATGGGCAGCTCAAGGCGAAGGCGGTGGTGCGCGACGTGGGCCGCGCGCTGGGGCTCACCTTTGGCGAGACGGATCGCCTCGCCAAGCTCGTGCCCGACGTGCTCGGCATCACGCTCTCGGATGCGCTGGGCCAAGAGCCGCGCTTGAGCGAGATGCGCCGCGAAGATCCGCGCGTCAACCGCTTGTTTGACATCGCGCTGAGCTTGGAGAACCTGAACCGTCAGGCGGGCATGCACGCCGCAGGCGTGGTGATCTCCGAGCAGCCGCTGTGGGACTATGTGCCGATCTGTCGCGGGGCCAATGGCGAGATCGTGACCCAGTTCGCCAAGAATGAGGTCGAGGAGGCCGGCCTCGTGAAGTTCGACTTCTTGGGCCTCAAGACGCTCACCGTGATCGAGACGGCGGTGAACATCATCAACACGCAGCGCAAGCTGCGCGGTGAGGATCTGTTCGACATCAACGCCATCCCGCTCGATGACGCGGGCGTCTACAAGATGATCTCGGCGGGCAACACCACCGGCGTGTTCCAGCTTGAGTCGTCGGGCTTCCAAGAACTGCTCAAGAAGCTCAAGCCTGACTGCTTCGAGGACATCATCGCCGCAGTGGCGCTTTATCGCCCCGGCCCCTTGGGCTCGGGCATGGTCGATGACTTCATCGATCGTAAGCACGGGCGTAAGGCCGTGGCGTACCCGCACCCGTGGCTTGAGGAGGTGCTCAAGCCGACCTACGGCGTGATGGTGTACCAAGAGCAGGTCATGCAGACGGCCCGCGTCGTGGCCGGATACTCGTTAGGTGGCGCGGACTTGCTCAGGAGGGCGATGGGCAAGAAGAAGCCCGAGGTGATGGCCGAGCAGAAGAGCATCTTCGTGGAGGGCGCGACCAAGCTCGACGTCAGCCCGGCGCTGTCTGGCGAGATCTTCGACCTGATGGCCTACTTCGCGGGCTACGGCTTCAACAAGAGCCACTCCGCGGCCTACGCGCTCATCACCTACCAGACGGGCTACCTCAAGAAGCACTTTGAGGTGGAGTTCATGGCCGCGCTGATGAGCAATGACCGCGACAACACCGACAAGGTGGTGCGGTTCATCAACGAGGCCAAGGAGCTAGGGATCGAGGTCTTGCCGCCGGATGTGAACCTCTCGCAGCTCGACTTCTCGGTGGCAGGGGGCAAGATCCGGTTCGGCTTGGCGGCCATCAAGGGCGTGGGCGCGCCCGTGATCGAGCACGTCATCGAGGTGCGCGCGAGCTCTCCGTTCAAGAGCATGTACGACTTCTGCGGGCGTGTGGACCTGAAGAAGCTCAACCGCCGCACGATCGAGGCCTTGATCAAGTGTGGCGCGTTCGACGCGATGGGGCCAGGCGCGAACCAGACGCACATCAGCGCCCACGCCGAGGCGCGCGCGCGTATGCTCGCCACGCTGCCCATGGCCATGGAGCGCGGTCAAAAGGCCCAGCACGATCGCGCCGTGGGGCAGTCCAGCCTGTTCGGTATGTTCAGCGCCGTGGCCACCCCTGAGCCCGCCCTGGAGGACACCTACGTGGAGGTCCCCCCGTGGACCGACAAGGAGCTGCTGCTGCATGAGCGCTCGCTGCTCGGCTTCTATGTGACGGGTCACCCGCTGGATCGGTTCATCGATGAGATCGCCATCTATGGCGTGACCTCGGCGGCGAACGTCGCCTCGTGCAAGGGGTTGCAGTATCGCGATGAGGTAGTGCTCGCGGGCGTGGTCAGCGAGTATCGCGAGCGCCCGCTCAAGAATGGCAAGGGGCGCATGGCATTCTTGTCACTGGAGGATCGCTCAGGCCAGTGCGAGGCGCTGGTGTTCAGCGCCGCGTTCGACGCCAACGAGGAGGCCATCAAGAGCGACGAGCCGATCCTCGTCAAAGGGCAGTACACGGAGGACGGGGATCTGGAGTCGCGCGTGGGCAAGGTGCGCGTCTCGGAGGTGATCCGCTTGAGCGAGGCGCGGCTGCGCTATGTGAAGCGGGTGATCGTGGAGGTTGACGCGGCGGCCGCCTCAGGGGCCAAGCTGGAGCAGATGCGCGCGCTGTTCGAGGCGCATCGCGGGCGCTGCCGCACGCAGCTCACCTTGAAGGTGGCGCATCCGGGCGGTGAGGGGCAGGCGGATCTGGCGCTGCCCGAGGCGCTGTGGGTGGAGCCGAGCGACGCGCTGATCAGCGGCCTAGAGCGGCTGTTCAAGCGCAAGGTGGTGCGCCTGACGCAGTGATTGAGCTAGCGCGCACCTCTGGCGAGCTGGAGCCATGGCGAGAGCAGGTGGGGGGGCAGCTTGTCATCGATCTGCGCGCGCAGCGGCTCGGGCGCCATGGGCAGCGCGCGCGCCTCCTCGACGCTCAAGCGCGTCTCTAACACGAGCGGCGCGCGCTCATCCTGGCGCGCGATGAGCAGCACGGGCCACGCGCCCGTGGCGTCGTGCGGCGGCGCCTCGCGCAGCATCAGCACGAGCTCCGGGTTGTCGAGCTGACGCACGGGCTGGCCAGCTTCGGACCAGGTGATGCTGCCATCGGCGCCGCGCTCTAGCCTGCGCACCACCGGCTCCAGCCGCATCGCGTAGCCCGCAAAGGCGCGCCGCATCATCCAGAACAACCCCACCCAGACCACGATCACCACCAGCGCCATGATGGCGGCCAGCGCCGGGGCGCTGGCCGCGCCGC
Source organism: uncultured Bradymonadales bacterium (assembly GCA_964468515.1). Lineage (GTDB taxonomy): Bacteria > Myxococcota_A > Bradymonadia > Bradymonadales > Bradymonadaceae > CAYXWB01. The sequence goes on along the minus strand of CAYXWB010000255.1, from coordinate 3,721 downwards.
GCCAGCCGCGCGCGGCGGCGATGGCCACGGCGATGAGGCCGCCGATGAGGCCCGCGAGGGCGGGCCATCGGGCGACAAAGCGCGCCAGCGCGCCGAGCGCGCCGGGGCGAGGGCGCGCCACCTCGGTCTTGTAGGGCAGCGTCAGGGGCGCTAGAGTCGTCTCGGCGTCT
>CAYXWB010000255.1:0-3451 GCA_964468515.1 uncultured Bradymonadales bacterium | reverse complement strand
GCGGCGCGGCGCGCGCTGGCGGATGCGGGCTGCGCGCCCCAAGACCTCGACGCGCTCATCGTGGCGACGCTGTCACCCGATCTGATGTTCCCCGGCAGCGGCGTGCTGGTGCAGGCGCGCCTGGGGTTGCCGGGGCTGCCCGCGCTGGACGTGCGCAATCAATGCTCGGGCTACCTCTACGCGCTGAGCATCGCGGACGCGTGGCTGCGCGCGGGCGTCTACAAGCGCGTCCTGGTGATCGGCAGCGAGGTGCACTCCTCAGGCCTGGACTACTCCCCAGACGGGCGCGCCATCACGGCGCTGTTCGGCGATGGCGCGGGCGCGGTGGTGCTGGAGGCGCGCGAGGTGGACGCCGACACGATCGACGCCCCTGGCGTGCTGGCGGTGCGCTTGGGCGCCGACGGCGCGGGCGCCGAGCAGCTGTGGTGTGAGGCGCCCGGCAGCTTGCTCAAGCCGCACCTCGACGCCCAAGTCCTCGCCCAGAAGCGCCACTTCCCGCGCATGAACGGGCGCGCGGTGTTTCGCCACGCGATCCAGACCTTGGAGCGCGAGCTCAAGGCGCTGCTCAAGGCGCACGACCTCGACGCCGCTGAGGCGCGCCGGGCGCTGTGGCTGGTGCCGCATCAGGCCAACCGGCACATCAACGAGCACGTCGCCCAAGCGCTGGGCCTTGCTCCTGAGCGGGTCATTCACACCATTGAGGGGTTCGGGAACACGACGGCGGCGAGCATCCCGATGGCGCTGGATGTGGCGCGCGGGCAGGGGCTTGTGGGGCCGGGGAGCTTGCTGTTGCACGCGGCCTTTGGCAGCGGCTTCACCTGGGGCACGGCGCTGGTGCGGCTGTGAGATGGCGCTGAGGCGGCGATGCTTTGCATCTGAGCGCGCGCGCGCTAAGCTCAGTCACAGAGATCTGATCATCCAAGCCCCGTCCCGCTCTTGCCCTCGCGCCGCCCGTAGGCGGCGCGATCACCTCGTGAGATGCCCATGCGCGCCCTTCGCCAGCCCCCGCTGAGCCTCCTGCTGCTCCTCAGCGTCCTCGCCGCAGCCTGTGGGGACGAGCCGCGTCAGCCCCCCCCTCCCATCATCCAGCCGCCAGCGCCGATCATCGATCAGCCTGTGGATCTGCCCGATGAGCAGCCCGACGCTGTGATCGATGCGCCGCTGGACGGCGACATGATGGCCGAGGAGATGGGCTGTGTGCCTGAGACAGACGAGGCGCTATGCACACGCGAGGGCATCGAGTGTGGTCCGCTTGATGTGATGGACAGCTGCGGCGCGGCGCGGCGCGTGGCCTCGTGTGGCGATCCTGTGACCGTCTGCATGGAGGCCGACACTTGCGGTGGTGGCGGTGAGCCAGGCGTGTGTGGTTGCACGCCCACCACCTGTGAGAGCGCGGGGGTGCTGTGCGGTGAGCTGCCTGACTCCTGTGGGGGGATGCTGTCGTGTGACGCGTTCTGCGTTGACGCCATTGACACGGGCGAGCTGCACGGCTGCGCCATCGGCTCGGGCAAGCTGAAGTGTTGGGGCAATAATGATAAGGGGCAGCTGGGCAACGCCAAGACCGGCCAAGAGCCCAACCCCGTAGACGTGCTCAACCTGCCCGCGTCAGCGCAAGCGCTGGAGGTCGCCGCAGGCGGCCGTCACACCTGCGCGCGCTTGAGCGACACCAGCGTGCGCTGCTGGGGTGATAACAACCGAGGCCAGCTCGGCGTAGGCACCACCGTCAACAGCACCTCGCCAGGGGCCACCGCCATCGCCTCGGGCGCGCTCCAGGTCGTCACCGGCACCGATCACTCGTGCGCCATGATCCGCCGCCTCAACGCCCCCGCGCAAGAGGGCAACGCCGTCAAGTGTTGGGGCTCCAATCAATACGGCCAGATCGGCGATCCTGAGCTGCTGGTCAAGGGCGTCAACGCGCCCGCGCCTCAGGACGTCTTCGGCTTGGATCAGGGCGTGACGGAGCTGATCGCGGGCTACCATCACACCTGCGCGTTGATGATCGATGGCACCATGCGCTGCTGGGGTCGCAACAACTTCGGCCAGCTCGGCAACCTCGCGCCCAACAGCTGGATTACGGACAACATCGGCCGCCAGCTGCTGCAGGTGTTCGGCGTCGATCGGACCGTGCTCACCAGCGACGGGATCGACTATGTGCTGTTGCGCCAAGCGCCCGTGGCACCGCCGCTGAGCGATGTGATCACGATGTCGGCCGGGCGCGCGCACACCTGCGCGCTCACGCGCAGCGCGCAGCTGTTCTGCTGGGGCGCGCTCAGCGCGCCGTCCGCAGGCTCAGGCTGTCCGCTCACCTTGAGCGGCGTCAATCGCCTGACTGACACCGCCGCCATGTGCCTCTACAATCAAGAGGACGTCAACGCGATGCTCATCAACACGGCCAGCAGCGAGTGCGCGATCTGGCCTGCGCTAGGCGCGGACGTCCAGAGCGCGCACCCGATCATGAGCCTCACCCTCTCCAACGGCCGCTTTGGCAAGTGCGGCGCGCAGCCCTGCGCGCCTGAGCCGATCAACGTCAGCTGCCCCACCGGCGCCTGCGTCTTGGTGGGCAGCAACAGCCAGTGTGAGGCGCCCATCGCCAAGCCTGATCGTATCTCAGTGCGACGCGCGGCGCTGCGACCCTCGCTCATCGCCTCGCTCGACTATGTGGAGGCGGTCGCCTCAGGGCGCGATCACATCTGCGCCCTCATCGGCGGTCGCGACACAGACAACGATGGCATCCTCGATCGCGATGAGCTGGGCAACGTGCTCGACCCCACGGACACCACCCAAAACGGTCTCCCCAACTTCCGTGACAGCGACTCGGATGGTGACGGCATCCCTGATCGTGATGAGGCCGGCGACGCCGACCCCTACACGCCCCCGGTTGACACCGATGGCGATGGCACCCCTGACTACCTGGACCTCGACAGTGATAATGACGGCGTGCCTGATGCGATGGATAACTGCCGTCTCGTGGCTAACCCTGGTCAAGAGCCTGCCGCCTGCGCCGACGACGCCGATGGCGATGGCGTGCCCGATGCTAGCGACAACTGCCCGTTTGTCGCCAACCCCGATCAGCAAGACACCAGCAGTGACGGCGTCGGTGACGCCTGCCAAGCAGATGAGACGAACATGGTCTGCTTTGGGATGAACGGCCAGAGCCAGCTCGGTGAGGGCACCGACAGCCCCAAGAGCACGCCCACAGCCGTCTTCCCCGATGGCAACAACCAGCGCGTGCGCGCCCAGGCTATCTCACTGGGTGACGCCCACAGCTGCGCGATGACCAATGACAACAGCGTCAAGTGCTGGGGCTCCAACGCGCGGGGTCAGATCGGCAACTCCGCGCTCATGCGTCAGACCAGCGCGCGACCCTTCGACGTGCGCCTGCGCTGATGTGCCTGTGAGGACGCTGGCGCGTCCTCACCGAGCAGGGCCGCGCGAAGCGCGGTCCTGCTCA
>CAYXWB010000254.1:0-7794 GCA_964468515.1 uncultured Bradymonadales bacterium | reverse complement strand
TCCATGAACTTGCAGCGCGAGATCGAGCAGCTGAGCCAGGATCACCTCGACGCGATCATGCGCTTGATGCATGAGACCGTCGCCCGCGCTAGCCCGCGCGGCTCGTCGCTCGTCGAGATGACCGACTATCACATGCGCACAGGCGGCAAGCGCCTGCGCGCGCTGCTGCCGCTGGCGGTCGCGCGCGCGCTCGGCCACGACCCCGCGCCGCTGATCCCGTTCGGCGCGGCCTGTGAGATGCTGCACAACGCCACGCTCGTGCACGACGATCTGCAAGACGGCGACACGGTGCGCCGCGATCAGCCGACCGCCTGGGTGCGCTACGGGGAGGCTCGCGCCATCAACCTCGGCGACGCCATGCTCTACTACACGCTCGCCCTGGTGGGCGGCCTCGACGCCGACGCCGCCACGCGCCAAGCCATCACCGCGCGCGTCGTCACGCAGACCTTGCGCGTGGTCGATGGCCAGGAGCGCGAGTTCTTGCTCAAGGAGCAGGAGCGCCCCACGCTCGACGCTTACATCGCCATGGTCGAGGGCAAGACCAGCGGCCTGTTCGCGCTGCCTGTGGCGGGCGCAGCCGCCTTGTGCGGCGCGCCTGAGGCCGTGGTGGACGCGCTGGAGCGCGCCTCAGGACACCTGGGCGTGCTGTTTCAGATCCAAGACGACGTGCTCGACCTGTTCGCAGACAAGGGCCGCGAGCGGCGCGGCTGCGACATCGCTGAGGGCAAGATCTCGATCCTCGTGGTGCACGCGCTGGAGCACGCCAGCGCCCAAGACGCGCGCTGGCTGCGCGACGTGCTGCGCGCGGGGCGCGAGCACGTCAGCGACGCGCAGATCGTGCGTGCCATCACGCTGCTGCATGACTGCGGCGCCGCGCGCGCCGCGTTCGATGAGATCGACCGCCGCAGCGCGCTTGCCATCAACGACCCCGCCCTCATCGACGCCCCCGGCCTGCGCGCGCTGCTTGAGGGCTGCGTGGACGTGTTCTTGGCGCCGATTCGAGGCGTCCGTGAGTCGGTCTGCGGCGCGTGAGGGGTGCGAAAACTGGCGCGGTGTGGGCTGGCGAGGTTAACCTCGCCAGCCCACACCGCGCGCGCGTCGCGCGCGGTTTTCAAGCTGAAGAGCGCGTCTATGACTGAACCTGCTGCCTCAACGCCCGGCGCGTCGCTCGGGCGACGCATGGGCATCGCCGCGCTGATCCTCGCCGTGAGCGCCTTTTTGAGCCGCATCCTGGGCTCACTTCGCGAGGTCGTGATCTCCGCTCGCCACGGCGCAAGCGGCATGACGGACGCGTATTACGCCGCCTTCACGCTGCCCGAGCTGATGAACTACTTCTTGGCCGGGGGCACCCTCTCCATCACGTTCATCCCGCTGTTCTCGGCCTACATGACGCGCGATGACGAGGCGGGGGGCTGGCGCCTGTTCTCCACGCTCATCACGACCATGGGCCTCATCTTGTTAGGCTTCACGCTGGTGGGGCTGTGGGCGACGCCTTGGGTGGTGACGCGCATGTTCAGCGGGTTTGAAGACCCCGCGCAGCGCGCGCTGCTGATCCAGATGACGCGCATCGTGATGCCCGCTCAGCTCGCGTTTTATGTGGGCGGCCTGCTCCAATCCACGCTGTTCGTGCGCGAGACGTTCTGGCCCGCCGCGGTGGCGCCGCTAGTCTACAACGTGTGCATCATCGCAGGTGGCCTGCTGCTTGAGCCGTGGTTTGGGATCGCGGGCTTCAGCGTGGGGGCGCTCTTGGGCGCGTTCATCGGGCCGCTAGGCGTGCCGCTGTGGGCCGCGCGCCGCCAGGTGCGTTATCGCCCGCGCGTCTCACTGCGCGACCCTGGCGTGCGCCAGTTCTTGTGGCTGTCGCTGCCGCTGATGGTCGGCGCCACGCTCGTGACCATGGACGAGTACCTGCTGCGCATCTTCGGCGCGTCGCATGATCCTGGGGCGGTGACACGCTTAAACCACGCCCGCAAGCTGATGATGGTCCTGTTCTCCCTCATCGGCCAAGCCGCAGGGCTCGCCGCGCTCCCCTTCCTCACCAAGCTCGCCGCACAAGGCGAGCGCGACACGCTCGGTGAGGTGATGACGCGCAGCATGCGGCAGCTGCTGTTCATCGCCGTGGTCGCCAGCGCGGGCCTCGTGGTGGCCGGTGACTCGCTGGTGTTCGTGGTGTTCCGGTTTGGTCAGTTCTCGACGCAAGACGCCCAGCAGACGGGCCAGCTGTTGCTCTACTTCAGCCTAGGCTTGAGCGCGTGGACGGTGCAAGCGTTCGCGGTGCGCGGGTTCTATGCGCACCAAGACACGTGGCGCCCCATGGCCTTTGGCACGGTGGTGCTGGTGCTGGCGCTGCCGCTGTACGCGTATCTTGGGCGAGTGATGGGGGTGACGGGGCTGGCGCTGGCGAGCGCGGCGGGCATCACGCTCAACGCGCTGGCGACGCTCGTGATCTATCAGCGCATCTATGGCGCGCTGCGGCTCGGCGCGCTGGCGATGAGCGGCGCGCGCGGCGCGCTGATGGCGAGCGCGTGCGCTGGGGCGGCGCGGCTTGGGCGCTGGGGCGTGGTGTCACTGCGCGGCGCGCCGCAAGCGTGGGTTGATCACGCGCTGCTGCTGGTCGTGATGGGGCTCGTGTTTTGCCTCACAGGGGCGCTGCTGACCACGCTGTGGCGTCCGCCAGAGGCGGCCCCGGTGGTGGACCGCATCCGGAGAAAGCTTAGCCGCAGGCGCGCTTGAGCGCAGAGCAGACGAGCCAGACCTCGTGAGGACTGGCTCGTCTTGAAGGACCGGTGATGAGGCGTCTGATGAGGCCTCAGCGCATGATCACTTCTTGGCCTTCTTGGCGCCCTTCTTCTCTTTCTTCTTGTTCACGCGATCACGCAGGCTGGGAGCCGGCTTGAAGTTGACCGTGTTCGAAGCGGGGATGGTGATGGGCTCCTTGGTGCGGGGGTTGCGACCCTCACGCTCCTTGCGGTGCTTCACCGAGAAGGTGCCGAAGCCAGGGTACGAGAAGCGCTCCTCGCCCTCGATCGCCTTGCCGACCTGCTCGAAGATGATGTCGATCAGCTCGCCCGTCGCCTTCTTGGTGACGTCGATGCTGTACTTGTCATTGGTGGCTTCGGTGTGAACCAGGTTGATCAGCTCGCTCTTGGTCATGGTGCTTCCCTCGGTCGAGTAGGTTGGGGGACAAGGGGACGCGCTGCACAGCGGGAGCGCTGCCTGAGATAAAAATCGGCCCGACTGTGCCGAGCGTGTGGCACCGATTTGGTATCTTGAAAAAGACAGATAGCCCGCATGAATCAAGGCGGATAGTAGAGACGGGGCTGATCAGTGTCAAGGCGGCCACGACAAAAAAAAACTACTTTTTATCTCGCGCTCACCCGCTTGTTATCACTGTGATCCCACTTTTTAAGCGCGCCGTCACCCCAATGTCACCCTGCTGAGAGCGTGATTGTTCTGTTAAGTAATTGTTTTGTTTGTCTTTATGTTGAGCAGTGCGGCCGCTTGTGCTGGCGTCGCCAGCGGGCGGCCCGCCTCCTGTGCCATCGACGCCACCGCCTCCACCAGCTCGTAGCTGCCGCGCGCGAGCACCCCCTTGCTCAGGTAGATGTTGTCCTCTAACCCTACGCGCACATGCCCCCCACGCGCGATGGCCAGCGCCGCCAGCGGCAGCTCATGACGCCCGATGCCCGCCACGCTCCACGTGCTGCCCTCAGGCAACATCGCCACCAAGAAGTCCAAGCTCTCCTGACGCGCGCTCATCCCCCCTGGCATCCCCAGCACGAAGTCAAAGTGCAGCGGCGCGCTCAAGCGCCCCTCCTTCAGCAGCCGAAGCGCGGTGTCGACCATGCCCGTGTCGAAGATCTCGATCTCAGGCCGAACCTCCAGCGCTTGCAGCTGGGCGGCGATCTGACGGATCATCGGCAGGCTGTTCATGAACACATCCTCGCCGAAGTTCACCGTGCCCGTGGTCAAGGTCGCCATGTCAGGGCGCAACGTCAGCCCCGCCACGCGCTCCTCCACGCTCATCCCGACCGCTCCCCCGGTGGAGAACTGCACCAGCACGTCGCAGCGTCGGCGGATCCCCGCTAGGATCTTGCCAAAGGTCTCGCGATCTTGCGTCGGGGTGCCGTCATCGCGACGCCCATGCACATGCACCATGCTCGCGCCTGCGGCGCGACAGCGCGCGGCCTCATCGGCGATCTCGTCGGGGGTGTAGGGGACGTGGGGGGTCTGCTCGCGCATGACCTCGGCGCCGACGATCGCGGCGGTGATGATCAGAGGTTGCATCTTAGGCCTCAGCGGTGACGTCATGGGGTAGGGTGTTGGCCGCGCTGACAGTCCAGCGGCGTCACGCAGGTGCCTCGCGCGCGACACACGACCTCGGGCGGCGTCAGCGCGCGCGCCTGACCGGGCCGCGCGGCGTCCTCGCGCGTCAGCGTGATGACCTTGCGCGCCTCAAACACCATGCGGCGGCTCGTCTTGCCGATGTGCTCAATGTGCCCTGTGGCCTCGATATAATCGCCCGCGCGTACAGGCGCCAAGAACTCCACCTGCTCATAAGCGCGAAACAGCCCCTCATCGCCATCCAGGCGGATCAGCAGCTCCGTGGCGACATCGCCAAACAGCTTGAGCATGAACGCCCCATCGACCAGCTCGCCCGCATAGTGGGCGTGCTCCATGCCGATCCGCATCCGAATCATGACCGCTTCACCGAGCTGCATCGTCGCTCCTGTAGGGCATGCGCGCGTACGCGCGCGTCATCTGCTGTGGGCCAAGGCGTAGCGCGAGTGAGCGCAGATGTCTACCCTGTGACAACGACGAGGCCCCTGACGCGCGCTGCGCGTCAGGGGCCTCGTCAGGCTCAGGCGTGGCCTTGAGGTCACGCTGGGCTCGGCTCAGAAGCCGTTGCGGATGACGTCGATCGGGGTGATCTGCTTGCTGGGCCAGGAGATGGCCGCCACATCCCAGAACAGGCCGTCGCTCTCCATGTACTTCTCGCGCTTCTCGTAGCGGACCACACCCTCAAGGTAGATGCGCACGGTGGCGTAGGTGGCGCCCTTGCCGCGGTCGGCGTAGTAGTAGACGCCCACGCGATAGACCGCGCCGCTCTCGGGGTTGTTCAGGTTGATGTTCTCAGGGCCCTTGCCATTGGTGTCGTCGATGTCAAGGCTGGGGTTGTCATCAGCGCGGTTGCGGATGCCCCAATCTGGCGAGCGGTTCTGCCAGTGACAGTCGCCCGGGTTCGTGTTCCAGTTGCCGGTCGGGTGGAGGAGGTGAAGGTCCATGTCCGTGCCATTGTTCTCCGGGTTGACCGTGACGCTGGGGGTGTCCCACACCAGCTGGACGTGGATGTCCTCATCAGGGACGGCGCGAATCAGCACCTTGCTGGTGTTGCAGCTGGCCAAGCCGAGGCTGTCATACACGGTCAGCTCCACCTCATACTCACCGGCCAGATCCAGGAACAGGGTCGGGCTGGCGGTGGTGGGGCCAGTGATGCGGCCGTTGGAGTTCACGGGGACGCGGGTCAGCTCCCACTGGTAGGTGAGCGGCTGCGTGCTGTCGTCGCTGCTGCCCTCGCTGCTGAACTGGACGGTCTTCAGCGGGATGGTGTCGATCACCGCGTCATAGCGACCGCCGCCGCCGACCACCGTCGCCGAGGCGTTGGCCACGGGGCACTGGTTGTTGGTGCCCGTGCCGATGATGCGCACGCCGATATCAGCGGCGACCGGATCATCGCTGGCGATGCGCAGCTGGCCCATGCTCGCCATATCATTGGTCGGGCTGTACGACACGCCGAAGGTCACCGAGTCAAGCGGTCCGATGGTGATCGGGCCATCAGCCAAGCCATCAGGCAGCGTGGCGATGTCGAACACGCCCATGCCCGTGTTGGTCAGGGTGATGCCGTTGAGCGTCAGCGCGTTGGTGCGGCTGCAGTTGTCAATGCGCACGGTCTTGGTCGAGGTGCGCTCGATCTGGCTCTGGCCGAAGTTCAGCTCATAGGTCTCATTGTTCTCAACCGCCGGGAGCGCCGCGACGCCGCCGCCGACCTGAATGCAAGGCGTGCCCGCGTTGCCGATCAAGCGCACCTCGAACTGATCGCCATTGGTCGCGTTGCTGTACACGATCATCGACGCGGTTGAGGGCGCGTCGCTCTCAGGCGTGAACGAGACGCGGACCTGGAAGCTCTCGTCAGGCTGAAGCGTCCGAGGCGCGAACGTCTCGCTGTCCTTCGTGGGGTCGGTGGGGAACGCAGGATCAGGGTAGCTGATCTTGAAGTCGCGCTTGTTCACCGGGGTGCGCAGGATGTCAGCGACCTGCAGCGGCGCCTTGCCGATGTTCTGCACGAACGTCAGGCGGCTCTCCGTGGAGCCCGTGGGCACGCGCGGGAACGAGATCGTGTTCTCAGCGGCGATCAGCGGCGCGAGCTGCGGCGAGGCCACCTGGATCGTCACGCTCTGACGCCCTGGATCTGTCGTCGTCATCGTGATGCGCGTCGCGTCAGGGTGCACATCCAGCGGGTTCCACTTCACCGACAGCGTCAGCGACTCACCAGCTGCCAAGTTCTTGCTCGTGGGCCACTCCCCATGAGGCGTGATCTCGCGGCTGCCGTCTTCTTCCGGATGGAGCGTGATGTTGTTCAGCCCAAGCCTGCCCGTGCCCGTGTTGCGGATCGTCACGGACTGGATGTCCTCCTCGCCGATCGCCTTCTCCAGGAAGGTGATCTGTGCGGGGGCAATGTTCACCACGCCTGTGCGCACTTCGCCCACGCCGCCGCCGCCATCGTCGCCGTCATTAGTGCCCTCATCGCCACAGGCTAGCGCCCCCAACGCCAGCGACATCACCACCAACGCCAACATCAGTCGGGTCGTCTTCTCTCGCACGTGTGTTTGGTTCATTTTCACCCTGCTGTCTCCTAGTAGGTCGGGAGGTGATGCTTTTAGGCTCAGCTCAGTTCAGCCAAGACGGCGAATCCTATAAAGGTTCTCGCCATGAGTCAACCAAGCTGCGCGCCGTCGCCTCGACTGGGTCGCACATGACCCTACGAGGCAGGCTGTGGCGTTGGTAAATTTTCTCGCACGTTTTTTGAATAAAGCCTCCTCCCCTTGAGGATACCGCCTGATCGGCGCACGATCACGGCGCACACCCCCCAGCTGTGTTAGAATCTCTGGAGGTCTGCTGACGTCTCTCAGTGGGAGCCTCGTTGACACCCCACGCGTGGCCACTTGTGCGCTGCCAAGGTCTAGCTCATGGGCGCCCGAACGCTGCTCATCGCCCTCGGGGGGCTCGCGCTCAGCGCGTGCGCGCCGCCAGCGTGGCGCGCGTCTCAGCCCGCGCCGGTCGCGTGGAGCGCTGCTGATCACCGCGTCCAAGCGCAGCGCGCGTTGACCACGCGCGCGTCGATCGACGCGCGCGGCGCGCTGGCCGAGTGTGACGCGGCGCGTGAGGGGCTTGGGGCGGGGCTTGAGCGCTGGGCGCGGGCGTGGTGTGGTCATCGCACCTCGCGCGCCGCCGTGGTGCTGCAGAGCGTTGAGCCTGCGCTGCGCTACTTCGAGGCCTTAGGCGACACGCGCCGCCAGATCGAGCTGCACCTGCTCGCCGCCCTCGCCGCAGACGCCCTCAGCCAAGACGCCACGCGCGATCATCACGCCGCGCAGGCGCGCCAGCTGATGGCGCTGGCAGCTGAGCCGCTGGTCGGCGCGGCGGATGATCCGCTGCCAGGTGATCTGCCCTACCTGCTGGCCCATGCGTCGCAGCTTGGGCTGTCGATCTCACCGCGCGCGTTGAGCGCGGGGG
>CAYXWB010000253.1:0-7863 GCA_964468515.1 uncultured Bradymonadales bacterium | reverse complement strand
GCGCGCGAGGTCCTCGCCATCCCCTGCTCCCCCTCGCTCACGCTGGCCCAGCGCGCTCATGTGATCGAGGCGCTGCGCGCGTGCGCGTGATGAAATCCTGCGCGCCAGCGACGTGTTGATCCTGATGTTGCACACGCTGCACCTTCAGGAGCGACCTCATCATGCTCTGCGCCTCATGCGGCAGCCCACAACCTGATGAAGCGCGCCGATGCGCGCTGTGCCACGGCCCCATCCTGCTCGACGGGCGCTACGCGCTGCTGTCACGGCTTGACGTTGAGGGCCAAGGCGACACCTACGAGGCGCTGCGTTTACACGATGGTCAGCGCGTCGCGATCAAGGAGCTGAGCTTCAAGCGGATGCGCTCGCTCAAGAGCCAAGAACTGTTCGAGCGCGAGGCGCGCGTGCTGGCGCAGCTTCATCACCCCGGCATCCCGGCACACCTTGACGACTTCGCCTGGGGCGTCGGCAAGCACCAAGCGCACTACCTGGTCCAGACGCTCATTGAGGGCCACACGCTGACCCAAGAGGCCCGCGCGCATCGCTATGATGAGGGGGAGGTCTTAGCCCTCATCGAGTCATTGTGTGAGATCGTAGCTTATCTGCACGAGCGCAGCCCTCCGGTGATCCACCGCGACATCAAGCCCGACAACGTGATGCGTCGCGCCGCCGATGGGCGCCTCATGCTCATCGACTTTGGCGCGGTGCATGACCAGCTCGCCAGCACCCTGCGCGAGCAGACGCTGGTGGGCACGCTGGGTTATATGGCGCCTGAGCAGCTCGCGGGTCAGGCTGAGCGCGCCACCGATGTCTACGGGCTCGGCGTCTTGGCCATCGTGCTGCTGACGCAGCGCCAGCCCGTCACGATGCTCGACCCGAGCGGCGCGCTGCGCTGGCAGCCCCACGCGCGCTTGAGCCCAGCGGCTGAGGCGCTGCTGTGTGAGATGACGCGCCCCGAGCCTCAACAGCGCCCGAGCGACGCGCGCGCCATCGGCGCGCGCGCCCGCGCCATCCGTCTGGGCAAGCCCCACGCCCAAGGCGCGATGAGCCTCGCTACCACCCAAGCGATCGCGCCTGCGCCCCCAGGACGAGAGGAGAGCCTGTTCGGCTTGGTGAGCGTCTTGCTGTTCGCGCCGCTGCTGGGGCTGCCCTGCCTGATCGCCTCGCTCGGCTTTGGCACCTCCATCAGCGTGCTGTGCGTCGCCCTCTTGTCGATGGTGCTGGTCATCCCGTTCTTGCCGCGCGGCGATGATCTGCGCCTCTGAGCGCTGACGGCGCGACGCGCGTTGGACACGCGCCCCTTCGGTGAACAGATTGAAGGGGTCGGCGCGCGTTGCGCTCACCGCTCACGTAGGGAGCGACCCCATGGTGCGATCTCTCATAGCGCGATGGCGCGCTCTCCTCCTGCTCATCGTGCTCGCCAGCGCCTGCGCTGACGTGCCTGAACAAGAACTCGCCATCCTCACCGTCAGCCCCTACCTCGCCCCCTGCATCGGCGTTGAGCCTCAGCCCTGCATGGTGGTCGATGAGGGCGACGGCCCCATGCTGTTCTACGGCGCCATTGAGGGGTTTGACTTTAGCTGGGGACGCGAGGTCACGATGCAGGTCAGCGTGGAGGAGGAGCCGATGCCTGCGCAAGACGCCTCCACTAAGCGCTATGCGCTCATCAGCGTCGTTGAGAACAACGGCGTCTCGCCAGGGGACGAGTTCTCTATCGCCATGCGCGCTGACGCGGTGGAGGAGGTGACGGACCTGGGCGGCACGCTGCTGGCTGACAAGCCCTTCACCTGCGCCGAGGCCACGACCTGTCAAGCGCTCATCCAGGCCGTTGAGGCTGCTCGGCCACCCCAAGATGCCCCGCTGGTCACCTTCTCTTTTGGTGATCCTGTCACGGGGCCGCTGCGCTTAGAGCGCGTCGCGCCGCTGGATTGAGCCGGTCGCGGCGCTGACAGCTCACTTATCGCCGCTGCCGCCCTTCTTCTTCTGACGCTCCAGCTCAGCTTGCGCCTTCTGCATCAGCTCGCGAGGATCCTCGCCAGACTGCATCATCTGATACATCTCCTTCATCTGGGCCTCCAGCAGCTCAGGGGAGAGCTTGTCGAGGTCCATCTGCTTGAGCATCTCAGGGTCAATGCCGCCCATGTTCTTGAGCATGCCAGCGGGCATGTTCTTGAGGATGGAGGGGGCGTTCTTGAACGCCATCTTCAGCAGCGGCTTGAACGCGGGCCTGATGTTGCCTTGGTCATCGAACATCTGCGACATCATGCGCATCGGATCCATGCCGGCCATGCCGGCCATGCCGCCTAAGCCGCCCAAGCCGCCGAAGGCGCTGGCGGCCTCCTCAGCGGCGCTGACGTCGGCGCCAGCGTCAGCGCCGCCGAGGGCCTGAGCGAACGCGCCCTGGATGGAGGCGCCGTCCATGGCGTCGTAGCTTGAGCCGAACAAGAAGGCGGGCAGCTCAGGGGGCGATGAGGCGGCGCGGCGAAGATCCTCGCTGGCGGCGGCCTCATCACCGCGCGCGCGGCGCGCGGTGCCGCGGGCGAGGTAGGCGTCGGGCAGGCTGGGGTCGAGCTTGACGGCGCGCTCGGCGGCTTTAAGCGCCATGCCCGTGTTGCCCTCGGTGAGCTGGACGTGGGCGAGCTGCACGAAGGCGAAGGCCTCGTCGGGGAAGCGGTTGGACGCGCTCATCGCGTCGGCGCGAGCGCCGTCCACTTGGCCCGCGATCAGGCGCAGGTGACTGCGCAACAGCAAGGCGTCGAGGCCAACAGCGTCCTCCCCTGCGGTGGCGCGCGTCAGGATCTGGAGCGCGCCCGCGCTGTCGCCTTGGGCGCCGATCACGCGTGAGAGGGCCACGGCGTAGTCCACGTCTTCTGGGTCAAGGGTGTGCGCGCGCTCCAGATCTTGGCGCGCGTGATCGAGGTCTTGCAGCCCCAGGTGAACCTCCGCGCGCAGCGCGTGCAAGCTCGCGTCTTGCGGCTCGCGTTGGATGGCATAGGTCAAGTCCGCGCGCGCCAGCGCGTGCTCCTCTAGCTCAAGCAGCGTCAGCGCGCGGCCCTTGAGCGCGTGTGCGTGTTGACCATCATCCTCAAGCGCGCGATCAAAGCACTCGCGCGCCTCGTCATACGACTCCGTGTGATACAGCGCCCAGCCCGCGATGGCGTAGACGGGCCCCACGCGCAGCCCGTTCTGGAGCGCGTGGCGCGCGTCCTCCTCGGCCTGCTCGTAGTCCTCGACCTCCAGCCGCAGCTCACCGCGCCGCGCCAGCAGCGCGGCGCGCAGCAAGCGGTTGTCTTGATCGACCGGGATGCCGCGCAGGATCATCTCCACGCGCGCGATCGCCTGCGCGTAGGACTCATCCTCCACAAAGGGCGCGATCTCGCGCTGGATCGCCTCATAGAGCGGGCGCTGGGCTTCGGGCAGGTGATCGAGCAGCGACATCGTGTGGCCTTGTCTTCGCTGTGACAGCGGCGCACAGGCCGCGATCATGTTGTGACGAGAGGGGGGTGCGCTTGACACGCGCGCGCCGCCGAGCTGTGAGAGCCCGGCGGCGCGGCGATCTCGCGGCATGCGTGCATGCCCCGTGAGAACACATCAGCCCTTGAGGGACTCGAACATCTGGCGCAGCGGCGTCTCACCGCGGAAGCCGACCTGCTGATCCTTGACGCTGCCCTTGTCTAGCACGATCACCATCGGGATGCTCTGCACACGGAACGCCTGGGCCAGCTCGGGCTCATTATCGATGTTGATCTTGCCGACCTTCACCGTGCCCTCGTACTCCGCCGCGAGCTTCTCCAGCACGGGCGTGAGGCTGCGACAGGGGCCACACCAAGGGGCCCACAGGTCCAAGACCACGGGCACGTCGCTGTTCTTCACTTCGGCTTCGAAGTTCTCTTTGGTGATCTCAATCATGATCGATCCTCTGGGTGTAGAGCGGTGACGCGCGCTCGCGCGCGGCACATCGCCAGGCGCGATGCAGCCGCTGCCGCCTGTGCGATGCAGCGACCGGGCGCGTCCAGACCACGGCTCACCAGCTCACGTCATTGACGCGGTTGATGGGTCCACGGTCCGATCGCAGCCCTTAATGTAGCGGCATCGCCAGATTCGGCAAGCCCGCTACGCTTTGATGTGTCCACAGCGCCTTGATCAACCCTCCCACTGCTCCAACAGCTGACGCACACGCGCCATAAAACGATCGGCCGTGGCGCCGTCGATCACGCGATGATCGAACGACATACAGAACAGCGAGGTGGGTCGCACCAAGATCCCGTCGGTCTTCTGATCCACCACCACGCGCTTGCGGATCGCGCCCGTAGCCAAGATCGCCACCTGCGGCTGATTGATGATCGGCACGCCGAACTCGGAGCCGAACACGCCAGGGTTTGACACAGTGAACGTGCCGCCGCGCACCTCATCAGGCTTGATGCGCTTGGTGCGCGCGCGCTCGGCCAGATCGTTGACCGCGCGCGCCACCCCGAGCAAGCTCAGCTCATCGACGTTGCGGATCACGGGCACCAGCAAGCTGTCTTGCAGCGCCACCGCCATGCCAACGTTCACGTCGCCGCGATAGACGAGCTGATCGCCGTCCATCGCGCTGTTCATCACGGGGAACTCCACGAGCGCTTGGCCCACGGCCTTGATCATGAACGCGGTGTAGGTCAGCTTCACGCCGCGCGCCTCGAACTCAGCCTTCAAGCCACGGCGCGCCTTGAAGACCTTGTCGAAGTCCACCTCGTGCACGGTGTGGGCGTGCGCGCTGGTGGCGCGGCTGGCGATCATGTGGCGCGCGATGGACAGGCGCTGCGGCGACATCGCCTCCATCGTGTCGCGCGCGCCAAGCTCCACAGCGGCGGGCGTGTGAGCGGGGCGCGCCGCTTGCGGCGCGGCTGCTGTGCTGGACGCCGCGCGCGCCTGAGGCGCGCGCGGCGCTTGAGGCGCAGCCGCCGCAGGCGGCGACTCAATATAAGCCAAGATGTCTTTCTTGGTCACACGACCGCTGAGGCCGCTGCCCTCAATGTCGCTCAGATCGCTGATGCCATGCTCCGCCGCGATGCGACGCACGAGCGGCGTCGAGCGCGCGCGACGCAGCGCCTCGGCGCTCGCGTTGGCGGCGGCGTGCGCGTCCGCCAACACCGAGCTCACCGCCACCGACGCGCCGCCATTGTGACGCGCGCTCTGCGGCGCGGACTCTGGCACGGGCGCGTGCGCGACCTCCGCAGGCGCCGACGTTGGGCGCCCTAGCTCACCAGAGGCGCCCTCGCTGTCGAGGATGGCCACCACAGTGTCGATCTCGACCGTCGCGCCGATCTCCACCAGCCGCTTCACCAAGATCCCCGACGCGGGGCTCGGGACCTCGGCGTCGACCTTATCTGTCGTGATCTCAAACAGCGGCTCATCGCGATCGACGACATCGCCGATCTCCTTGAGCCACGCCGTCACGGTCCCCTCAGTCACAGACTCGCCCATCTTGGGCATGACCACTTCAGTGCGCATGGGAAGCTCCTCACAGCTCAGGTTCAAATGTGAATCGGGTGTCCCAGCGCCGCATGAGCGGCCTCACCGACCGCCTCGGCCAAGGTCGGGTGCGGGTGGATCGTGTGCGCCAGCTCCTCCAGCGTGCACTCTTGCTCAAGGGCGAGCGTCAGCTCGGTGATCAGCTCGGTGGCCTTGGGGCCGATGATGTGTGCGCCGAGCAGCTCATCATGCTTGGCATCAGCGATGAGCTTCACGAAGCCCTCGGGCTTGCCGACGATCGAGGCCTTGGCGATGGCGGAGAAGGGGAACTTGCCCACCTTGACCTCGTGACCGCGCGCGCGCGCCTCGCGCTCGGTCAAGCCGACGCTCGCGACCTCAGGCATGCAATAGGTGCAATTGGGCACGCGCTCATAGTGCAAGGGGCGCGGGTTGGCGCCGCGCAGGTGATCGACGGCCAAGATCCCCTCCTTGCTGGCCACGTGCGCGAGCCACGGGGTGTTGACCACGTCGCCGATGGCGTAGACCCAGCCCTCGCCAGTCTGCATCATCGGTGAGACGTCGATGTAGCCGCGCTCGTCGAGCTTGACCTTGGTGCCCTTGAGGCCGACATCCTCGGTGACCGGGCGACGCCCGATCGCCACGAGCAGGTGCGACGCCTCCAGCGTCTGCTCGCCCTTGGCGCTCTGGACGATGGCCTTGACGCGATCGCCCTCGACCTTGGCGCTGGAGAGCTTAGCGCCGGTGAGGACCTTCATGCCGCCCTTCTCAAAGGCGCGCTTGGCCTCGACGCTGACCTCGGTGTCCTCAATGGGCAGGATGTGATCGAGCGCCTCAATGAGCGTGACCTTGGCGCCGTAGCGCAAATACACGCTGGCGAACTCGCAGCCGACCGCGCCCGCGCCGAGCACGATCAGCGACTCGGGCATCAGGTTCTTGGCGAGCAGATCATCGGAGGTGATGATGCGCTCGTGATCAGGGGGCAAGAAGGGCAGATCGCGCACGACGCTGCCCGTGGCCACGATGGCGAACTTGGTCTTGAGCGTCTGGACCTTGCCATCCGCGCCGGTCACGCTGACCTGCTGACGAGCGGCCAAGCGCCCGTGCCCGAGGTAGACGTCGATGGCGTTCTTCTTCATGAGGTACTTGACGCCGTTGGCGCTCTTGGCGACGACGCTGTCGCGGTACTTGCTGACCGCGTCGATGTCGATCTTCGGCTCCGCGCCGCGCACCACGCCGAACTGCTCGCTGCGACGCATATCATAGAGCAGGTCCGCGCTCTGGAGCATCGCCTTGGTGGGGATACACCCGCGCAAGAGGCAGGTGCCGCCCAAACGCGCGCTCGGCTCGCGCTCGACGATGGCGGTCTTGAGGCCTTGCTGCGCCGCATGAATGGCGGCGACATAACCTCCTGGCCCGCTCCCGATCACGACGACATCGTATTGACTCACAGGTCATCTCCCGGTCTTGAGGACAAATAGCGCTAGCGCATCCACTGGCGAGGCGTAACCTACTAAGCCGCCGGGTGTTGTCAAGCCGCATCCCATGACGCGATGCGCCACGCGAGGTCCCCATGACAGAGCCGCTCGCCATTGTCCCGCTCGCTGGCCTCGATCGTCAGCGTGACGCGCGACGCTTTGAGCTGCTGGATCCGCTGGGCAGACCTGCGCGCGGCGTGCTGGTGTGCTGGCGCGGCGCGCTCTACGCTTACTTTGATCGCTGCCCGCACTGGGGGCTGGCGCTGGATGGCGAGGACGATGACGCGCCCGCGTTCTGTGACGCGGGCGACGCGCTGCTGTGCGTCTGGCACGGCGCGCGCTTTGATCCGAGCGACGGCACCTGCCTTGAGGGCCCCTGCGAGGGCCAACGCCTCGACCCGCTGCGCGCCACCTTGAGCGAGGACGGCCACCACGCGCTCATCGCGCGCCCGGGGCTGCTCTTTTAGTGGCGCTGCGCTTTTGATCGTCATGGCGCGCGCGTGTGGTTTACCGCGCGCAGGCGCGTTGTTATAGTGCCGCGCGTTATGGCCCAGGATCCCTGGCTGGTGATGTCAACGTCGCCTTGGCGCGGCGCACCCCTGCGGCCACCTCGCTCTCACTGGTAGGAGCCCCACGATGTCCTTCTTCTTGGTCCTGTCGATCTTCTTCTTTGGCGTGATGATCGCCAGCGTCGTCTTCTTTATGAAAGCGCGCGCCGCTGAGGCCCAGCAGCAGCTCCCCCCCGGCTACGGCGATCAAGGCGGCGGCTTCACCCCCGCAGGGCGCCAGCTCACGCAATCACAAGGCCCCCAGGGGCTGATGAACCTGCGCATCAACGACATCGTGTCGTATTTTGGCGCTGATTACATCGTCGAGGGCCGCCTCAACTACTGGCAGGATGGCTACACCTGGACCACCT